>JBNMKT010000119.1:0-8070 GCA_050874485.1 bacterium
CTCTTCTACGGTTACATCATAAACATTTCCGTTTACGGTAATTGTATAATTCTTCATGATTATTTCCTCCTGAAATTTTTTCAAATCTTATCTTCTCAATTTTATCTTCTCTTAATTGAGCGAACTACAAAATCATCCGTAGATGTACCTGTAGCTGCTGCAATTGCAGTTGCAATGACAGCTACCAGTTCCAGATCATCTGTCTGGGGAACAGCTGCCGGAGCAGGTGCTGCGGCTACTGCGGGAGCAGGCGCTGCGGCTGTCTTTTTATTTTCTGACTTTTTCTGTGCCTTGTTGATGAATGTAAAACATGAGATGATCAGACTGATGACAATCAGCATCACGAATACGGTTCCCATACCCATTGCTGTGTTCATCGCTGCCTTCTGCATGGTCTCACCCAGGGAGTAGACTTTATCGATCGTGATGTCCTCTACCTGCATGTCCTTATCATATACAAAGGTCACTTTGATGTCACGGTTTGTAAAGCTTGCGGTCTGCTCTACTGTAGTTGTTCCGTTTGCCTGTGTCACAGCTACTTCACCGTAATCAACAAAATCGCCAACCTCATCTTTGATATCAACCCAGTTGTTGATCACCTTCAAGGTTGCTGCATCGATCTGATCCTGCATAGACTGGTACATTGCGAGATCATCATCACTCATTCCTACCAGTTCATCCAGAATACCTGTATTGTTTGCAGCAAGCTGGTCCGCGGTATATCCGTTATATGTGGCATTTTCATCACTGCCGCATCCGAATACTCCGACGGCAAGAAGGCACAGACTGACGATCAGTAATAATTTTTTCTTAATCTTCGTCATAATCGTCACCTTTCTTATTTTGCACCGTGTTTCTTGTAGGGCTGCTCTACATTTTTCGTGTAAAGCATCTCAAATGCTGCTACCAGATATTTTCTGGTATCTGCATAATCCACGATGCGGTCTACATATCCACGTCTTGCTGCAGACTGGATATTGCCCTGAAGCGCATCGTATTCTTTTGTCTTCTCTGCAATCACATCTGCTGAAGCATCTGCATACATGATCTTGGCTGCCAGAGACGCATCCATCATACCAACCTTGGCATCCGGCCAAGCATACACAAGGTCAGCACCGAGTGCCTTGGAATTCATGACTGCATATGCGCTGCCATAAGCCTTGTCGGTAATGACATTTACCTTCGGTACAGTTGCATTGGCGAATGCATAGGTCAGACGAGCCAGTGCCTTGGCCAGATTCTTCTCTGAGCACATGCACGCCTTGAATCCGGTCGCATTAGTAAAGGAAACAACAGGAATCTCAAATGCATCACAGAATGCGATGAAATCAGCAGCCTTGTTGCATCCTCTTGCGCTCAGGCTGGCCTCGAACTCCTCTGCCTTCTCGCCATCCTTGTACAGCTCTGTTGCGTTTGCCACAGCTCCGATGGTCATACCGTTTAATTTGATAAATCCGGTCACCATCTCCTTCGCGTAACCAGCCTTTGTCTCGACAAAAGCATGTCCGTCAGAGATCTCGCTGAGCACGTATCTGGGATCACCCTTCATCGTGTCAAGGCTTGCACATGCGCGGTTCAGATCGTCTGCGCAGCTGTCTACAACGCCAGCCTGTGCATTGTTTCCGGGAAGCATAGCCACCAGCTCGCGGATCTGTGCATAGATCTCAGCCGCTGATCCGATACCATCTACAGTGCCTGCTTCTTCGCTCTGGAACTGTGCAGATGCGCTGTCACATTTTCCTGTATTGTTTCCGGGAATTGCATTCGGTGAATTGACAAAGATCTTTGCCTTTTCAGCCTCTGCAAATGTAAAATCTGAAAGAGCGGGTACGACTGCCATGCCGCCGCCACAGGTTCCAAATACTGCTGTAATCTGAGGAACCACACCGGATGCTGCCACCTGCTTTGCATACAGTGTTCCGACTGCCTCTAATGCATCTACAGACTCCTGAAGTCTCATACCTGCGCAGTCAATCAATCCGATGATCGGTGCACCCATTTTAACTGCCATGTCGTAAAGACCTGCAATCTTCTTTGCATGCATCTCTCCGATCGTACCGCCAAGTACGCCTGCATCCTGACTGTAGACAAACACGAGATTTCCGTCGATCAGACCGTGTCCGGTCACAACACCGTCGGAAGGAGTGTCTGTATTTGACAGGTCGAAATCTGTGCTTCTTGCAGTAACAAGTGAGCCGATTTCCATAAAACTGTTTTCGTCGACTAATCCGGCGATGCGCTGCATTGCCAAATTATCATTACCATTACTCATTCTTTCTACCTCCGTATATATTTTTAGTGCTTAAATTTTTAGAAAGCAAAAATTTCGCTATAATAATTATATATGTTTTGGGAAAGATTTTCAATAGAATTTATGTAGAAATTGTTAAAATTTTAGCAAATATTAAGTGAGCAGTTTTCGTACCAGATACCGGAGATAAAACGTCATATCCTTCGCCCGGATTTCATCTGCCGCATAGACGCCTGCACGATAAATCAGTTCTCTTGTTCCATCGCATCTCTCAAGATAATAACACACTTCTCCCGCATTTTCACCCCTCAATACCGGTGCATTTGATAAATCTTTTATTTTTTCTTCAAATGTCAGCGTCTCATCACTTCGAAGCAGCATGGTAATCGGCTCATGCGGCTCCTCCCGCAGACATACGTCCGGTGTCTCATACGGATCCCCGCTATCCGATGCACCATTGTCCACCTGCTGTTTCCAGACGCCATTTTCCCGCCGGAGTGTACGGTATTCATAATTATCTATCCCGTAAGTAAACAGCTTCTGACAGTCCTTCCATTTATATGTTTTATGATTCGGCCAGCCACAACCAAGCAGAGCGACTACAAATGTCCGTCCATCCCGTTCAAGTGCCCCGACATAACAATATCCCGCATCTCCGGTAAATCCGGTTTTTCCAGATAGCACGCCATCCATCATCTGTAAAAATGCATTGTGATTGTAGCAGGAATATTGCCGTCTGCCAGATACATCCGTGAATGTGTAGCTTGGTGTACGCGTAATATTCAAAAATTCGCCCCTCATCGGCGAGCGCAGAATGCAATAGGACATGATTTTCGCCAGATCGATCGCAGATGTGCCATGGCAGTCTGTCTCATCTACCTCATCCAGTCCGTTTGGTGTGATAAAATGCGTCTGTTCGCACCCCAGTTCCTGTGCTTTCTCATTCATGAGTGCAGCAAAGCCTTCCACGCTGCCTCCGACATGCTCTGCGATCGCCACTGCAGAATCATTGTGTGATTCCAGCATCAGTGAATAGCACAGATCCTCCAGCCGGTACTTCTCACCGGTATGCATCCCCAGTCTGACCTCCGGCTGTCTGGCAGCACGCTCAGACACCGTCACTTCATCATCCAGATTTCCCCGCTCCAGTGTGAGAATCAGTGTCATGATCTTCGTGGTACTCGCATTTGCCCGATGCTCTGACCCGTTTTTTTCAAATAATACACGTCCACTCTCTGCATCCATGAGACATGCTGACAAGGCATACAGATTCTGTGGTTCCTCCACAGTCGTCTCCCGCTCATCTGCCCATGCAGCCACACAGCCCCCATCGACGCTGCATACGCATGCAGACAGCATCATTCCGATTAAAAATGCTGTCATTTTTTTGCAACAATTGTGCTTTTTTCTATACTTCATCACTTCACCCGGATTTTTGATCACATACTTTGTAACATCCTATACAAAAACCTGTCATTTCATACAAATATTTCATTGTGTCCATGCAAAAAAGTGATATAATAAATAATATCTATTAAATTACGAAACGAAAGGCGGAGTTTTTTATGAAATTACTGGAAGATAAGATTCTTAGTGAGGGAATTGCTGTTAATGATAATATATTAAAAGTAGACAGTTTCATCAATCATCAGGTTGATCCCGAACTCATGATGGAGATCGGCAAAGCACTTGCCGCACATTTTGAAGGAAAGGGTGTCACCAAAGTAGCCACCATTGAAAGTTCAGGTATCGCACCTGCACTCACCTGCGCCATGACACTCGGTGTTCCGATGGTAATCTTAAAAAAACAGCCTTCCAAGACACTAAACAGCGATTTATATCAGACAATCGTTACTTCGTATACGAAAGGCACCAGCTATGAACTCACAATGTCCAGCAAATATGTAAACGAGAATGACCATGTACTGATCGTTGATGATTTTCTGGCAAATGGAGAAGCTGCGACCGGTGCCCTGCGCCTGATCCGTAAAGCTCACGCCACCATCGCCGGTATCGGCATTGTCATCGAGAAATCTTTCCAGCCAGGACATGACAAACTGGTGGAGCAGGGGATCGATGTATATTCACTCGCCCGCATTAAAAAGATGGATAAAGATTATATTGAATTCATGGAAGATTAAGTACGAAAAAGATGGTGACAGCGCCTGCTGTCACCATCTTTTTCTCTATCATCACTTTATGGCATATAAATATAGTTCACCCGCTGAATACTACTCTCATTTCCATATGCATCTACCACAATGACCGACAACACATTATTGCCCTCCGGCATGGAAATACCACCGCTGTATCTGGCAGATGCAGTCGTCGGATTCTGCCCATTCCACGTATAATAAGCAGTGCAGCCTGCCGGTACACTGATGTAAATCGTCTGCGGTGTCAGATACTCGCCGCTATCCGGTGTCACCTGCGGCATTCCCAGCTGATAATGTTCTTCCACTTTTAATTCATGTGTCACAACCGGACTATAGTAACCGTCCTCATTACATGCGACAGCAGAGATCGTATATTCGCCCGCCTGCAGCTGCAGTGGCGCATAATACAGGGTGCCGTCCGTGACCGGCGAAGTTCCATCGAGTGTATAATAAATATTGAGTCCATTCTGCGCCTGAATCGTAAGCGTATCGCCTTCCCATACCGGCTCCGTCGGTGCCTCAATCACAGGGGCAGCCACAAGGTAGTCCGCAAACAATCCTGCCAGCGCAGTATCTGCATAGGCGTCATAGAAATCATGCAGCGCTTCAAAATTGCCCTGGGATACATAGATGCGTATTAATTCCCTGCACGCATATACGTTATCCTCATCCGTGGCAAGTATCTCCTGCAGTGTACGGATCTGCTGCTGTTCGTCTGCCTGCTGTCCGTACAGCCACGCCTGCCAGAATGCACCAGCAGACGGTTCTGTCTGGTTCAGCTGGCTTTTTTGCAGCCATCCGGCCGCCTGTTCGTCCTCACCGTTCGCCAGAGCGATGATCATCTCGTCATAAGCCGGATCCGTACTGTTTTGTGCCGCCTTTGCCCCACGTGCACACAACAGCACACCAATGACAACGAGACCACAGATACCAGCCGTCGCTGTCAGCCAGCCTTTTACAAGTTTCCGGTGGTTTTGCCGTTTTCCGGTCTTATGATGCGCAGCAGATAGGGATTTTGTCTCGGATTCCAATTCAGGTTCCAGTTCAGATCCCATGATTGCGTCCGTTTCAGATGCTGCAGCGCGCATTTCCCGCCTTTGGAAATCCAGGAAAAATTCTTCTTCCATCACATTGTCTGCAGATACAATCTGAACTTCTGCTCCACAGTTGGAACAATACAGGTTTCCTTTTCGAATTTCTGCTCCACATCTTGTACACTTCATGCCGCAACCTCTTTTTTACTATCTAGTCATCGCTTCTACGCAGTTATTCATCAGCATCGCAATCGTCATCGGCCCAACGCCGCCGGGAACCGGCGTGATCGCACCTGCAAGCGGCTCTACCTGGGCGAAATCAACATCACCGCACAGTTTGCCATCCTCCTGTCTGTGTATACCGACATCGATCACAACTGCTCCCTCTTTCACATATTCTGCCGTGATCATCTTGGGACGTCCGATTGCAACAATCAGGATATCTGCCTGTCTGCATATTTCGGGCAGATTTTTCGTCTTGGAATGACAGACCGTAACAGTTGCATTCTCGCGCAGCATCAGAAGCGCCATCGGCTTTCCGACAATGTTACTTCTACCGATGATCACACAATTTTTACCAGCGATCTCAACGCCTGAGCGCTTGAGCAGCTGGATGATCCCGGCCGGAGTACATGATACGAATCCCTGCTGTCCGATCACAAGCGCTCCTACGTTCTGGGCATGAAAGCCGTCCACATCCTTGGCCGGATCAATCGCACGGATAATCTTATCCTCGTCCATATGTGCCGGAACCGGAAGCTGACATAGAATACCGTTGATTTTCGGGTCACGGTTCAATCGGTCAATCAATGCGAGCAGTTCTTCCTCACTCGTCTGCTCCGGCAATTCATAGCTTTCAGAGCGGATACCGATGTATTCGCAGGCACGCTTTTTATTGCGTACATATACGGAAGACGCCGGATCACTTCCTACCTGGATCACCGCCAGTGCGCCCTCTCTGCCCTGTGCCTTCAACTCTGCCACTGTCTGTCTCAATTCATCCTTAATCTCCTGGGAGATCTTTTTTCCATCAATGATCTGTGCCATTTTCTCTACTGCCTCCTGTTTTTATTTCTTATAATCTGTTAAAAAGAACCATCTTCAAGCATTGCATCAAACGTTTCCGGATTCATCAGAATCTGTCTCGGCTTTGTGCCTTCTTCCGGTCCTACCACACCGGCTTCCTCTAACTGATCCATGATACGTGCCGCACGGTTGAATCCGACCTTAAAATACCGCTGCAGCATACCGATCGATGCTTTATCCTTATCCATCAGCAGCTTCGCTGCATCTACAAAATAGACATCTCTGCCGCCGGCATCCGCTCCCGGCGCCGCGGCGGACGAGGAGCCTGTATTACCTGTGCTCTCAGAGATCTTACTCATCCGTTCTTCGATCGCCGGATCATAAGAAGCATGTCCATAGCTGTCTTTGATAAAATCTACGACAGCTGATACTTCCTGGTCGGAAACAAATGCCCCCTGTACACGCAGTGGCTTGTTGAGTCCCTGCGGATAATACAGACAGTCACCCTTTCCGAGCAATTTTTCCGCACCTACCATATCCAGAATCGTGCGTGAATCCACACCGGATGTCACAGAAAAAGCGATACGGCTCGGCATATTCGCCTTGATCAGACCGGTAATGACGTTCACAGACGGACGTTGTGTCGCAATGATCAGATGAATGCCGCATGCACGCGCCAACTGTGCCAGACGGCAGATGGCATCTTCTACATCTCCGGGCGCAACCATCATCAGATCTGCCAGCTCGTCCACGATAATGACAATCTGAGGCAGCTTCTTAGGCTTGTCCGGATCATCGATATCAGCGATGCTCTCCACCTTGGCATTATATCCTTTCAGATCACGCACACCGTATGTAGCGAATTTCTGGTATCGGTCGGTCATCTCTGCCACCGCCCAGTTGAGTGCACCGGCAGCTTTTTTCGGATCTGTCACAACCGGAATAAACAAATGCGGGATTCCATTATATACAGACAGCTCCACGACCTTCGGATCAATCAGAATCAGCTTCACATCTTCCGGATCTGCTCGGTAAAGCAATGACATAATAATCGTATTGATACATACCGACTTTCCGGAACCAGTCGCACCGGCAATCAATAAATGCGGCATTTTCGCAATATCTGCCATGATGACCTGTCCACCGATATCCCGGCCTGCAGCAAATGCAATATTGGACGGATGCTCCTGAAACTCTTTCGACTCCACCAGATCACGGAACATCACCGGTGAAGTCTCCTTGTTCGGTACTTCGATACCGATCGCAGCCTTTCCCGGGATCGGTGCCTCCATACGAATATCTGCCGCAGCCAGATTCAATTTGATATCATCTGTCAGATTCACAATCTTGCTGACCTTCACACCCATCTCAGGCTGAATCTCATACCGTGTCACGGTAGGCCCGCAGCTGACATTCAGAATTGTAACGTTTACACCAAAATTCTTCAGCGTCTGCTGCAGCTTCAACGCAGTCTGCTGCAGATGCTGCTTGCTGTCGCCCTGATGACGCGGATCGCCCTTTTTCAACAGATCTACCGGCGGGAATGTATAGCAGCGATGCTCCTCGGCTTCTTTCTCTTCGATCTCCTGTGCAATATCTGCGA
>JBNMKT010000120.1:0-8036 GCA_050874485.1 bacterium
CCGAGCAGCTGACCACTCACCACAGGCATTCCTTCCTCAATGCCTTCCGCATAATCGTATAGATGCGCATAATAATAGTAGATTCCGCGGCCGCTTCGGATACCTAGCCGATAGCCGCCTTGGGGCAGCCATCCCTTCTTTTTGACAACACCGTCCGTCATGGAGAGCACCGGAAAGATCCCGCGTCTATCGGGTGAGAGCATCAGATCCGTCCCCTCATGACCCCGTTCCCCGCCGAAGCTGCGCGCAGACATCCAGGAATCCTCATAGGAGACCGTGTACTTCGGATGCAAGGTAGACTCCGGAATCGGGAAGATCTCCAGATCTTCCCGGATCGCGTCTGCAATGTCGTCAGGGACTGCCCGATCTGATGTCTGTGACGGAATTTGTCCATCATCTGCATTTTGCGCCGCTATCTGTTCCGTCAGATGCTCCTCCCATACGAGAATCTGTTCCATTCCAATAATATCAAGCGCAGCAAACAGCAACAGCAACACACCCAGCAAACATGTTTTTCTCATATTTTTCACCTGCCTGTCATAGCTATTAGTAATATGATAGAGAAAAAAATTCCCCGATATGTTACAAAAAAATATCTATTTTGTTATATGCTGGCTATGTTTTTACTATTCCTGCTAAAGGATCCCCAGATCGCGATGCAGGGCGCACGCTCCGGTCTCATGCTGTGGGCAAAGCAGCTGCTTCCCAGTCTGCTTCCATTTCTGATTCTCACGCAGCTGCTCATTCGAAGCGGATACCTGACCAGAATCAGTGAACGGCTGCATCTGCCACAAAGCTACTTTGTACTATTTGCCGGCACATTATTTGGATTTCCGATGGGCTGTAAACTCACAACCGATCTGTATGCACGCGGGCAGCTGTCAAGAGAAGATGCATCACTGCTGTTTGTGATTGCAAACCAGATGAGTCCTGCCTTTGTCGGAGGATATATCCTGTCCGAGACACTGCATCTGCCGAAGATGCTCCCGGTGACCTATGCCATTTTGTATATGCCATCCCTGTGTTATGGTCTTTTGATGCTCACACTCCACCATCATCGCCTGCCACACCACATGCAGTCATCGGATTTCACCGCGACAAAAAAATCGACATCAGGGCTGCAAATGAATTTTGTCATCCTTGATGCCGG
Organism: bacterium; assembly: GCA_050874485.1. Classification (GTDB taxonomy): domain Bacteria; phylum Bacillota; class Clostridia; order Lachnospirales; family Lachnospiraceae; genus W0P33-017. The sequence goes on from JBNMKT010000120.1 coordinate 1,151, forward strand.
TATTATGAATAGTTTCGAAACAATGTTAAAGCTGGGCGGATACGTCATGCTCTTTTCCGTCATCACGTGTATGTGTCAGCACTACCTGACTGCCATTCCCGTCGTGTCTACCATGATTGCCAGCCTGCTCGAGATCACAGGTGCCGTCAGTGTTCTGAACGGTGCCATTCACAGTACATACCTCAAATATGTAGCCATTCTCAGTGCCACCGCGTTTGGCGGCTGTTCCGGTATCGCACAGACTGCTTCACTCATCCATGCAGATGATCTGCCAGAGCAGCTATCCATGCGGTCATATATCTGCGGCCGGCTGTGCATCGCGGGGATCACCGCCATACTCGCCGCTGTCTTGTATCCAATGGCAATCTGAGCATCTCAGGCTATGCCTTTGTCTCGCCAGTCTCCTGCGGTGCGGTCTCCTGTGCGGCAGTCGCTGTATTTGTTGCATTCTCTGCAGACAGCTCCGGCTCTGTCTGCGGCATCAGTTCTGCACGATTGGCGAGAACAACCTGCAGAGAGCTGTTCAGACCTGCGATCAGATTCTCATAACGTGCCTTCGAGCCCTCGATCGCACCATTTAAGATCACTTCCAGATTGCGCAGCAGTTCATCGGTATATCCGATTGCTCCCATGCGGATACTGTTCGCATCATTGGTGGCCTTATCAAGGATCTCCTGTGCCTGCTTCGTCGCGATCATCACGACTTCATTGGCCTGCGCATATGCCTGCTGCATAATCTGATGTTCACTGACAAGCTCTGAATGTGTCACCTCAGCCTGCGCGATAATAGCATCTGCCTTGGTCTGAGCATCCGCAAGGATCGCCTCCTTGTTGCTGATCATCTTCTGATAGCGTTTGATCTCCTCAGGTGTGCGCAGACGAAGCTCTGTCAGCAGTTCTTCAATCTGATCCTTATTGACAATGATCTTATTGGACGAAAATGCCTGCGGCTTACAGGTCTCTATATATTGTTCTAATTCTTCGATTGTCTGCTCAATTTTACTACTCATGTTGATCTCCTTTTTCAATGCCATATTTTTTATAAATACGGTCAATCATCGGCTCAGGAACAAAACGTGAAATATCTCCGCCATAGGCCGCAAATTCCTTGACGATTGTAGAACTGAGATAAGAATACTGCAGACTCGTCGTCAAAAAAATCGTCTCTATCTCGTCATATTCCACATGATTTGTCTGTGCGATCTGAAGCTCATATTCAAAATCCGTCACTGCCCGTAATCCACGAATGATTAATGTTGCCTGTATCTCCTTTGCAAAATCAACAAGCAGCCCATCAAAAGATACAATATGTACGTTTGGCAGATCAGCGGTTAATTCTTCTAACATACTAACACGTTCATTTACAGAAAACAACGAATTTTTTGCACGATTATTTAGCACACCGACATATAATTCATCCACAATATTTGCCGATCTGCGGATAATGTCCATATGTCCGTTTGTCACCGGATCAAAGCTGCCCGGATAGATTGCTCTTTTCATTGATCATCCCTCTTTGGTTTCCTGTGTCTCATCTTTCAGTGAAAGGAACACATGCTTGTTTGTCTTATAGATCTTTTCCTTCAGCAGCTCGTAGCCGAGTGCATCCACGTATGAAAAATCCGTATGCCTGTCCGCCTCTATGATAATGAGTGCATGTTTCTTTACAATCGACGAATGTGCGAGATACCCAAGGATCTCCGGCTCCAGGTCATGTTCATACGGCGGATCGAGAAAAATGAGATCAAATGTGTATTTTCCCTCCAGCTGCCGCAGCGCGCTCATGCAATCCGTATTCATCAGCTTGCACTGGCTGCCCAGTTTTGTAAAATCAATGTTGTCCTGTATGACCTCACACGCTTTTTTGTTATTATCTACAAATACACAATAGGCACTGCCTCTGCTCACTGCCTCCAGCCCAATCTGTCCACTGCCTGCAAACAGATCCAGAAAATATGCTTGCTCCAGTTCCGGTGAGAGCATATTAAATAACGTCTCTTTGATACGGTCTGTCGTCGGCCGGGTGTCCCTGCCGGGTAATGTGCGAAGCGGAAGCCGTCTCGCCTTTCCTGCTATGATTCTCATGGTGATTTACCTCCTGTTCAGCAACCATTAGTTTTGTTCCTTTAAGACTGCGCGGTTCTTAATCAGATAATCACACAGAGATACAATCGTAAGGATCAATGCAATCCATGTCAGACAGGTGCCAAGTATCGCAAATGCCTGTCCCGGGAAATTCAAAATCAATACAATGATCATCAGCATCTGGAATGTCGTCTTGAATTTTCCCCAGTAGCTGGCAGCGATCACGACTCCATTATCGGCTGCCACCAGACGAAATCCACTGATAATAAATTCACGGCTGATGATCACAATGACCATCCATGCAGCGAGCTGACCGGTAGCTACCAGACAGATCATTGCGGAACATACCAGTAGTTTATCAGCAAGCGGGTCCATAAATTTGCCGAAATTTGTCACTAAATTGTATTTTCTTGCAATCTTTCCATCAGCCAGATCTGTCAGACTGGCAATAATAAAGATCGCTACTGCAATATAATTGCTGTATGGTACGACCGGAACCAGCAGGAAAAATACAAAAAATGGGATCAGCAGTACACGCAAAATCGTCAGTTTGTTCGGTAAATTCATCTTCATCTTATATCATCTCCCCTATCAGATCATAATCCAGCGCACCGGTCACACGTACTTTCACGAAATCGCCGGACATCAGTTCGGCATCCGTGTGAATGAATATATAGCCGTCTACCCCCGGTGCATCTTTATATGTCCTGGCAACATAGGCATTCTCATCGGCGACCTTGCCCTCGACAAATGCCCAAAGCTCGCGTCCTTTCATAGACTCATTACGGTCGTAAGAGATCTCCTGCTGCAATTCCATGACTTCATCTCTCCAGGTCAGCTTGGTTTCCTCGTCCAGCTGTCCCTCAAACGATGCTGCCGGCGTATTCTCCTCGGGCGAGTAGGTAAATGCCCCGAGGCGGTCAAACTCTGCCCAGTTTAAAAATTCTAACAGTTCTTCATGCGCCTGCGGTGTCTCACCCGGGAAACCACAGATCAACGTTGTCCGCAGACAGATATCCGGGATCTCACTGCGCAGCAGCTCGATCTTATCCGCCAGTTCTGCGCCACTCGTGCGCCGTCCCATGCGCTTTAAAATATCATCATTGATATGCTGGATCGGCATATCCAGATAATGTACCACTTTACCGTTACGCTTGATCGCTTCAATCAACTGTGTATCAATCTCCTCCGGATAACAGTACATCAGCCGGATCCAATACAAGCCGTCAATCGCATTCAGCTCGTCCAATAACCGGTGCAGCGATTTTTCGCCATAGAGATCAACCCCATAGACCGTCGTCTCCTGCGCCACGAGGATCAGTTCTCTGACTCCCTGTGCGACAAGCTGCTTTGCCTGCTCTACCAGTTCCTCCATGGGGACACTCCGGTATGCGCCACGGATCGACGGGATCACGCAGTAGGTACAGTGCTTGTCACATCCCTCTGCGATTTTAAGGTATGCATAATGTCCCCCGGTAGTGACCAGACGCTTCTTGTCATGCATATCCGGCAATCCTTCGAGTGCATGATAGTTTTTATAGACGCTGCCTTTCAAGGCTCCCTCTACAGCTTCCACGATCGCATCGTATGCGTTCGTTCCGAGCACAGCGTCCACTTCCGGGATCTCCTCCAGCACCTCATCCTGATAACGCTGAGCCAGACAACCAGTGACGATCAGCGCCTTTAATTTTCCTGTCTCCTTATACTTTGCCATAGAAAGGATTGTCTGGATACTCTCCTCCTTGGCGTCTCCGATAAAGCAGCAGGAATTGACTACGATGACATCTGCATCGGTTTCATCATCCGTAATGGTATAACCAGCAGCATTCAGCATGCCGATCATATATTCAGAATCCACCAGATTTTTATCGCAGCCAAGTGAAATAAATAAAATATTCATAGATACTCCTGTGATGTGAAAGGAAGCCGAAACGATGTGCTCCGGCTTCCGTATGTGACTACGCATCCATAAGAAGCTGCCAGTGGCAGTTCTTACCTGTTGCCTATTCTACGCTCTCTGCTGTCAGGGAACTATCCACGGGATCAGCTGCATCATGCATCTCATCTGCCTGATCATCTTCACCGAGGATCTTTACCTTTCCTTCGTAAAGCTCCTGTACCGCAGTGGATAACGGTTTTTTGCCATTTGCATGTGCCACTAACGGCTCGTCACCGGCAATTAACTGGCGTGCGCGCTTGGCGGCGGCAATCACGATCGAATAACGGCTGTTTACAACCGGTTCCTCCCCTACCTCTGTGGTATTGTTTACTACTTTCATCAGTTCTACATAAGACGGATGGATCATCATTATTCTCCTTTCGCATAATTCGTTAATGCTGTTTTCATTTCCATAATAAATAATTCTTTACGTGAAATCTTTGTATGTTCATTCTGTAAAATAGAATGTACCAGATCAACACAGGCCTCCAGTTCATCGTTTACAATCAGATAATCATAAGCTTCGATACCCATACATTCTTCATCTGCGCGGCACAGTCTCTCGTGAATCACTTCCGGGGTCTCTGTACCTCTGCCTACCAGCCGCCGCTCCAGTTCTTCAAAGCTGGGTGGTGTGACAAACAAAAGCAATGTATCCGGATATTTTTCCTTGATCTTTAATGCTCCCTGGATCTCGATCTCAAGAATGACATCCTTGCCACTCGCCAGCTGCTCCTGTACATAAGCCTTGGGTGTACCATAATAGTTGCTGACATACCGGGCATACTCCAGAAGCTCGTCGTTTTCAATCATCTTCTCAAAGCAGTCCACGGACCGGAAAAAATATTCCCGTCCATCCTGTTCACCCGGACGTGGTGCACGCGTTGTTGCTGAAATGGACAATGCATAATTCTGCGGATATTTCTCCAGCAGACGCTTTACAATTGTACCTTTCCCAGCACCGGAAAATCCGGATATCACAGTCAATATACCTGTCTGTGTGTTCATTTATTCATCCTCCGTATCGACCGGTCTTGGATCATGATCCCATCGTTTCGGCTGTATGCGTATCCGGCTGATCAGCCCCGGTCTTTTGTTTCATTCTGCCGGATAATGTATCGGGCAGCAGAGCCGATAATACAATGCGGTCATTCTCTGTGAAGATCACAGCTCTGGTTCTTCTTCCCTGTGTCGCATCGATCAGTCTGGATTCTTCCTTTGCCTTTTGGATCATACGCTTTGCCGGTGCAGAATCCGGCGTGATCATGGCAACGATCTTATCTGCATTTATAATATTGCCAAAACCGATATTCATAAAATTACTCAATATTTTGTATCTGCTCCCTTACTTTCTCGATATCAGTCTTGAGATTGATACCTGTATCGGAGATCGACAGGTCATTGGATTTCGACAGAATCGTATTGGCCTCCCGGTTCATCTCCTGTGCAATGAAGTCCAGCTTGCGTCCCATGCTGCCTCCGGCGAGAAGTACCTCCTTCATGCCCTTCACATGGCTGCGCAGGCGTACCACTTCCTCGTCAACGCAGATCTTATCCGCAAACAGTGTCACCTCAGTCGCGATGCGCCCTTCATCGATCTGTGCATCCTGCAGAAGATCCGCGATCTTTGTCTGCAGCTTGCTGCGGTATTCCGCAATGATCTCAGGCGAACGCTGTTCAATATAATCCACATAGCCATTCATCTGATCCAGTTTTGCGATCAGATCATTGCGCAGATGCTCACCCTCGCTGATACGTGCTTCTACAAACTGCTCACAGGCACCGCGTACTGCCTTTTCAAGTACTGTCCACAGTTCCTTCTCGTCCGTATCCTCCTCTTCCATCATAAATACCTCGGGATAGCGTGAAAGCGTGCTGACACGGATATCATCCTCCAGTCCGAAGGTCTGTGCCATCTGTCGCAGATATGCCAGATACTGCCCGGCAAGCTGCTCATTATATTTGAGTGCATATCCATTCTCGGACAGATCTTCATATGATACAAACACATCCACTTTTCCACGTTCCATATACTCCTTGAGTACGGTGCGGATCGAGCTTTCAAAAATACTGAGTTTTTTCGGCATCTTGACGCTGACATCCAGATAGCGGTGGTTGACAGCCTTGATCTCCACTGTCATCTTCCACTGTTCGTCTGTCACCTCGCATCTTCCGAAGCCGGTCATGCTTTTTATCATAAAAACCTCCAACACACCGAGTAGGAAACCCTGCTCTGAAATCATTCTGTCCATGCATCACCATTTCCCCATATCAGTATGCATAGCTATTGTTATTATAAGGCAAATATCGGTATTCGTCAAATACAAAAAGTAACAGTCCGGCCATCACATTGAAAATGTGTGTGTCATATGTCTATATTGACTTTCCACACTGTATTCCAGTAAAATAGATAAGATATAGATAAAATATAAATAAAATAATGAAAACTACTTTAGGAGGACAAATCTGATGGCTTTTGACGGAATTGTCGTTGCAAATATAACAAAAGAACTAAAAACATCTATTCTGGGCGGTCGTATCAGCAAGATCGCCCAGCCCGAGAGCGATGCCCTGCTGCTCACGATCAAAGGCACCGGTGGTCAGCACCGGCTGCTTCTCTCAGCCAGCGCATCCCTGCCATTTGTCTATCTCACGGATAAAAACCGACCCAGCCCCATGACTGCACCGAATTTCTGTATGCTGCTGCGTAAATTCATCGCAAACGGTAAGATCACGGATATCTCCCAGCCTGGGCTGGAGCGTATCATCTGTTTTGATATCGAGCATCTGGATGAGCTCGGCGATCTGAAAAAGAAAAGACTGATCGTGGAACTGATGGGCAAACACAGTAATATCATCTTC
>JBNMKT010000121.1:0-8015 GCA_050874485.1 bacterium
GGATGGTGGAATTAAACTTTGCAATTTTTAAAAGGGTATCTGACCAGAAATATCATTGAACTTGTGCCGACATTTTGTTATACTTTGTATAGTGTTTTTAGGGAGAAAGCTGCGTTATGCGCAGACGAAATGGGAGGCACTTATGAGACAGACAGTCAAGATATGTAACATGGCTAATTTTGCCAGTTCATTAACAGAATTGGCGAGTGCGAAGCTGGTGATCTTGATGGCACCGGCAAGCGTTTTTAAAGATTGTGTGGAGCAGATGGGGGAACTGATCCCACAAGTGACGAATATAGGCGTTTGCGGACAGGGGTATTATGAATTGCAGGATCATCCGGAAGATATCATTCTGATCGCCTATGATGAGTGCGAGGCGGTCGCAGATGTGATAGACGATGTACATAGACCGATTTTATCCGTGCAGAAGATCAAAGAAAATATGAATGCGATTCAGGCAAATGCAAAGGATTCCGTTTGTCTGGACTTTACGACAGGCAATGACAGCGTGATTGTGACGACGTTGAACTCCTGTCTGAGTGAACGGGACATTGCATTGATCGGAGCGACGGCATGGGATAACAAAGTCAGCTTTAACGGCAGACTGTATGAGGATGCATGTGTTTACGCGCTGATTAAAAATAAAAACGGAACGATACGCGCGTACATGGAAAATATATATGTATTAGATGAAAATATGCCGAGTTTTGTTGTGACAAAGATCGATGAGGCGAGTCAGAAAATCATTACACTTGATGGCAAGAGTGCGGTTTCTGTCTATCAGAATGCACTGGGGATCAAGGAGAGTGATATCGAGAGCCAGACATTCAAAAATCCGATCGGACGCGAGGTAGGAGAAGATATCTATATTATCTCAATCAAGGATCATAGCGCTGACGGAAGCCTGGAATGCTATAAGCGTGCCAATCATATGGATACGCTTACGATCCTGCGGCTGGGTGATTATGATGCCATCATTAAGGATACGGTATCGAAGATCAAAGGAGATATGTCATCCATCAAGGGAGTATTTTCTGTCAACTGTATTCTCCGTTATATGATGTTTAATGACATGAAATATATGGGCGATTATCTGAAAAATATGAATCAGCTGGGCAATCACGTCGGTCTGGTGGGTTGTGGGGAACATTTCAGGACACAGCATGTGAATCAGACGATGACTTGTTTTGTATTTGATTGATATGAGAGAAACGGGGGAAATCAGATGAAGTTTTTTCGGAGAAAAGATACGGAAAGTGTACAGGAGAAAAACAGTGTCACAGAGCATGGTAATCATGATGCCTGTGTGACACAGATGGCGAAGTACCAGCAAAAGCAGGTAAAGGCGCTCATGGAAGAGGATCTGAAGATGGTTCAGGATGTAGGACAGATTCATGGAGAGTTTAATTCCATTGTTGATAATATGAGCGTTCTCGAAGACAGCATTCACAATTTTCATGAGAATTTCCAGAGTCTGTCGGAGACAGTGAATGAGTATCGGCAATATCAGTCGAAGGTACATGATTCGATGAGTCAGGCACAGAACCGGGTGAATTCATTCAAGGAAGATTCTATGGAGATGATGCAGCGGTTAGATACGCTGGACAGTTCATTTCAGGAGCTGGCTGAATCGGTTGAAAATATTGGAAACTGTGCCAAAGGAATCGAGGCAGTCGCAGCCCAGACGAACTTGTTGTCGCTCAATGCTAGCATTGAAGCAGCCAGAGCGGGGGAAGCCGGTAAAGGCTTTGCGGTAGTGGCATCGGAGGTGCAGAGCCTGTCCAAAGAGATCAAGGAACTGGTTGACCGCGTGAATTCCAGCGTGGGTATGGTCAATTCATCTTTGGAGAAGATGAATGATTCCGTATCCTCCAGCAAAGAGATGATGGTCAGCAATGTGGAGAAGACAAATGAGATTCACGAAGATTTTACAACCGTAATCAGTGAGACAGACCAGATTGAGACGATCAACGGAACGATGGAAGGGATGATCACAGAAGCGGATACGAGATTGGAAGATATTACAGCATTTATCAATACTTCGAAGGAGTCTTATGCGTCTGCACAGACACATATCAAACGAGTAGAGAATAACTCTAAATCGAAGGGCATCATGTACGAGGATGTCAATAATATCATCAATCAGTTTACTTTGTTATCGTAAAATTGACTATTGCAATTTCTCCATACATGAGTATAATAAGAATGTTGCAAAAAAGAAAACGGGGTGCTCGCACAGGCGGGCTGAGAGTAAGCTTTGGCTTTAACCCGGAACCTGATTTGGATAATGCCAACGTAGGGAGATATAGACACACAGGTATTTAGTGCAGGAATCTTTTCGTTGGATTCCTGCATTTTTTATACAATATTATACACAATACACAGCGGCAGATTGGGGGCACCACCTTCGGTCGCTATATAAAATTAATGCAAAGGAGATAAAGTTATGTACACAGCATTAACAATCGCTGGCAGTGATTCCAGCGGAGGCGCCGGCATCCAGGCAGATATTAAGACTATGACCGCCAATCGCGTATACGCGATGAGTGCGATCACGGCTTTGACTGCCCAGAATACAACCGGCGTAACAGACATTATGGAGGTCACTCCGAAGTTTTTGGCAGAGCAGCTGGATTGTATTTTTACGGATATATATCCGGATGCAATCAAGACCGGAATGGTCGCATCCAGCGAACTGATCGAGACGATCGCGGACAAACTGACAGAATATCATGCGAAAAATATCGTGGTAGATCCTGTCATGGTCGCAACGAGTGGGTCGAGACTCATCAGTGAGGATGCCATAGGCACATTGAAAAGTAAATTATTGCCTCTTGCAACTGTGATTACTCCGAATATTCCGGAAGCAGAAGTGCTTGCTGATATGGAGATCAAAACAGAAGCGGATATGGAAAAGGCAGCAGAAATCATATGCGATACCTTAGGTTGTGCAGTGTTATTAAAGGGTGGACATCAGTTAAATGATGCCAATGATCTGTTGTTCCAGAAAGGAGCAGCTCCCGTGTGGTTTCATGGAAAGCGGATCGACAATCCGAATACCCACGGAACCGGATGTACGCTTTCGTCTGCGATCGCATCGAACCTTGCGAAGGGCAGAGATCTGGAGACATCTGTAAAGTACGCGAAAAACTACATTTCCGGCGCACTGGCAGATATGCTCGATCTTGGAAAAGGAAGCGGACCGATGAATCATGCATTTGCAATCGAAGGAGAATATGAAGGATGAGTGAGAAGAGAACTTCCGTTTTTGCGAACGGACTGATATGGTTTGGAGCGGGAGTATCTCTCGCTGAGATACTGACAGGTACTTATTTTGCATCACTGGGCTTTGGAAAAGCGATGGCAGCCATTTTACTGGGACATCTGATCGGCGGACTCATGATGTTCGCCGCAGGTATGATCGGAGCCAGAGAGCGAAAAAGTGCAATGGAAACGGTCAAAATGAGCTTTGGCGAGAAAGGAAGCCTGTTGTTTGCAATTCTGAATGTACTACAGCTCGTTGGCTGGACGGCGATCATGATCTATGATGGTGCGCTGGCGGCAGACGGAGTCCTGCATACCGGAACAGCAGTCTGGGCGCTTGTGATCGGATTGCTCATCATTGCATGGATTTTTATCGGTCTGACGAATCTGGGCAAGGTAAATACCATTGCGATGACAGCACTTTTTATTTTGTCCCTGGTTTTGTTCAAAGTGATTTTCTTTGGCGCAGGCAGTGCTGCTCCGATCGTGGATGATGGCAGCCTGACGTTTGGCGCGGCAGTGGAACTGGCTGTGGCGATGCCGCTGTCCTGGCTGCCACTGATCAGCGATTATACGAGAGAAGCAGAGAAGCCTTTGGCGGCGACAGTGACCAGTGTTGTGGTCTATGATCTGGTGAGTATCTTCATGTATATGATCGGTATGGGAGCTGCTATTTTTACAGGTGAATATGACATTGCACAGATTATGTTAAAGACAGGGCTGGGTGTCGTAGGACTTTTAATCATCGTATTCTCTACGGTGACGACGACATTCCTGGATGCTTATTCTGCGGGTGTATCCTGCGTCTCCATCTCTGCGAAGATCAATGAGAAGTGGGCTGCGATTATTGTTACAGTCATTGGAACGATAGCAGCGCTTGTATATCCGATGGATAATATCACAGACTTCCTGTATCTGATCGGTTCTGTGTTTGCACCGATGATCGCGATACAGATCGCAGATTATTTTATTTTGAAAAAAGCAAATGCACAAAAAGATGCATTTCAGTGGGCAAATCTGCTCGTATGGGTTGCCGGATTTGTAATCTATCGTGTACTGATGCATGTGGATACGCCGGTGGGAAATACGCTGCCGGATATGATCCTTACAGTCATCCTCTGCCTGATTGTAGATAAAGTTGTGGGAGCAATAAAACACAATTAGAACAATTAGAAAGAGGAAAAACATGAAAAAAACAGATTTGAAGAAAATGACAGTGACGGCAATTTTTGCAGCGATAGCGGTAGTGGGCAGCCTGTTTTCGTTCCCGGTATTTGGATCAAAATGTGCACCCGTCCAGCATCTGGTGAATGTCCTGTGTGCAGTGACCGTAGGACCCTGGTGGGGGCTGGCACAGGCCTTTATCGCATCGCTGATCCGCAATCTGCTCGGCCTGGGCAGTCCGCTGGCATTCCCGGGAAGTATGTGTGGGGCACTGCTCGGTGGCCTGTTATATAAATACGGAAAAAAACTGCCGCTTGCGTATGTGGGTGAGGTCGTAGGAACCGGTATCATCGGTGGCATGCTCTCTTATCCGATCGCATATTTTGTCATGGGCAATCAGGCAGCGGCGTTGTTTACGTTCGTTGTTCCGTTTTTGATCAGTACATGCGGAGGAACGATCATCGCTATGGTTATCACGCTGCCGATGCAAAAATCTGGTTTACTTGCTAAAATGAGAGCTAGTTTAGAGGAATAAGAATCGCATGAGTGAAGATACGATGGAAGTGACAGCAGACTACATCACAGAACTTTATAATGACATACAAAAGAAATGTCCGATCATTCATTGCATCACCAATATCGTGACGGTCAATGATTGTGCGAATATCCTGCTGGCAGCAGGGGCATCCCCGACGATGGCTCGCCATCCACTTGAAGTGGAGGAGATCACGGCCGGTACAAATGTGCTCGTGTGTAATCTGGGTGCGATCGCAGATTATGAAGCGATGGAAAAGGCGGGACGCGTGGCACATGAGCTGAATCATGCGATTGTTGTCGATCCGGTGGGAATATCCGGATCGACTTATCGGCGAGAGAAATGTAAGGAGCTGATCAGACAGATTCATCCGACCTGTATCCGGGGCAATTATTCTGAGATCCGGGCTTTGATCGAGGATCACAATACAGTCACCGGAGTAGATGCCAGTGACCGTTCCCTTGATATAGAAGCATTGAAACAATATGCAAGGGAGCGGATGATGATTGTCGTAGCTTCCGGAAAAGAGGACATCATCACCGATGGAATGACCACTTATGTCTGTGAAAACGGCGATGCGAAAATGGCAAGAATCACGGGCAGCGGATGTATGTCTTCGGTCATGTCAGGTGCGTTTCTCGGCGCAGAGAGCTCTGTGCACAGCGCAGCCGCGTGCTGTGCATTTGTCGGTATCGCGGGCGAATATGCTGCACGGAAAACGGATGACTGCGGTGGTGGAACAATGACGTTCCGCAATTATTTTATTGACGAGATTTCTCTGATGACAAAAGAAAAGTTACAGGGCGCAATCAAAATGGACTTGTGGAAATAATCATATAGAGATGATGAACAGAGATGGCCGATGCAGGAGCGCTTGCAGAAGGTTGTCTCTGTTTTTATTTCATAGGAAATTTGTTAAAAAATGAAACTTTTTGGAAACTGGCGGTCTCCATAGTATAGGGTGCAATAAATATACACACACCCGTTACATTATGATATACTGGCAAAGACGAAGGAGAATTTTATGGAGACAAGTTTACAATTAAAGAAAGCGATAAGCGATTATAAGCAGGGGAATAGAGATGCATTTACAATTATATACAGGGAGTCCGAAAAATGTACCTATTCGATCATATATAAGGTAGTGCAAGGAAATGATAATGCGCTGGATATGACTGCAGATATCATGGGAGATACCTATCTGACGATCTCACAGAGACTGGATCAACTGGAAGATGATGAGAAGTTTTTCTCCTGGGTACGAACGATTGCAACGAGAAGCTGCTATGCTTATATAAAGAAAAATAAACGGGAAATCCTGTTGCAGGAGGATGATACTACGTTTGAGCAGCTGCCGGATGATGATAAGATCATTCCGGAAGAAGTGATGCAAAACAGGGAAGCCCAGAGACTGCTCAGAGAGATCATAGATCATGAACTAAATGAGATGCAGAAGCTCTGCGTGATTGGATTTTATTATAACGAGTTAAAGCAAAGCGAGATAGCAACTGAATTAGGCATTCCGGAAAATACGGTTAAGACAAATCTATCGAGGGCAAGAGCCAAAATACGTGCGGGTGTAGAAGAATTAAATATCAAAAAGGGAACAAGGCTGTTCTCTGTTGCGCCACTGATGGTACTTTTGTTCAACGAAGATGCACAGGCTTGCGAAGTGCCGGTACAAATCGGGGCAAAAGTACTGGCTGCGGTTGGCGTATCAGTAAAAGGAGCAGGTGCCACTGCTGCGGGTCATGCGATGGCAGGAAAAGCTGCTTTGAAAATGAAGGTCATAGGAATGGCTGCCGCAGTTGGTGTTGTGGGTTGTGGAGCCGGAGTGGCAATCTATCGGAACCATCATCCGGCAAATACGTGGGAACGCGCTTATGAGAATTATATACAGGAAAATGAGGATATTGCAGGTTTTGATCTCAATGATTTTGATGGTGATGGGATACCGGAGATGGTGGTAAACCAGAATGATGAGCAGATCAGTATTCTGAGATATATCGATGATGATCTGTTAGAGATCGAAAGCGATCCGATCGGATTGGCTGACAGTTCGAAGCTGGAGGAGGCATACGATGAAGTCCAGACCACGTGTGGATATGGTGTAGACCAGGAAGAATTGATATTTTTCAAAGAAAGTTATATGAAATGCAAAGACGGTCATATCTGGACGCCTCAGATCATAGACAAGCACCTGAACAATTATGGACCGGTTGATGTTGTGTTATATGGCGAAAATATGGCGGTCAGTGCCAATGAAGATGAAAAACACGCATATGAGTACAGTACGTTTACGTGTTACAGGAGCGATGAAGATACGAAAACAGAGTGTCCGTTTGAAGAATGGTTTGCAGGGGCAGATGCCATCATGCAGCGTTTTCACGCCATTGATTACGCAGGTGTGTCAAAAGACGAGGTGAGAGCCAGAATCGCGGAATATAAAGCGAATGGAGATCGTGTGCGGGAAAATGGAGGTCTTGACTGGGATAGATTTGATGTAAGAGGAGTCAAAGAGATGAATTTTGGGGATACGGCAGCAGGGGAGCAGGATCATATGCCGGAAAGTGATACTGACTCAGCGAGTGACTCTGGTGAACCGGAAGAGGAGATCGACTTGAATGAGTTATGTGATAAGTATCACGAGCAGCTTGGTGGAGATGAATTATATCGGATCGTCCATGATTTTGATAAGGATGGCAGACAGGAGGCATATCTGATCCTGGGTCAATATAGTTCGGAGGGTTCACATACGGTAGAGCATTTCCTGTTTTTCAATTCAAAAGGAGAAATGACGGATGTTCCGGTTACATCTGATCGCGAGCCTGCTTTTTATGGATATGTCGCAGAAGATAAATTTATAGAAACGGCAGACAGAGATTATTTTGTATGGGAAAAGGATGCGTTTGGATCGGCGAGTGTTTTTTATATTTTCAGTGCGAAAAACGGCGAATATTTTGAGCCGAAGGTATCCGGTGAGTACATGAACTTTGGAGCTCAGGATGGGACGATCAAGGGCTGGAGCAGTGATTTCTCCGCAGGTTATCAC
>JBNMKT010000122.1:0-8001 GCA_050874485.1 bacterium
CGGGGCATCTACTGCCACACTGATAATAGATACTCCGCGCTTCTCATATGGGATGCCCATGCGTCCGATCACATAATGCGCATACGCATGCAGAATCTCGTTCATCTGTGGTACGGCATCCTGATTTTCCACAACAATGCCAAGCAGCGCCACACGTGTCGGCTGTGCTGCAGCCTGTTCTTCGTTCATGTCTGTATCTCCTTCATTCCCGCAAAAATCTTTTTACGTTACAGCTTTCTGTTCAATTGTTCCATCGCATACAGCGCCTGTCCAAGTGCGATCCCACCATCATTTGCCGGGATCTGATGATGCGTGAGTACCTGAAAACCAGCGGTCTCCAGTCTGTCTTTTGTCAGCCGCAGCAATAGCCGGTTGCAAAAGCAGCCGCCTGACAAAGCTACGGTCTGGCGCCCTGTGCGCCTGCGAAGCACCTCACAGGCGCACAAAATTCCTTCTGCCAGCTGCTCATGGAACAGATAGGCGAGCATCTCTGCCGGTTCTCCCGCCAGCCGGCCTGTCAACAACCGCTCAAACAGCGGCATATAATCAAGGAGCACAAACGGGTGCTGTCCCACATCCCAACAGGGTATTCCGGTTAAAACAGATGCCCCTTCCGCTCTTTCAGCCGTATACTGTAGTGCCATCGCAGCTTCACCTTCAAAGGTAGATGCATTCCTAATCCCAAGCAGTGCGCTCACGGCATCAAACAGACGCCCTGCACTGGTAGATGTCACGCCGTATATGCCTGCTTTTTTTATCGCAGCCGACATTCGTGCCGTGTCTGTTCCACACAGCCCCAACCGGTATGCCAGATCTGCTGCCTCGTCTGTCTCATAACGGTCTAACAGCAATGACAGCGCAATCCGCCAGCCCTCTTTTGCCGCTGCATCTCCTCCCATCTGCCAGAAAGGTCTGAGGCTGCCAGCCCGCGTAAATCCATGTTTATCGGCAAGCAGAAATTCGCCACCCCACACTGTGCCATCTGTCCCAAACCCGGTTCCATCAAGTGCGACTCCGATGACTTTCTCCGACCATGCATCATTTTCCCCCATGCACGACAGCACATGTGCATAATGATGCTGTACCGCTATCACAGGCAGTCCCATCGTCTGTGCGACCGCACGCGTCCGATAATCCGGGTGAAGATCACAGGCTGCTGCCTGCGGCACTGCCTCAAACAATGCCAGCATCCGCTCGACAGTCTCCACCAACGCACGTTCCGAACGCAGATCCGATAGATCTCCGATATATGGAGACGGATAAAAGAAGCTGTCCTGCCCGATACAAAATGTGTTTTTTAATTCTCCACCGATTGCCAGCACCTGCCCTGTCAGTTCTTCCGATACCGTAACAGGCAGTGGTGAATAACCTCTCGAGCGGCGTAGCATAAACGGTTCTTCCGATGCTTCTGCAGCAGCCGCGACAACAGAATCATCCGCACGAATCAGAATGTCTCTGTCATGCGACAAGACAATATCACACAAATCCGCCAGTTGCTCTCTGACCTCTCCATCATTGCGGCATATCGGAGCGCCTCCCCGGTTTCCACTCGTCATCACAAGCACATCCGGAAACAACCCGTCTGCATCATCCGCCGGATCATGAAATAATAACAACTGCAGCGGTGCATACGGCAGCATCACACCAAGTGTCGGATTGTCCGGTGCAACTGCACTTGCAACCGCGCCATGCGCGTCTGCCTTTCTACCGATGACAATCGGTTTTTGCGGACTGTCTAATAGCTTTTCCTGTCTGTCATCGATCTCACAGATACGCTTTGCAGTCTCCAGATCGCGTACCATGACCGCAAACGGCTTTGCCGGCCTGCTTTTGCGCGTCCTGAGCAGTCTGACTGCCTCCTCATTTCCTGCATCACAGCACAGGTGGAATCCTCCGATACCCTTTACTGCCGCGATGCCGCCTGCGCGTATCACTTCCCTCGTGCGCCTGATCGCATCCGCTCCCTGTACACATGGTTCGTCCATCAGATACACACGCGGGCCGCAGTCCGGACAGCATACCGGCTGGGCATCATAACGCCGATCACCAATTTTTCTGTATTCCCCTGCACAATCAGCGCACATTTCAAACGCACCCATCGTTGTGCGTTCCCTGTCATACGGCATCTGTTTTAAGATAGTGAGCCGCGGGCCACACGCGGTACAATTAATAAACGGATGCAGATACCGCCTGTTCGTTTTGTCATATAATTCAGTTTTACAAGTGGGACAGATTGCGATATCCGGAGGTACAAATATATGTCCGGACTCTTCTTCACTAACGATAATCTGAAAATCATGAAAGAATCCCGGCTGTTGTTCTGTCACATCCATGTTTAATATGACAGCCCGTTCAGGTGCCCGATCTTTCAGATCTGTTTGAAAACGCATCAGTGCAGCTTCTTCGCCCTGTACAGAGATCTCCACAAAGGAACCTTTATTACATACCGTTCCACATAATCCGTCTGCCACCGCAAGCCGGTTGACAAACGGGCGGAAACCTACGCCCTGCACGATGCCATAGACTCGTATTTTGAATGCTTTCATATTCGCTCACTTCCCACGCAGGATGGCTCATGCCATGCTTTGTTGTCAGAGTTATTGTTTAGTATACCACATTCTCCGGACTTATCAAAGACCAGAATCATTCACACATTTGCTGCCAATTCCGGGAACACCGATAACGACCGCTGCAGAATGCCATTCATCTGTGCGATTGCGGTACCGTAATTCGTGACCGGCACTCCTGCAGCCACTGCCTGCTCCATGCGTGCGCGCACTTCGCGCTCGGTCAGCATGCACCCTCCACAATGGATGACCAGTGCATAATCTGTCACATGATCCGAAAAATCCTTTCCGGACGCAAATGTCAGTTCCAGTTCTCTGCCGCTATACGCCCGCAGCCATTTCGGTAATTTTTCCGTTCCGATATCCCCGCACTGCCTATGGTGTGTGCACCCCTCACAGATCAGCACCTTATCACCATCTTTTAGTTCATCCAGCTTTGACGCACCAGACACTGCCATCTCCAGAAATCCTTTTCTGCGTGCCATCAGGATCGAAAAAGAAGTCAGGCGGACATCTTCTGGTACAATATTCATTACCATTCCGAATACCTGTGAATCCGTGATCACGAGTGCCGGTGGCGTGCGCAGTTCCTCAAGCGTATGCGCCAGTTCATTTTCTTTTACCACAAGCGCCCGCGCATCCGCATCCAGGATATCCCGAATCGTCTGCTGCTGCGGCAGGATCAGCCTGCCCTTTGGCGCAGCCGAATCAATCGGCACAACGAGCACGACCAGATCGCCTTTCTTCAGCTTATCCGCTATGAGCGTCGGCGGTTCCAGATGTCCCTTTGCCAGTGCTCCGATCGCTTCTTTTAATTCGCGGATTCCCTGTCCGGTTCTGGCGCTCACCCATAGCTGGCATTCCAGCGGGATACCAGCCAGTTCTACAGCCGGCACATCTGCATCCGCCTTGTTCCATGCAATCAGATACGGCAACTTGCGCGCTTCAAACTGTTTCAGCAATTCCCGATCTGTCTGAACTGCCCCGACGGTGCAATCGATGACAAGCACCGCTACATCTATCGTCTGCAGCACCTGCGCAGTACGGGCGACACGCTGTGCCCCGAGCTCCCCCGTATCATCAAATCCAGGTGTATCCACGATCACAACCGGCCCGATTGGCAACAGTTCCATCGACTTTTTCACCGGATCAGTCGTCGTACCCGCTGTATTACTGACGACCGAGAGATTCTGCGCCGTCACTGCATTGACCAGACTTGATTTTCCTGCATTCCGGCAGCCAAAAAATCCGATATGCAGCCGATCTGCACTCACTACATCATTCATTCCCATGATTTATTCCTCTGTCATTTCGTATTATTTATAACTGTAGTATATTCCAGAGATTTTTACAATCAGCAGTCACATTTTCCATGTGCAAAATGACATACAATCGATAGCACACATACCATACGGCTGCTAACAGTACCAGCCTGCAAATCCAGCGGATGACCCACACCCAGGCATGCCGTCCGATCTTTCCCTTCCTGATCCAGCGCCCCATCTGCGCTGCCTTCTCCTGATTACACCGATAGCAGGCAGGCACCAGATTTTTCTCACTGTTGAGATCCTCGATCCCCTGTCTGCGCAGTTTCTTCTGTAATTCAAGATCACGTGACACCCTGGCAACCGGATACAGATGATCCACCGTCACACGCTTTTTCGAGACAGGCCTGCCACAATAGGCACAGAAATAAAAGCATCCAAGCATCGGTGGATTATGTCTCAGGAAGCGCGCACGATAACCGGAATCACGGGTGCCATAGCGGTTGTCTATATAATATTTCAAATGATTTTCCCTGCAATACGCTCCAAGGCGCTCCAACTTTCGTTCTGAAATCAGTCCACGGTATTTGTGCTCCATACCGCGATCCAGCCCAAAACGTCTCAGCCTGAAATGATACCGCAGCCTGTATCTGTCTCGGCAATCGACGACCACCGGTATTCTCATAATTCCAAATTCCTCTCTGTCATTTTGTTCTAAAAAACCTGTCCGCTTCTATCATATAAAAAACGTGTGCCGCATCTGCCACACACGTTCCTCTAACGTTTCATGATTGAATTACCATCATTGAACTGCACCGGAAAGCGATAAGAATAGTTTCTGGTCTGCCACTGCTCATCCTCCAGCATCCGCAACAGGTTTTTCCCTGTCACCCTGCCCAGTTTGTATTTGGGATGAACCACAGACAGCACCTTAATCCGATCTACCTGCTGGAGCTCTGCATCATCAAATGAGATCAGCGACAGATCCTCCGGAACCCGTATTCCACGTTCCTCTAAAAACTCCATATAATAGTCCGCCACCTCATCATTGTACATGACCATCGCTGTACATTCTTTCGTTCTCCGATAAATATGCATCAGTCCCTTTTTGCTCAGCTTTTCCTCCATATCCTTGGTCGAATACCAGCGGACGCAATCCTCATCAAAAGGGATCCCGTAATCTGACAAGCATTGAATATAACCCTTATAACGCTCAATGCCCTGCATATCGTCATACTTAAAGATCGCTCCGATCTTCCGATGTCCGTGTTCAATCAGCATCTTCGTAGCCTCATAAGCAGCCTTCGCATCAGCCATCTCGACACTGTCAAATGTCTGATTGGCGTAATGATTGTGAATGAACAGGGTCGGTATATTGCGCCTGCGGATCTCCTCATACAGACGAATATTCGGATTTGGGAACGCAGAACGCGTTCCCTCAATAATCAATCCTGATACCTGACGCTTGAACATACTCTCCAGATAGAGAGCCTCCGCATTCAGGTAGTTTTTCGTGACTGCCACCTCGATGTCATACCCTTTTTCCTTCAGTGCCGACTCAATACCATCATACACCCTCGGAAACAGATAGTCAGAATAGTAGCTGAGCAGCAGTCCGATTCTGGGTCTTTCCCCATCTGATGAATGTCCCTCGTAAGCGACATATGTTCCACTTCCACGGACACGGACAATCAGACCTTCTTCTTCCAGTTTCTGAAGCGCTGTGCGAACGGTCTGTCTGGAATAACCGAACTTTTTCTGCAGACTCGTCTCGGACGGAAACTTATCCATATGGTTCATCACACCACTTGTGATGACCGTATGTGCCCAATGATACAATTTTTGATATTTCAGGACATCCTGATCCGTATTTCGCATAGCTACTCCGCAATTCCTATTTAATTACCTGAATAGACTCGCGATCCGCAAATACTGCTACGAAGATCAGGAATACAACACCCTGGATCAACTGCATCATCTGTGTAGAGAATCCCATCATCGTCAGACCACTGTTCAATACAATGTACAGCAGAGAACCTACAACGATATTCTCAAAACGAACCTTGGCACCACCAGAGATCGGCATACCACCAAGTACGAGCGCGATCAGAATCTGTGTCTCTAACTGGTTACCACCTGAAGATGTAACGGAACCTACTTTGATAACGTTAATAAATGCTGCGAATCCTGTGATCGCACCTGCCAGTACATAGATCCAGAATTTCATACGGTCTGTACGGATACCGGAGAACATTGCTGCTTTCTCGCCGGCACCGATAGCCTTTAAGTATGTACCGAATTTTGTAAAACGGAAGATCACAAATCCAATCGCCAGAATCACAACGGTACATGTTACTTTGAGTGCAGTGCTGTCATAATTGATCAGCTTTGCAGAACCTGCTACCGGTGAATTGGTTGTCAGATATTTGATAAATCCACGGAACAGGAACATGGTACAGATCGTAACAATGAAGGATTTGATCTTGCGGTATACATAGAAGTAACCGTTGATCGCTCCGATCGCTGCACCAGCTGCAATACCTCCGACGATTGCCAGAGGAATACTGATCTTGGATAACATACATACTACAATCGATGCGATTCCTAAAATTGACCCCTGAGAGAAATCAAGTCCACCCATGGTCATGATAAAGAAAACGCCCATCGCTGAAATCATCGTTACATATACCTGTGATAGTACCAGTGACATATTTCCCATCATTCTGAAGTTTGTCAGAATATTGAATAACAGGAATACCACAACCAGTCCTACGATCGGCAGAAGCGAACGAACCAGCGACATTTTTGATACTTTTCTGAGCTCCTGCTCTTTTGTGTTTGCACTTGCTTGACTTGCCATAACTGCCTCCTTATACCATCATCGAAATCAGACCGTTCTCATCCAGATGCTCATCGCGCTCCAGCTCACCGCTGATCTTTCCGTCTTTCATGATGACAATACGGTCACACATACCGATCAGCTCCATCAACTCTTCTGAAATCATAATGATGGACTTACCATTTTTTCTCATCTCGTTCATCAACTGGTAGATGTCCTGTTTTACCTTGATATCAATGCCTCGTGTCGGGCTGTCCAATACGACAATGTCAGAATCTTTTCCGATCCATCTCGCCAGAACGACCTTCTGCTTGTTACCACCAGACAGGTTGGAAACGAACTGATCCACATTGACCATCTTTACAGACATCTGCTGCGCATACTTATTGGCAAAATCACGTCTCTTCTTATCACTCAGGAACGGTCCTTTTCCTGCAAGTTCATCGAGTGACGGCAGACAGATATTATCTCCGATGCTCTGATTCAATACAACAGACTCATTATCACGATCCTTTGAAGTATACGCGATGCTGTGCTTGATTGCAGTCGGAATATCATTGATCTGTGTTCCGTCTGCCAGTGTCACACTACCCTCGCGGTCATAAGAGGCACCAAAGATTGCCTTTCCGATCTCATGCATACCAGACTCGGACAGACCACCGAAGCCAAGGATCTCGCCCTTGTGCAGATCAAAGGTCACATTCTCGATCAGTCCAGGTACGGTCACATTCTTTACAGACAATACGACTTCGTCAGAAACCTTCTCGCCATAATCAGAACGATAATAATCTCCGGTCACTTCACGTCCTACCATGAGCTTCTTCAATGCATCCTCATCCACATCAGAACTCTTGACTGTATCGATATATACACCGTCACGCAGAATTGTGATTGTATCAGATCGCTCAATGATTTCCGGGAGGTCATGTGAGATGAAAATAACCGTGTTACCGCTCTCACGAATGCGATCCATATGCTTATACAGTTCCTCACGTCCTTCCTGTGAGAGTGCTGTCGTTGTCTCATCGATAACTACGATCTTCGGATTGAAATATGTAGCCTTTACGATCTCTACAAGCTTACGATCCTCGAAATTGTAATTGTCAATCATATCAGATGCCTTGATACGGTCAAAGCCATACTGCTTGAGCAGTTCCTGCGCTTTGCGGTTCATGGCATTTGTATTTTTCAATCCGAAATGTACGAACTGGTCCTCATGTCCGAGGAAGATATTCTCTGCAACTGTCAGTCCGGACAGTGTACCCAACTCCTGCACGATGATGGATACGCCCTCTTCGTTTGCCTCCACCTGATTTTTCGGATGAATTTC
>JBNMKT010000123.1:0-7993 GCA_050874485.1 bacterium
GCTGGATTCGATTGCATGGATCAGGGCATCGATCGAGCTGGTGGCGAATACATGACGCGGCAGATGCTTCGTCAGCTCAGGAATCAGAACCGCCTCATCTGCATATAAAGCATCTGCGGCGAGTCTTAATTTGGTATCCAGCGACGGGAAACCGACGATCGATACGTTTGTCACCTCGCTTCCGGTTCCGCATGTGGTAGGAATCAGGATCAGGGGACATTTCTTTTCCGGAGCTATTTTTCCGGTGAACAGTTCCACGAGAGGGGTCATCTGTTTCAAAGCAAATAATTTGGAGATGTCCATCACGGTGCCACCGCCGATACCAAAGATCCGCTCATACGGACGATCCGGGTCGATCGCAGCGAGCATACGCGTGATCATCTCATCACTCGGTTCACCGGCTCCGTAGTGATCCTGAAAAATAATCTGTGCCGGCAGATCATATTTTTTGAAAAAATCATCATAGATATAGCTGCATGTGATGATCAAATCATTTTTGTTAATCTTAAATTCCTCTAAAAAAGCGTCGCAGGTCTCAAACTGGTTGAGACCGGATTGCAAACTCAATAATTTCATGGTCAGATCCTCCTGTGATTAATAGTTTCCGATTCCTTTTAATGTGATACATTTCAACTGCGTCAGTTCATCAAAGGTGGAGAATACACCTTCGCTGCCGACTCCGGAATATTTATAGCCGCCAAATGGCATTTCAAAACTGCGGAAATAGCTCGAACCGTTGATGACGACGCTGCCGCATTCCAGATTGTCTGTAAATTTCATTGCTTTTTTCATATCTCTGGTAAAGACACTGCCGCCCAACCCATACATCGTAGCATTCGCTAATTCTAATACTTCATCCTCATGATCAAAAGCAGCGATCGGCATCACCGGACCAAAGATCTCCATATCATGCATGGCATCAGCAGAAAATGGCACATCGCGGATCACAGTAGGTGTAACGAATGCACCATTACGCTGGCCACCGAGAATGATGTGGCCGCCCTGCTTTACGGTTAATTGGATTTGTTCTTCTACTATTTTGGCAGCGCGTTCACTGATGACAGTTCCGACTTTCGTATCCGGACTCAGCGGATCACCGAAGGAGAATGCAGCGATTCTTTCTGTGACAGCCGATACAAAGTCCTCATAGAGAGAGCGGTGGATGAGAAAGCGCTTCGGTGCGCAGCAGATCTGACCGGCATTGAAAAAACGGGCATTCACTGCTTCATTGATCGCAAGCTCCAGATCGGCATCTTCTAATACGATAAATGCATCATTTCCACCGAGTTCCAGGGCAATACGCTTGAGCGAAGGAGCCGCTTTTTGGGCTACTTCTACACCGACGGTAGTAGAACCGGTGAGCGTGATCGCATCGATCCCTTTGTGGGTTGACAGATACTCACCGATGGAGGAGCCACGGCCGGTGACGACCTGTACAACGCCATCCGGGAAACCGGCTTCTCTCATGAGTGCGACTAACCGGCAGACTGTGAGCGGGTTATCTGTCGCAGGTTTCACGATGACGCAGTTTCCGGCGAGAATCGCGGGAGCGACCTTCTGATTGAACAGGTTACACGGAAAATTAAATGGAATGATACATGCCACAACACCCAGAGGTTCGCGTCTCGTCAAAACGACGTTGTTGTCATGGTTATATTCCAGGCCGGCGGGAATGACCGTGTCATATAAGTGTTTGGCTTTCTCGGAAAATGCGTGCCATGCAGTAAAGATATTGTTCATCTCGATGGCAGTCTCGGTGATGGTCTTGCCAGATTCGAGGCTGAGCAGTCTGCCAAGCTCGGTACGGTTCTGATCTACTAATGTTAGGAAACGATTTACAAGATCTACACGCTTATAGACCGGTGTTTTCTTCCAACTCTTCCATGCAGTTCTCGCGGCGCTTACTGCCGCATCAATATCTTCTTTGGCTGCGGAAGGAACGGAATCAATCCTTTCATTATTATAGGGATTGAATACATCAATTGTCTCACCACTGGATGCAGGCACATCCTGTCCGTTAATGATCATGTTCATATGAATACTCCTTTAATTATTGTCAATATCTGGTTTGAATTACGGATCATATTATAAACGCATAAGTCAACATTTAATTCCAAAATAGAATCATATAAATTAAAATTGACATATAATTCCAAAATAGAACGAAAATATAGAAATAATGTGCTATTTTATGGGCGTTGCATAAGAAAAAACAAAATAATACTTTTGAAAAGACTAATATTAAAAGGAGATATCACACATGAATATGAGAAAAGTGAGAGTCGGCATGTTGATGCTGGCAATGACAGCACTGGCTGTGACCGGGTGTGGAAAGACCAATGGAAAAGGAGAAAACACAGTGCGTCTGGCAACTATGACGACTGGATTTACGGTACTGACACATGAGGCGAATACTTCTGGCGTATATAGTGATCTGGGTCTGGATGTGGAAGAACAGTATTTTGACAACGGACCCACGATCAATGAGGCGATTGCGGCAGGAGATATCGATGTGGCTACGATCGGGGCGATGCCATCGATCACTGGAAATATAGCAAATGGGACGAGAGTCGTAGCAGTGCTGACGGATGATGAACAGTCCGTTCAGATCTATGCGCGCAATGACAGCGACATCGTAAAAGCAGGAAAGGGACATATCGACGGATATGGGAATATTTATGGCTCGGCAGAGGAATGGAAAGGAAAAAAAGTGGTCTGCGCCAAGGGTACATCCAGTCATTACACGTTGCTGGCAGCACTGGCTACGATGAATCTGACGGAAAATGATATCGAGCTGATCAATATGGAAGGCGCCTCTGGTGCATCGGCTTTCGCCTCTGGTACGGGGGATATTTTTGTGGGATTTGATCCGCAATGGTCTGCTTTTTATGAGAATCCGGATGAATATACGTGCATCGCAACCTGTGCGGACACTGGAAAAAAATTAATTGACGTTATCATTGCGACAGATGATTTCTGTGAGAATCATGCGGAGGAACTGACGAATCTGCTGCGTGGGATCCTGCAGGTAGAGAAAAAATATGAGGACGATCCGGATGGTTACAATCAGGTCATGTACAACTGGCAGAACGAGTATGGTGAATGCAGTGAGGAGGTAGCAGCCTATAGTGCACAGATCAAACCGATTTTGTCGGTTGATGAACAGTTGAGCCGTTTTGATGATCAGAACGGTCAGTCACAGACGCAGCAGACGTTATTGGAAATCGCAGATTTTATGGTGGAAAATAAGATTATTGAGCAGAGTGATGCGGATACCTTGATTGATCATAAACTTGTAGATGCTTCATTTTTAAAGCAGGCAGCAGAGGGATTGGAATAGTGAAACATAATTAAACAGAAATAAACAGAAATAAACATAGAAGGATTGGAATCATGTATCAGGAAAAAGAACGTCCCTTGTGGCAAAATGTGCTGCTGAGCTGCAGTGGCATCCTGGTGTTCCTGGCAATCTGGCAGTGCGTTGTGTCATTCGGAATCGTATCGACAGATAAGCTCGTGGCACCCTATACGTTATGTATGACATTTATAGATAAACTGAACAATGTAGTACCGGATGGCAATACAATTCTGGTACACATAGCGACCAGTCTGAAGCTGGTATTGGCGGGATTTGTGTTATCCTGCGTGATCGGTGTGCCACTTGGACTGTGTATGGGATTTTTCAAAACGTTTAAAGCACTGGTTTCACCGGTTTTTGAGATTGTCAAACCGATTCCACCACTGGCCTGGATTCCGATCGTCATCGTCGTATTTGGTATCGGTATGAAATCAGAGTTGTTCATTATTTTTGTGGCGGCATTTGTGCCGTGTGTCATCAATTCCTATACCGGTATCCAGTCGACAGACCCTGCGTTGCTCAATGTGGCAAAGACAGCCGGCGCAAGCCGGTGGCAGATGTTTTTTAAAGTGGGTGTACCTTCGGCGCTGCCAATGGTGTTTGTAGGTATCAAGGTATCTTTCGGAAGCGCCTGGGCGACGCTGGTGGCGGCAGAGATGATCGCTTCTTCTGTGGGACTTGGCTATATGATCCAACAGGGACGGCAGGCATCGCGACCGGATATTGTGTTGCTCGGTATGCTGGTCATTGGAATCATCGGAGGGGCACTGACCGGATTATTAGGGCTGTTGGAAACCAAGGTGATACCGTGGGAGAGACATTAGGGATGACAGGTGGAAAGATGAGTAGAAAATATAGATACAGTATATTATCGGTAATATCGGTGATCTGTGTGTTTGGTCTGTGGTGGGCGGCTTCCGTATGGAATACGAATCTTGCAGGACCGATAGATACGGCTGGAAGATTTATCCGGTTGGTTGAAAATCCGATCATGGGAGTGCCTCTGTGGATGCACGTATGGGCGAGCGTGCGTCGCATTCTGGTCTCGTTTGTGCTGGCTTGCATTGTAGGAGTCGCATTGGGAGTCGCGTTTGGTATCTTCCCGACATTCAAGCGGATCATGTGGCCTGTATTTTCCGTGATCCGGCCAATACCGCCGCTGGCATGGATACCGATTGTAGTCTTATGGGTAGGTATTATGGGTGATACGTCCAAAGACATCATTATTTTTATCGGAATTGTCATGGCGATTGTGATCAATACGCAGGCAGGTATCCGGCAGACGGATGAATTATTGTTAAAAGCAGGAAAACTGCTTGGCGCAAATAAGTGGCAGATTCTGATAGATATTACGCTGCCCAGCAGTATCCCGGCGATCTTTGCCGGGATGAAGACCGGGTTATCGACCGGATGGATGTCACTCGTGGCGGCAGAGATGATCGCAGCGAAAGAGGGAATCGGATTTTTGATTAACCAGAGCATGAAAAATTCATCAGATACAGCACTTGATTTTATAGGAATTATTTTAGTCGCACTGTGCAGCGCAGTATTTACGCTGTTGTTGAATGCAATAGAAAGGAAGGTGTGTTTATGGTCAAGGATGCGCGCAAAATAGAGGTGAGACATCTGTCCAAATCATTTGGAGGCACAAAGATTCTGGATGATGTGTCGTTTGATGTATATGAAAATGAATTTCTGGTCATTTTAGGACCGGGACAGTGCGGAAAAACGGTACTATTAAATATCATGGCAGGAATGGACACCGCCGATGAAGGAACGGTGACGTTTCAGGACCAGGATAGTGATATGGGCTTTGTCTTTCAGAAATATGCACTCTACGACTGGAAGACCGTAGAGAAAAATGTAGAACTGCCGTTAAAATTCCGCGGTGTAGGGAAAAAAGAGCGGGGCAGAGTCGCCAAAAAATATATCGATCTGGTTGGTCTGAATGGTTTTGCGCACAGTTATCCGGCGCAGTTGTCCGGAGGAATGAAGCAGCGGGTCGGCATTGCACGGGCATATGCGATGGGACATTCGATGATCCTCATGGATGAGCCGTTCGGAGCGCTCGATGCACAGACGAGATATCAGATGGAAGATGAATTGCTGCGCATGCGCAGTACTGAAAAAGCGACCATTGTATTTGTGACCAATAATATAGAAGAAGCGATCTATCTGGGAGATCGGATTTTGTTGTTTTCCGATAAGCCCTCACGCGTTGTGCAGGAGTTTGTGCCGGATCTGGCACGACCCAGAAACAATGCGGCGGATGATTTTATGGCATTCCGGAATGGCATTACGCAGCAGATGGATTTGGCGTTATAGGAGTAACAGATGGCAGAGCAACCGAAGATAGTAGTAAAAGATTTAACAAAGGTATTTGATGATCTGACCGTATTGGATCATGTATCCTTTGAGATCAACAAAGGTGATTTCGTATGCATTGTCGGTCCCACCGGCTGCGGGAAAACGACATTTTTAAATCTACTCGCAAAGCTGATCGAGCCGACGAGTGGGCAGATACTGATCGACAATGTACCCGCAGATCCGAAGAAGCATAATATCAGTTTTGTGTTTCAGGAGCCCTCTACATTTCCGTGGCTTACGGTGGAGGACAATATCAAATTCAATATGAAGCTGAAGAAGATGGATCAAAAGACGATCGCGCAGCGCACGGATGAGATCCTGCAGATGATCGGGCTGGAAGAACAGCGGCACCTGTATCCGAAAGATTTATCCGTCTCTGCGGAGCAGCGCGTTGTAATAGGAAGAAGTTTTGCGGTGCACCCGGATCTGCTGCTGATGGATGAACCATATGCACAGATGGATATCAAGGTCAGATATTATCTGGAGGATGAGGTACTCAAGCTGTGGAGACAGACCGGCAGTACCGTATTGTTCATCACACATAATATAGAAGAAGCAGTATATCTGTCTCAAAAGTGCATGGTCATGTCGCAGAAGCCGACAACGGTCAAGGAGATCATTGAGAATCCGCTTCCGTATCCAAGAGATGTATCCGATCCGGAATTTATTCAATTAAGAAAAGCAATCACAAAGATGATCAGATGGTGGTGAGCATCGGCAGTACATTTCGTATGATTTTACCTGTTGTTGTACGTGGGATATTGGCTACTTCACGTATGGCAGCAGGTATTTTATATGGTTCGAGATGGCTCATCATAAAATCAAGAAAATCTTTTTTGTCATAGCCTTCCTTTGTCACGACATACAGCACCGGGAGCTGACCGATGTCAGAGACCTCCACACAGGTACAGGCGCAGTCCTCGATATACGGATAATCGATGGCGATCATTTCGATATCATCCGGGACGATGGTATACCCATTGATATTCATGATATCACCGACCCGGCTCACATAGTAATAATATCCGTTCTCATCAAAATAGCCGATATCATTGATTTTTAGTACACCGTCTGAGAGTACCTGCTTGGTCAGAGCCTTGCGCTTGTAGTATTCGCGCATGTTCATCGGACCCTGAACTGCAAAATAGCCATATTTTCCGGGCTGTGTGACTGGCTGGCCGTTCTCATCAATCAGGCTGATCCGGGCCAGTTCTGTCGGCTTGCCGATGCATGAATCAGAAGGATTCTCGGTCGTGTTATTTACGAGCAGACAACCGGATTCTGTGGTGCCATATACGTTGTACAGGACAGAGTGCGGATAACACTGATAAAAGCGCATGATCATCGCAGAGGTCAGTCTGCCGGCATAGGTCTCAATGACTTTGATATGCTCGGAGATGGCAGTCGTCTGATCCTTATCCTCGCTGAGCAGCGTAGCGATATTGGAATGAACCGTGCATAGAAAGTCAACGTGATAGTGCTCGACAGCATCGGCTATGTTCGCGAGCGAAAGCGGCTGATCGGAGATCACGCTGGTCGCACCGATATATAACGCGGATAATACACGCCGGAATCCGCCGGCCAGATGAAACGGAACGGCAGTATATATGATACTAGACTGTGTCATGGGCACCCGGCTCAGGTAGGTGATGGCTGTGGACAGGATGCTCTTGTTTGTATGTACGATCGTGACCGGTTTTCCGGTTGTTCCGGTCGTAGATATAATGGCAGCGGGTGTCTCGGCCAGCGGATCAGCTTCCGGCAGCTCATAATCACAGGGCACAGAGAAAAAGTCTTCTGAAATCTCGCCGGTATGTCTTGAAAATACCATCGCAGGTTTCTGGGATTTTAAGATTTCCTGTAAATGATACAAAGAAATATCTTTTTCCAGCGGGAGAACAATACATGCATGGAGCTGAACCGCCAGAAAAACGGTGTAGAATAAAACCGGATCGTCAGCTTCGACCGCAATTTTGCTTCCCTTTTTGATTTTTTTCTGCTTTAGATAATTGGAAAAGACCAGGATCTTCTGGGCAAATTCACGGTAGGTGATATGTCTGTCCCGAGAGATCAGTGCGTCCTTTGAGGGGCATTGTTTACTGTTTTCCAAAACAATTTTTACAAGACTATTCATGCAGAACCTGCTTTCCTGAGATATAATAAATTTATTTTAGCATAAAACTGTGATAAAATAAATTCCAGAAAATATTTTGGATGAAATTCGGATCAATGTTAGAACGATTTTGCTGTGAATAGAGAGGAGGCACA
>JBNMKT010000124.1:0-7983 GCA_050874485.1 bacterium
GTTCCGTCCATTGTGATCATGGTTCCGGGATTATATTTATATAAAGGCTTTTATAATCTGGGCGTTATGAACCTCTCGGTCGCAGCTTCCTGGCTGGCATCCGCACTGCTTATCATCCTGGCACTGCCGCTTGGACTGATCTTTGCACGTATCATCACCGACCGGGCATTCCGGTATTGCACCTAGACAAATTCACTATTTTAGGAGGCATCATGGCTTTTACAAAATTACGTTATCATTCAAACAGGCAAATGTCTGAGTCTTTTCTGATCGCCGCACTGCTATCTATCTCAGGCGGATTGCAGGATGTATATACATACATTGCACGTGACCATGTCTTTGCCAATGCACAGACTGGAAATATCGTTCTTCTCAGCACCAATATCTTTGAGGGCAACTGGGCAAGTGTACTGCACTATGCAGTACCTGTCCTCTTCTTTATGCTGGGCGTTGCAGCGACTATACTGGTTCGTCAGACATTCCAGAATCTGCAGCGTTTTCACTGGAGACAGATCGTTGTATTGATCGAACTGATCCTGCTGTTTGGTGTCGGTTTTATACCAGAAGAACTGAATCTGATCGCCAATGCACTCGTCTCCTTCTCCTGTGCGATGCAGGTGCAGGCATTCCGGAAAGTGGACAGCTATGCGTTCGCCAGCACGATGTGCATCGGCAACATGCGAAGCGGTGTCGAAGCATTCTGCACCTACAGACAGACACGTAATGTACAGACTCTATACAAGTCCTTTCACTATTTTGGCGTAATCCTGTTATTTGCATTCGGTGCCGGTGTCGGCAGCAGCCTGATCGCACACTTTGGAATGCACACGATCTGGTTCTCCTGCGTGCTGCTGCTCGTCAGCTTTACGATTATGTTCATTCAGGAAGAAGAACAGGAACACACGCGCTAATTGATCAACTCAGTATAGCCAGCCAGCCGTATTTGTGCTACAATAGCTGCTGAAATTCAGGTATATCAACGACATGCCTGCAATTCTATATACTGAGGAGGAATTAGAAAATGAATAAAGATCTGACGGTTGGCGATCCGCAAACCGTACTCTGGAAATTCTGTATGCCACTCTTTGGCAGTATTATCTTCCAACAATTATACAATATCGCAGACAGCCTCGTCGCCGGTAAATTCATCGGTGAAAATGCGCTGGCTGCTGTCGGCAACAGCTATGAGATCACGCTGATCTTTATTGCATTCGCTTTTGGATGCAATATGGGCTGTTCCGTGGTCGTGTCGAGACTGTTCGGCGCCAAAGACTACCGGGCAATGAAAACTGCAGTCTATACCGCCTGTATCTTCAGCGGTATCGTGTGCATCGTACTGATGCTCATCGGTATCTTAGGCTCCGGTCTGCTGCTCGAACTGATCCACACGCCAGACGAAGTGTTTGCCGACTCCAAGCTGTATCTGGACATCTATGCCTGGGGGCTGCCGTTCGTATTCTTTTATAATATCGCGACCGGCATCTTCTCTGCGCTCGGCGATTCAAAAACACCGTTTTATTTTCTGGCGGTATCTTCGACAGCCAATATCGCAGTCGATATCTGGTTTGTCAAAGCCTTCCACATGGGTGTCGCTGGTGTCGCATGGGCGACGTTCCTCTGTCAGGGAATCAGCTGCATCCTTGCTATGATGGTCGTGTTCCGCAGACTGGCGAAAATCGAACTGAAAGGCAGAGAAAAAGCTGCGATCTTTGACTGGGGACTATTAAAACAGATCGTAACCATCGCAGTTCCGAGTATCCTGCAGCAGAGTTTTATCTCCATGGGAAATATTATCATACAGGGTATCATCAACGGATTTGGTGCACCGGTCATGGCGGGATACTCCGCAGCCGTAAAGCTGAACAACCTGGTCATCACCTCGTTTACAACACTTGGAAACGGTATCTCGAACTATACCGCACAGAATCTCGGTGCCAACAAGCTCGCCCGTGTCCGGGCAGGTTTTCGCATCGGCATCAAGCTCGTATGGATCATCAGTCTGCCACTCGCGCTACTCTACTTTTTCGGTGGAAGCATCGTATTAAAACTGTTTCTGGATGCACCTACCGAGCTCGCCATGCATACAGGTATCATGTTCTTACGCATCCTCTCACCGTTCTATTTTGTCGTATCTGCCAAGCTCGTCGCAGACGGCATCCTGCGCGGTGCGGGACGCATGAAAAATTTTATGATCGCCACATTTACCGACCTGATCCTGCGTGTCGTACTGGCATACGTCTTTTCGCAAACCATACTCGGTGCAACCGGAATCTGGTGTGCATGGCCGGTTGGATGGTGTATCGCAACCACGCTGTCCATCCTGTTTTACCGCCATGGACCGTGGGCGGCTGCCAGGGAATAAAATCTAAAAAGTAAGAAAGCTGCAAAAAGGTGTCCGCTGAACCGACCTCCAATCGTTAGATTTTACATCGGTTCAAAACGGACACCTTTTATATTGCTATTTTTATTTAAATATTCAGCAGATCACTGAACTCCTTTAATGCTCCCTCGGTCTCGTGTGCGAGCACGCGCTTTGCCAATACTTTACCGAGCTGTACACCCTCCTGGTCAAAGCTGTTGACATTCCATAAGAATCCCTGGAACATCACTTTGTTCTCAAAGTGTGCCAGCAATGCGCCGAGCGCCTGCGGATTCAGCTGCTCACCGATAATGATGCTGGACGGACGTCCGCCTTCAAAATTCTTGTTGCGGTTCTCATCAGACTTGCCACATGCAAATGCGACGATCTGTGCAGCGACGTTTGCGCACAGCTTCTGCTGGCTCGTGCTGCCCTGGATATCGACATCTGTTCCAATCTGGCTGTTCTTAAATCCGACAAACTGAAGCGGGATAATATCGGTTCCCTGATGCAGTAACTGATAGAAAGAATGCTGTCCGTTCGTTCCGGGCTCACCAAAGATCACCGGACCTGTCGGATAATTCACAGGATCCCCGAAACGGTTCACAGACTTACCATTAGACTCCATATCCAGCTGCTGTAAATGTGCCGGGAAACGGCTCAGCGCCTGTGAATAAGGAAGCACGGCTGTGCTCGGATAACCAAGCACGTTGCGCTCATACACACCGATCAATGCATCGAGCATCGCAGCGTTCTCCAATACGTTTTCATTTGCAGCCAGACGATCCTCCTGCGCAGCGCCCTCGAGGAACTGTGCGAATACTTCCGGTCCGAATGCCAGTGAGAGTACGGCTCCGCCGACTGCAGAAGTAGATGAATAGCGTCCTCCGATATAGTCATCCATGAAAAATGCTGCCAGATAATCATCGCTCTTTGCTAACGGTGAAGTCTCGCTGGTGACTGCTACCATATGATCAGAAGGATTGAGTCCTGCATTTTTCAAAGCATCCTTTACAAAAGACTCGTTTGTCAGAGTCTCTAATGTCGTACCAGACTTGGATACAAGTACAAACAGGGAATGTGCTACGTCGATAGCGTTCAATACGGCTGCCGCATCATCCGGATCAACATTGCTGATGAACTTTGCCTCCATCTTGAAGGTATTATTCTTCTTTGCCCAGTTCTCCAGTGCCAGATACATCGCACGGGGACCGAGATCACTTCCGCCGATACCGATCTGCACAACAGTCGTGAACTTCTCTCCGGCTGCGTTCGTGATCTTGCCTGCATGCACATCATTTGCAAACTGAGCGATCTTCTCCTGCTGTGATACATAGAAAGCACGCTTGTCCACGCCGTCTGCCTCTACCTTGTCACCGAGCTGTCCACGTGTCAGCTGATGAAGTACCAGACGCTTCTCGCCAGTGTTGATCACTGCTCCGTTGTACAGCTCCTTGAACTTGTCTGCAAGCTGTGCTTCCTTTGCCAGATCCGTGAGTGCCTGTAATGTATCATCATCCACGGCTTTTGCCGCATAATGATAAGTCAGACCGGCAGCCATCGGTGTACTGTATTTTTTCACGCGCGCTGCGCCGCCCTCTCCACTCATCACCTCTGCCAGATTGACAGGTGATGTCTTTGTCAGCTTCTCATAGGAAGCCAGTGTATCGAGATTGTTCCATGTAACCATTGTACAAATCCTCCTTCTTATTCTCAATCCTAAATTGTCTCAATTATACTATGAAATGCTTGTGCGTTCAAGATTTGTTTTCTTTGCAGTCTCATCCGCAATACTCAAATGCATTCCGGCACAGATGAACCTCCATATCACTGCCACCGCTCACAGATACCACATCAAACCGAACCGGTGTATTTTCCGCATATCCATGACGAAGCAGATAAAACAATGCCACCCGCGAAATGGTCTGCTGCTTACGGTGATCCACTGCCTCTGATGGATCACCGCATGCTGCCCCTCTGCGATATTTTACTTCTATAAAAACAAGATAACCACCCTCTCTCGCCACAATATCGATCTCACCGCTGCGACACCGGAAATTGCGCTCCACAATACGGTATCCTTGTTTTTCAAGCCATTCACATACGAATACTTCCTTTTCATCACCGATTCTTCTGTTGTTCTGTCTGTACAAAATAACTCCCGTCTTTTATTCTAAATTCGTCCGAAATTATACCACCGCCCGACTTTACAGGCGATCAATGATTTTTGTTTTGCGCCAGTATGGAGGAAGGTCGGTCGAACCGAATCGAATTTCCATCAATATCAGTAATCACGCCTCCTGCTTCTTCCACGAGCAATGAGCCCGCTGCATAGTCCCACGGCGATAAACGCAATTCAAAATACACCTCCGCGCGTCCCGCTGCAATCGAACACAGATCAAGTGCCGCTGATCCGCTTCTCCTGATATCCAATGCCTTCTCAAAATAGGCATATGCCCGTTCAAAGGACGGCTTCCACAACTCCTTATAATATGGCGAAGATCCAAACAACACGAGCCCATTCTCCAACGGCTGATCGGATACATGAATTCTCTCTCCGTTGCAATATGCTCCCTTTCCGCGTTCCGCCCAGAACATCTCGTCCAGATAAGGATTGTATACGACCCCGATCATGACCCGCCCCTCATCAAGCAGTGCGATCGAAATAGCACTCGCATGATAATCTTTGATAAAATTCGTCGTGCCATCGATCGGATCTACGATAAATGCATGCTTTGCCCCCGCATCGCTTTGCACATCACTTTCTTCCCCGATAAATACTGCATCCGGCACGATCTGTAACAGACGTTCTCTGAGATATGCCTCCACAGACACATCATACTTCGTAACAAAATTCGCCTGCCCCTGTTTGGATTCGATGCGCAGGCTCTCCCGCTCTGCCTGTACGATCATCTCACCACATGTTCTTGCTGCTTGGCAGATTGTTTCTCTTATTTCTATATAATTTTCTATATAATTTAACACTTGTTCTTCCACCTCTATCATAACATTAGCTGATTTTTCGTTGTTCCATGATTCTTCTTTTAATGTCTTCTGCTTTCATAAACCCTTCTGCTTTCAAAACCTCACATGCCTGATCCAAAGCAGAATAAAATATATTCGCCATGTGGTCAAAATGCTTCATCGCCACCTTCTCGCCCAGTCCAACAATCCCCGCTTGCTGCTGGAAAGAACTTCTGTCAATACGGTTGATATGATATTCATTCCCGATGCTAAATGCCATCTCTCTTGTACTACTTTCATAAATAATCGTACTGACAATATCATATGCAGGTGCCAGCCGGATCGACTGCATGTCAGCACTATATAACAGGGAAACATTTTTCACATGATTATCTGTATTTCCTATCAGATAATTAAATATACATAGATCCCAGAGCTTTAACTGATCTTCCATCGGATTTGCCGAATATTGTTTTAAAATATCAAACATTTTCACCAGATAACCTGCATGGTTATGTTCATATTTATTTGATGACGGAATACCTAATGCCTGCGAAAAATCTTCCTGATGCAATCGAAATGGTATAGGCAAATCACCTATTTTCTTTGAACTCTGCTCAAACTTACGATCATATCTCTCCGTTGCAAACAGGACATCCTCATCCCGGCCATCACCAACATTGATCACAAAACTATTCGGTATTTCTATCCCAACATTTTGGGCTGTCATCAAACTTAACTGCTCATTTGTAACAATTCCATCCAAACGAACATGACTTTGTTTTACAATGTGCGTGCTAGGTGCAGCCCCCATCGGCAAATACCAGTCATCCGCTTGTTTATCGTAATATAGACCCACTTTTCCTGAAGCGCCCGTGAGCGATAAATGTGCTTTTGTGACCAAATCAGCAGCTTCTGAAGCGCCCTCTTTTGCCAGTTGCTTCACTTCGTCCACCGTGAGTTTTTTATAAGTTACCGCATCTACATCTTGTTCTTCATCTATGATTTTTATTGCACCCAGACACTCTCTCCCCAAGCCGGCCAACAAGGTGAGATAATCGTCCTCATCTGCATGCATCCAATCTGCCACACATCTTCTGGTAAATCCCTCTGGCAATAGACCCTCAAAAAAATTCCGCGTATCTTTCACAGAAAACGCCTCATCCGAAAACGGTAAACGTATGGAAATCGGATGACAATACGGATTTAAACAATATTCCTTGGAATAAATAAACCGAGCATCTCCTGCGCCTTGACCTCTGATATCTCCAACATAGGTTTGCTCACCATTAATTTCTATCCAGACACTCAAATGTTTCATCCTGTCATCCTCTTTTTTCCAGCACCAGATCTAACCCCAACAAATTGATCAGCGTAATTGTTTTTCCGATTTCTGCGGTTGTCTTGCCTCGCTCCAAATCAGATATAAAGCTCGTGCTAAATCCTGTAAACTCAGCCAGGTAGGCTTGTGTATAATGCAGTTCTTTTCTACGACTGCGAATTGCTTCGCCTAATGATTTTACATCTGTGACCTTCATTTTCCATTCCTCTTTCAAATTCAGCCGTTCAGACAAATATTATGTGCAATAACATAATATAGCCGTTCGGCAAAAAAATATACAAATTATTATATATTATGCCGTTCGGCTATGTCAATTTTTATTTTCAACAAATGCCACCTACGAAATAGTCTGCTACTTACAGTATTCTTCCACCTCTCAATCACTCCAACATCAAAAATGCCCCTAGATTTCCTCTCCTGCCTCCGGTATAGCGATGCGAAAACAGATGATCCGGATTGCAGCAGGTGCAGATGTCCGTGATCTGTAAATGTGACGGTGCTACACCTGCATCGAGCAGGACCTGACGGTTTGCCGCCCACAGATCGAGCTGGTATTTGCCCCCACCTCTCGCATGCAGGATCTCATCTATTATATGATGTTCCGGAAATGCAATGCGAAACTGCTCCGCCACATCCTCGCTGACTTCATAGCAGTCTACACAGATACTCGGCCCGATCGCGCACCTCACATCCTCCGGCTGTGTGCCAAATGCACCAGCCATCGCCTGCAGCGTCGCAGCGCCCATACGGGCGGCAGTTCCACGCCAGCCGGAATGTGACAACCCGATCGCATGATGCACCGGATCGACAAAAAACAGTGGCACACAATCCGCATAAAATGTACCGAGCAGTACACCCGGTTCATCCGTGATCAACCCATCCACATCGTTCCAGGGCAGCGCACGTGTCACACCAACACCGCCATCAGCAGCATGCACATGGCGCACATTTGTCGTGTGCGTCTGTTTCGAACAGACAATCTGCTCCGGCGATACTCCAAACGCCTGCGCCACGCGCGCAAAGTTCTCACGCACCGCAGCCTCATCATCACCGCGCGCGAAACTTAAGTTCAGGGTGCTGCATTCACCTTTGCTCACACCACCGTAACGTGTCGTAAATCCATGGCGTATCCCCTCACACTGGGAGAGCAGTGGAAATTGTAAAAGCGGCAGGATCGCTCCTGCCGTAAGTTCATAATCGTATTCTGTGAGCACCGGGGATCCACCCCTGCGCTTCCATCTGTGTTCTGTTTGCATATTTTACTCCTATTTGCCGAGCTTTGCGCGTATCCGGTCCATATCGTTGACAAAGACGAGTA
>JBNMKT010000125.1:0-7906 GCA_050874485.1 bacterium
GTTCACTGGTGGTGCGACGCTCATTGCATCGATCACGGGGATGGATCATGTGACTTCTCTGCTGATTTTTGGAACCGTCGTGATCTTATATACCGCAATCGGTGGATTCAGTGCAGTGGT
The DNA here is from genome assembly GCA_050874485.1 of bacterium. Taxonomy (GTDB): domain Bacteria; phylum Bacillota; class Clostridia; order Lachnospirales; family Lachnospiraceae; genus W0P33-017. Next base: position 121 of record JBNMKT010000125.1, read on the forward strand.
GATCACTGATACGATTCAGGGAATTGTCATGTGTATCGGAACATTCCTGTTTTTATTTTTTGCCCTGAGGGCTGGTGGAGGTCTGGCAGCGATCGATGCGGGACTTGCGGCGAATCTGCCGAATGTATACGATGATATTTTCTCAAAATACACGCCGGGTGGACTGCTCAGCTACTGGATTCTGGTTGGGTTTGGTACGCTGGGACTGCCGCAGACTGCCGTGCGTGCAATGGGATTTAAAGATACCAAAAGCATGCATCGTGCAATGTGGATCGGTGTGCTGACTTGTGGGTTCGTCATTGTGGGAATGCATCTGGCCGGAACATGGGCGGGTGCATTGGTAGATACGAATGACCTGCCAACTTCGGATTATTTTATTCCATATATGATACAGAAGATCATGCCACCGGGAATCGCAGCTATCTTCCTCGCTGCGCCGATGGCAGCCGTCATGTCTACGGCAGATTCGCTGCTGATTCTCACGGTAGCTGCTATCGTGAAGGATCTGTGGAAAACCTATATTGTGAAGGATGATCCGGTAAAAAATAAAAGCTATGAGAAGCATGTCAAGCTTGTAAGTACCGTTCTGACACTGGTTTTGGGGGCCATCGTCATGGTTCTCACAATCAATCCGCCGGATATTATTTTCCTATTGAATATGTTTGCGTTTGGCGGTCTGGAATGTACGTTCCTCTGGCCGCTTGTCGGAGGACTGTTCTGGAAAAAAGGAACAAAGCAGGCGGCAGTGTGCAGCAGTGTCGGTGCGGTGGCTACCTATATTTTTGCAACGTATTTTATCAAGATTGCAGGAATCAATGCCGTAGTATGGGGGCTTCTGGTAGGAGCGATCCTGTATTTTGCGGTTGGAGAGATCACTGGAAGAGAAGGTCTGGATCAGGATATTCTGGATACGTGTTTTTAATAATAGAAATAGTAGAAGAAGGTGAAGAGACTATGCGCATTGCATTAGCTCAGATGAAAAATGAGGGAAGTATACAGGAAAATCTCAGAAAAAGTATCTCGTGTATTAGATGTGCCGCAGAAAAAGGCGCTGATCTGGTACTATTTCCGGAGGTGCAGCTGACAGAGTTTTTTCCACAGTATGAAGGAAAAAATGTCACAGAATACAGATTATCGCTTGCATCGGAGGAAGTCACAGCATTGCGGGATGCGTGTAGGGAAAATCATGTGAACGCTGTGCCCAATATCTATCTGGAGGAGAACGCTAAAGCATATGATGCCAGCCTGTATATCGATGCAGCCGGAGAGATCAAAGGTGTGCAGAAGATGGTGCATGTCGCACAGGCACCGATGTTTTATGAACAGGACTACTACACACCGGCAGATGATGGATTCAAAGTATTTGAAACCGAATACGGCAAGATCGGAATTGTCGTCTGCTTTGACAGACATTATCCGGAAAGTATCCGCACAGAAGCCTTGATGGGAGCGGACCTGATTCTGATACCGACGGTCAATACGAAAGCAGAGCCATCAGAGATGTTCGAGTGGGAATTGCGGGTGCAGGCATTTCAGAATAGTGTGGCGATAGCGATGTGCAACCGCATCGGAAGTGAAGGGGCAATGGACTTTTCCGGGGAATCGATCGTTGTAGATGCAAATGGGGATGTAGTGAAGAAAGCCGATGACACGGAGCAGATTCTATATGCAGATATTGATTTGAAACAATCGCGTGAAGTGAGAGGAAAAAGACCATATACCAGTCTTCGCAGAAACGGAATGTATCTGTAGGATTCGGGATGAATGCACGGAAGGTCGCTGTACAATGCATGTACAGCGACCTTCCGTGCATTATAAGATCATCAGTTTGTGATACCCAGTTTTTTGTTTACATACTCCATGATAGCAGGGTCGTCATCCGGCATCTGACAGCCGACGATGTAGACACCTTCGTTTTCTGAACAGCGGATGATACGGCCATCCAGGCGGTTATGGGCAGGCAGGTCAAAATTCTCGATCTCCAGGGTGAGACGCTGACCTTTGGCATCGGCAAAGTATTTATCAGCACAGATAAATGCAAAGCCGTTCGCGCTGATATTGTATAGCCGGCCTTCATAGCTGCGGTCAGAACCGGAGATTTTGATCCGGCAGGCATTGGAGATATCCATACGTGGATATTTTCTACGGTTGTTGATCTGTGCTGCTGAATTTACACGGATTGAGTAGGTGCCAGCCTGATCGGAATTGCTGATTACAGCATCATTCCAGCAATATAATACGTTTCCGGCGACGATCTGGATATCGCAGACGGTATGTTCCGGAAAATCCGGATGATCAGTCAGTGAGATTGTCAGGTGATGGTTACTATGCTTGATCAGTTCTCCACGGTATACTTTTCGTGTATTTACGTTTTCGGAGCCATGATTCTTGACAGTCAGTTCAACCTTCATGCCTGGTACGACATCTTCGATACCCATAAATCCACCGATGCCGAGCTCACACATAAGTGCCTCGAGTGTGGATTCAATTTTATCGATGTTGTGTGCACTCTCATCGTATTTGCTGACCATTCGTTTGCTCGTCTCGTCAGAATCGGTCACGCAGCTCAACATTTCGGAGACAATCTGGGAGATCTGCTCCATATTGTCAACCAGATGCTGGTTGGAGACTTCGACCTCTTTGATTGCAGTATCCACGACCTCGATATGCTGACCGAGCTGAATGGAATCGGTATTGATCTGCTCGACATTTTCGTCGGTCTGTGAGATTTTCTGTAATGTCTGCTGGATCAATTCCAGTGTCTGCTCGATGGACTGCGTCATTTTCTCAGATGTGCTCTGGAGCTGTACCAGAGCTTTCTTGATCTGACCGGATGACTCTTTCGTCTCCGTACTCAGTGTACGGATCTCCTCGGCAACGACAGCAAAGCCCTTGCCGGCATCACCGGCGCGTGCAGCTTCGATGGAAGCATTGAGTGCCAGAAGATTCGTCTGGGAAGAGATCTCTTCGATCGTTCCGGTCTCCTGCTTTACAGTCTCAAACTGTTTCTTGAAATCACCTAATACATGTTCGACCTCCGTAGACAGATCGGACATGGTGTGGGCTGTGTGCAGCAGACTGTCGAGATCAGAAGAACTGCTCTTGGCATGTTCACTGGACTGCGTCGCGAGAGATACCATGTCGTTGATCAGGGCGCTGACATTCTGTACCTGATTGTTGATGCCGGCTGTCATATCCAGTGAGGAACTGGTGTGCTCCTGAAGCTGTACATTGTTATCTGAGAGCTTGTTCATGCCAAGTACTACCAGATCGGAGCCATGTTTATTTTCATTGGCGAGCTCCTGAACGACAGTGATACCGTCCATGACAGTATTGCTGGCGGTCTTGACCTTTTCTACAGTGGTCACAACACGATGCAGATCGTCCTTGATGCTGTCAGTCAGGGCACCGTCTGCCTCGTTTAAGTGACGGATTGACATGACATAACAGATATAGCACAGTACCAGACAGGAGAGCTCCAACTGATAATCTTTCATGTTGTCGGCTGACTGATAGCCTGACATATAGCGGTAGACAGCGCTGGCGACGATGCCAAGGCAGTTGCCAATACCGCATTTGATCATGAAATTCCGGTTTTTGTAGATAACGAGAAGGCTCGTAACCGGAAGAATATAGGTAAAGGCGATCATGGATCTGCTCGTACATACGAGAAACAGATAAAAGATGCTGTAGCCGATCGCCAGGTCATGCTTGTAACGTTCATCAGCAAAACCTTTGACCCGCAGCAGGATCTCTCCGGCTATGATCGGAATCCAGCATAATAATAAGAATATGATATAGTTTGAGACCGGATACAGGCCGTTAGATACATCAGTACCATAGTTTGCACATAATAATACTGCAAATACAATCCAGATCTTACGGACTTTCCGGTTGGCTTTCTCTTTAAAAACATTCTCGTCGTAATTCATACATGCACTCCTTTGTATAGATGGTCATATTATATCGCTTTTTTATGGAAAATTCAAGAAAATCACGAAATGGTTTCTATTATAAAGGGGTGTGTTGACAAAATAGTTAGTCTATACTAACATAACAGATGAAGATGAATCACAACTGTTATGTGCTCATGCTCAAACAATTTATCGAAGGAGGATCAACAGATGAATAATATGAACGAAAAGACAAATTATGGAAACTGGGTGCCTGAGAAGGCATTGTATCTGCTGTTTGGAATGTCGGCGGTGCTTTTGGCACTTGCGGTGATATTGCAGATAACGCTTCGAAAGCCTATTGTTACAGGGATCGTGGGTGTGATCGGTGTACTGACGCTTGTCATGGCGCTCTATATGTTGCTGTGTCATGAACAGTTTGCCTTTGGAAAAGGAAATATGATGGCAGGTGTGCATGAACATCTCGTCGAACATCTGGACTGGGACGGCGAGGGAACACTGCTCGACATCGGATGCGGAGCAGCTGCGCTGACTGTAAGATGTGCGAAAACGTTTCCGGATGCACAGATCACAGCGATGGATTACTGGGGCGTGGAATGGAGCTATGCCAAGGAACAGTGTGAGAGAAATGCGCGCATTGAGGGCGTATCAGATCGGATATCGTTTCAGAAAGGAGATGCCGCGAGGCTCGATTTTGCGGATGAGACGTTTGATGCGGCAGTGAGCAACTTTGTATTTCATGAAGTTCATTCAGCGAAAGACAAACGTGATGTCGTGCGGGAGGCACTGCGAGTCGTGAAAAAAGGCGGTGCATTCTCGTTTCAGGATATGTTTTCGCAGAAAGCCCTCTATGGAGACATGGATGAGTTTGTCCGTGCATTACAAAAAGAAGGAATTTCTGAGATCCATTATATCGGGAATCTGGAAAAGAAACTCGATTTTATCCCGGGCTTTGTGACCACTCCGTGGATGATCAGTGGCATGGGAATCTTATATGGGAGAAAATAAGAGGCAGGCTTGTAAAACAGATTGAGAAATGTTATAATTTCCGAAAAGTCGGAAAAGGAAATTATACATGAAAATATATGAACGAATTTTTGCCAGATTGGAAGAACTGCATATGAGTCAGACCGAATTATCCAAAAGAACGGGCATAGCAGTTAGCACAATCAGCGATTGGAGAAAAAAGCAGATCAATCCGCAGTCGGATAAGCTGGTGCCTATATGCAAGGCATTGGATATGTCATTCACGGATCTTTTGTGCGGGGAGGATGTTCGTAAAGACAGTATGCTTTTTGATGATAAGGATGAGGAAGCCTATGTCATAGAATATTTTAGAAAGAGCGATGTCCGTCTGCAGAGGTCATTGCTGAGATATTTTGAATTATTAACTCTTGGAGAAGCGGAAGATAAGACAAGCCTGGATCGACAGCGTAATGTGACGATTGTCCGGGATGCGGATGGAAATCATATTGTGCTGATCAATGATAAGCGTTTCAAAGGATTGTCGCGAGCTGATTGGAAGGAAGTTGAGAATTATCTAAAGAGTTATATCGGTGAATTTTATGAAATCGCATATTGCTCTGAAAAGATATTTATTGATACGGATTTCCCGGATGAATACGCGAATTCCGAAAGTCGGATCGCATTGAAAGGACCGCGAAGAGTGGCGAAGGCAAATGCAGCGCAGGCAATACCGGAACTCATACAGATTGCGTTGCCTGTTGAAAAGCTATGGCAGGAAAATAGAGAAAACAAACACGAAAAGGATGCAAAATTCGGGTGGTATAGATATAAGATCCGCTTTGGCATTCCGGTATATGATAATGACGGCGTGTTGGAGCGATATAATATTTTCGCAGCGATCATGCTGGTGAGGCATGCCGAGGATGGAAAAAAATATTTGTATGATTTCACAACAATAAAAAAAGAAACGAGTAGCCCGCCTAAGTCATAGACTGTACGGTGAAAACCCATTTCTTTTATATATGTATCATATAGCAGATCAACCGCTGTGTCAATCCCCAAGCATCGGCCGCTTGCACTTAAAAATCGCTTGACAGAAGCCGTAGAAAGGGATAGTCTAAAAATAAACAAATTTATATATGAGACAAGATCTATCAGGAAACAGATGCTGGTAGGCAGGATTCAAAGCTTGTAAAATCAAGGATGCGGTTAGGGGAGATGATGAAAGGCTCCCCTTTTTTATATGATAGGAATTTCCATCATATAAAATGCTCCGCTAGGATTCTTTTTTATTGTTTTAAACCGGAAAATATGCGGGGAAGAATGGATACAGAGGGAAACGAAAGCATGAAAACCATAAAAACAGAAACACTGGAGAAAAAGATCGGGATATTGGAGCATGTCTGTGCGTGGGGTGCGGGTGCGTATTATAATGTGAATCTATCACAGAATATGGTTCCGGGCATCATGCATCAGGTGATCGGCCAGAAGGAATACAATGTCAATGAACTGACTGGTCTGCCAGAAAATGCAGCATTTTCGGATGTGATTGCATACTGGGGAGAGAAAGTCATGCCGGAGGAACAGGCGGCGTATCGTTCTTTTTTTGACCGGGAGCGGCTGCTCGACCATTACCACAGCGGTCAGAGTCATGTATGTCATAGCTACTGGACAAAGAATGTGCTGGATGGTCAGATGTTTGCGGAGCATCATCTTGTCATGTATGAGGATGCAGAGAGCGGGGATGTGTTAGCGATCAGTTATCTGCTTGACCGTACGCGTCAGATGGAGACAACGCAGCAGTTAAGCTCCACGCAGATTTTCTTAGATGTTCTGTGCAGGGACTTCACGACGGTTCATTACGTAGATCTGAAAAATGATGTGGCGGAGTCGTTAAAAGTCAGTGAAAAGGCAAATGCGATACAACTGTTAGATCTCCGGCCGCACAAAAAATTCAGTTATTCAAAAAATATAGAGAATTACTGTGTGAACTATATTGTGGAAGCAAATCAAAAAGAGTTTTTACATGTCATGAGAAGGGAAGTCCTGTTACAGGAACTGACGCAGAACGACCGGTTTTTCTATCGCTATGAGAGCCTGCCCAACCCTTCTGGACACAAGTATTTTGAAGTACAGGCTGTGCGTGTGAATGAGGACGATTTTGATGGTCATGTGATCGTGGCGTTCCGGCATATTGATGATATTATTACAAGAGAGCAGAAATATCAGTGGGAGCTCGAACAGGCTGCGTACATGGATGCATTGACCGGTATCGGCAACCGTGCAGCTTTCAGGAGAGAACTGGCAGCGTGTGAGCAGAACGAACATGCGGCCTGTGTCGTGGCAGATGTCAATAACCTGAAGCTGTGTAATGACAGATATGGACACAAAGCAGGTGATCGTGTCACCATCGATGCGGCAGAGTGCATGAGGACGGCATTTGCATCGATTGGTACGTGTTATCGGATCGGCGGTGACGAGTTCTGCGTGCTCATACCGGATGGTGACGAGTCTGTGATCCGGGCGGCGCTCGCACAGGTGCAGCAGCTCGTAGCACAGAAAAATGAGCATCGGGCGATGACGATGTCTATCGCCTGTGGTTATGCGGTCCGTCATGACCTAGGCGAGAGTATGGAACAACTGTTCAACCGCAGTGATGAGATGATGTATGATACAAAATACCGGATGAAGCATGAATTTCCGGTGTACTGTGAGGAACGCATCCGAAACTATCTGAATGTGTTAAAGATTCTCGATCATTCGATAGATGCATATTTGTTTTTATGGGATATCAACAGAGACCAGAACTGGTTTTTCGGCGATATCAGCCGTCAGTTTGCGTTGCACCAGAACGAGCAGGGCATCAATACAATGGAGGAGATGGAGGAGGTCATCTATCCGGCAGA
>JBNMKT010000126.1:0-7830 GCA_050874485.1 bacterium
TTTATCATACAGCAGAATGATGCACGGCTTAAAGTTAGCTGGTGTTGACATGAACCGTAAGATGTTAGCAGAGCTGGCTGTAAACGATGCAGAGGGCTTTGCAGCATTAGCAGAAGTAGCTAAGGCAAAGTTAGCTTAATTGATTGAAAAACAAGTATCAAAATAAACGTAAAAATGTCAGGTAGCCATATGGTTATCTGACATTTTTGTATTTATTCCGGTGTTTGCAAACGTGCTTCTGCCCGGTATTTGCGCGGCGAGATTCCCTGCGCTTTGTGAAAGGCTTTTGAAAAATACAAATTATTCTCGAATCCAACGGAATTGGCAATTGCTGTGATGGACAGATCCGTTTGCCGCAACAGTGCACAGGCCTGACGAATACGAAAATTAGTCAGGTATTCCTTCGGAGAACAGTCATATACTTTCTCAAAAGACCGGAACAGGTGGCTGCGGCTCAGACCGACATAAGCGGCGACATCCTCCACTGTGATCGGATAGGAATAGTTGGAACTGATATAGGAGGTCGCTTTTTGCACATAGCTATCGTAGGAAGTCTGCGGTGGCTTTTTTGTTGCACCTTTCATAAATAATGCAAGTGCTGTATAGAGACGTCCGGTCATCTCAACAGCATGATCGAATTCATTTCCCCTGGCTTCATAAATATGTAAAAATTGATGGCGGATCTCTTCACCATAAGCGGTTTGTTTGATGATCGGCGCATCCATGGAAAAGTCAGTTGCATTTGTGATAGACAGCGCATCGCTTCCGTTAAAACCTACCCAGGCGTATTCCCAGGGATCATCTTGATCTGCGTGATAAGTGACGATCTGATTCGGATACACCAGAAATGTATCACCGGCTGAGAGGGTATATGTTTTCCCATTTGTCTCGTAAAATCCCTGGCCGGAAATAATGTAATGGATTAAAAAATGGTCTCGGATACCCGGCCCCCATTGATACAGTGGATCACATTTCTGGTATCCGACATTGTATACAGCCAGTGAGAGTAGTTCTTTTTGTGTAGCTTTGTACGAATTTTTATATTTTTCCTGCATCTTCGATCACCTCTTGTTCTTATTTTACACGATTATACAGTGGATGCAACATAATTCCATGTTCCGCATACATTTTTTTCTGGATTTTTCCACAAAAAGAGTTAGACTAATACTAGCGACAGATACAAAATATGTAAACATACATTTATAAACATTTATAATAAGAAAGGCGGTAAGGATATGGCAATTTTAGTGACAGGCGGAGCAGGTTATATCGGCAGCCATACATGTGTGGAACTGCTGGATGCGGGATATGAGGTCGTCGTACTCGACAATCTCTCAAACTCCAGTGAAAAGTCTTTGGAGCGTGTCGAAGCACTGACCGGAAAAAAAGTGACATTTTATAAAGGTGATATTTTAGATCGTGAGATCTTAAACGAGATCTTTGCAAAGGAGACGATCGACAGCTGTATTCATTTTGCAGGCTTGAAGGCAGTCGGAGAGTCCGTAGCAAAACCGTGGGAATATTATGAAAACAATATTGCAGGTACATTGACACTCGTTGATGTCATGAGACAGAATGGATGCAAGAATATTATCTTTTCTTCATCTGCAACGGTCTACGGCGATCCTGCGGAGATTCCGATCACAGAGAACTGCCCGAAGGGACAGTGCACGAATCCGTATGGCTGGACGAAGTCTATGCTGGAGCAGATTCTGACCGATATGCAGAAGGCAGATCCGGAGTGGAATGTGATCCTGCTTCGCTACTTCAATCCGATCGGTGCGCATCCGAGTGGAACGATGGGAGAGAATCCGAATGGTATTCCGAACAATCTGATGCCGTATATCACACAGGTTGCAGTCGGTAAACTGGAGCAGCTTGGTGTATTCGGTGATGATTATGATACACCGGATGGAACAGGTGTGCGTGATTATATCCATGTCGTAGATCTGGCTCGTGGACATGTGAAAGCATTGAAGAAGTTCGAAGAAAATGAGGGACTGAGCATCTACAATCTCGGTACCGGACACGGCTATAGTGTTTTAGATATCGTGAAGAATTTTGAGGCGGCGAATGATATAAAGATCCCTTATGTGATCAAGGCGCGCAGACCGGGCGATATCGCTACCTGCTATTGCGATCCGTCCAAGGCGAAGCGTGAACTTGGCTGGGAAGCTGAGTATGGCATCCGTGAGATGTGTGCAGATTCCTGGAGATGGCAGAAGAATAATCCCAACGGTTATGAGGATTGATCAAAAAGGTCATCTGGAATCATATGGAGTACCCCTGTGTGGAATCACACAGGGGTACTTTGCATACTGTCCGGACATGAAAAGGTTTGCGGACGATCCTCGTTTTTGTCCATGTTTTGTCCGTATTCATTCGTTAGAATAAGAATAAGTTTTATGCTGATTTTATTCTGATATCAGGATCAGCGATGTTACAGATGAAAAGATTACCATGAAAAATTGGCAGAATGAGTAGAGGAGAAAAACGTGTGTTCAGGGAATAATGATACAACACAAATCAAACAGACAAGCGTGCGAAATGTGATACAGACACATGTGCTGCCGGCGCAGGAGCAGAACAGCGTGCAGAAGAATCTGTCCCATGTGATGGAGCAACAGAAGAATCTGCAAAGCACAAAGAACAATGACTGGGAGGCGCAGATTCAGGCATTGAAAGAGAGTCATCAGTCGATGGCATCTGACAGCGAGTATTCTACAGAAGCCTATACCAATAGTGTGGGCAGCAAGCAACGGAGAAAAAAGCAGTCAAACCGCAGATCGCGATTGTTCCAAAAGAGATGCCATGCGCTTGTGATAGAGCAGACCGAACATAGCTTTGCACTTCAAAGAGAGAGCGACAGAGAATTGGTGCTTGCATATCTGGAAAATAATCATAAAGAGGTGTTGGACTCACACATTGATGTAGCGCATAATATAGATCTGTTGTCATCTTTCTTTGGTGAGCAGACAGACGAGAATGCAAAACTGGTTATGGATTATCAATCCGACAGAAAAGCTGTTATTATGCAGTGTCTGGAACAGTATATGCAGACAGATCTCTCACAGTTTCAGGTGCGTGATGATGCCTCTCTGATAGAACATGCAGAGTTTTTGGAGAAAGTGTCAGCACAGACATATATGCTGAAAAAGCTGATTACAGAGAATCATTTCGGAGACTCAGACGATACGGAGTATCAGGAGCAGCGTCAGCAGTTCGAAGATGCTTATAATAAGATCATCGATTATGTGAACTACTACAGGGTCAAAAAACAGATTATAAAAGATCCATATTACAGTACCCATTACAACACGGAAATCTCTATGCGTGTATCAGAACAGAACACGACAGAGCAGAAAGAACTGACAGACCTACTGTTGCGGGCGCACAAATACGAAGAAAAAATAACCGGAATACAGGTTCAGGGGGAACAGACCGGATCAACGCTCCAGACTGACAGAAACAGTCAATCATCGGTTTCAGAGGAGCTGTACCAAAGCGAGGCAGAACAGATGCAGGAGGGAACCTCGCAGTTACAGTCATATAGGGATTATTTACAAAAACGCCAGCTCATCTCAAATAAGCAGATGGTTGGTTCAGGGACAGCGCAGGAACTGGATGCGAGTCAGCTCAAAAAGAAGATGGAAGAACTTCTGGATGTCTATCAAAGACTGGACATCTCGAATGACTCACTGATTGGTGAAGATGAGAAGCGCGAACGGAAGGCCCGTGTATTCCGCGTATATGAAACAGCAATCGAAAACTATCTTATACAGGTGGACAGGAAGCGTGATCAGCATAAGGAGGACAGCCCGGCTGTTGGGGAAAAGAACAAAACAGAACTGTCGAAAGAAGAAAAAAACGCGTTATTAGATGTTCTGGCAGATGGTGGAAAACAGTCGTTATATACAGATTATAAAGAGTATCTGGAAAAGAAAGATCTGCCGGTGAGCGAACACCAGAAAAAGGATGGGGTTTTAACAACTCTGTTAGAGCATGCCGGGAATCTCGGTCTGGAAAAAAAGGAGATCAAAGTAGACGATCAAGGACTGGAACAGGATCAGATTGAGGGTGTACATAGTATCGATCAGTGGATGCTTCGCAATATGCACCGGGATGGCGTATTTGGTACGGGAACGACCAAGGAACGTTTTGTGCTGGAAATGTTGAAAAAATCCATGCGCGAGCGTCTGTTTATCTATTATATTGTAGAAAACGGCATGTATAAATCGCCAAATGTATCAGCCGCCTTTTGTTCACAGGCAGGGTATGTCCCGAATCTGGACCGGTTTAAGGAACGGATGGTAGCCACAAAGTTTAAGTTCTGGAAGCGGAGAAACGGGGGACAGATCTATTGGCATAAGTTGGATCTCGCACAGGCATTCGTAACAGAAAATCAGGAGGCACTGGAAAGTCATCTGACTGTGTCAGGCGAAACACAGAAGAAGACGAAAAGCAACGCAAATAAGGATAAACGATCCCATGACAGCCTGCAGGATAAATTAGAAAACAAATATAAAGAGTTCTGGAATTGCACAGCGGAATATCGGGCGTTTCTGGCTACGGAGGAAGAAGCCACCAGAGACCAGAAACAGATCATGCAAATTCAAAAAAAGGCATACATTAAGATCATTCAGACGACGCTGCGCGAACTGCTGGAATTAGATGCAAGCTTACCTAAAAAGGCATATTACAGACTCGAAGATGAGGAGGAAGAAGAGATACCGTCTGTCGGTGAGGAAGTAGCCGAAAAAGCGGATGAAATAACGGAGATAGCCGGGACTGTTCTGGATCAGGGTGAATGGATCAGCGGTGATTCAGATATCGCCTGGCTCTTTCAGTGGAAAGAGACTTCGAGAGGTTTGCTGACAAATCTGGATCTGGCGGGCGGAGTCCTTGGAACACTGGCCGGTTTGAATTCACTGGTTGGAATCGTATCACAAAGCTATCAGCTCTATCATAATTTTGGGGAGATGACAGGCTGGGAACGGGCTCGTGCAATCGCAGAACTGACAGGGTCGCTCTCAGATCTGACAGTGACTCTAGGGTGCAGTATTTCTGTTCTCACGCATGTCGGACAGTATGTGGAGGAATTGATCAATGACACGGAGTTCACACAGCTGGATACGACTTATGATTCAATGCTTGGCCTGATGATTGTATCTTCGGCAATTCAGATCGGCTGCAGTACAGCAGATCTGGTGGAGGCAGTTCACGGGAAAAAACATCTGACCTCGGCAAAACAATTGCTGGCAGCGCGTAAACAGCAGTCAAATGGCATTCTGCCGGGGCAAGAACCGCAGCAGACAAAGGATGAGCGATATGAACAGGGAATCGTCAAATTGGTATCGTGTAAATTAAACAGCCAGATCATGACATCTTCATTTGGACTGGTGACGGGTACGGCTTCCATGCTGGGAGCGATTCTAGGCTATACACCGATCGCTCCGCTGGGTGAATCCATTGCAAATGTGACGTCTGCAGGGCTGTCTATCATTTTCAGTGGAATATCTGCCTGGGTGGAAAAAAGTCAGAGGGAACAGATTGTGGATGACTTCCTGCAGCTGGATGCGTTAATGGAAAAGCTGGAAAATGGACCTTTAGAGCAGCAGATAAAAGAAGATAAATCAGCCTGCCGCGAACAGGTACGGAAAGAGCTGCTTGCACAATTTGGATTTTCCGGCAAGACTTCATTTATGGATCACATTGGCAAGGTATATGCGCGTTTCCTGTATCAGAAGCTGTTCTGCAAAGAGGATGGCGAGACACCGGTATTAAATTCGGATTATCAGGCTGCTCCAGAGAAATATGATCCATATATTGAATTAGTGACAAGCGTAGGATTGACGGTAGAATTTCCTAAAAAAGCAGGTGATCTGCCGAGGCCATCAGAAAACCTGTTAATCGACAAGTTCTCATAGCAATGGGACTCATATTTTGAAGGGGAGAGATCAGCTATGTTACAGATGAAAAAGATTACCCGGGAAAATTGGCAGGATTTTCAGGAACTGGCCCCGCTGGATGTATGGGAGCGTGCGGATCTGGCATTCGGAACCATGGAAAGTGATGAGGCATGCGGGCTGCTTGTCACAGAGTGGCAGGATGAGGATGTGTTCATTACTTATCTATATGTAAAAGACGCTTTCCGTCGGAAAAAAATTGCGACAAAACTCGTAGATACGCTCCGTTTTGCGGGTCAGTTAGAGAGCCGGGCTACGCTGCAGTGTAATTATGTGAGTGGGGAAGCGACACGCTCACTGGAGGATTTTTTCGATTATCTTTGTTTTGCATCGAATAAAGAAAAAAGTCCACTTTACCGCATCCGGCTGGGTGATCTGAAAAAAGAATATTTAAGCCGGAAGATTCAGTTGCATGCGTTTGAGAAAATCGTGCCACTCGGTGAGCTGTCATCGGCAGAATGGATGAAGTTTGTGCGTTATGTCAGACAAATGCAGCAGTATGATACGCAGGGGATATTTCCGTATCTGGAGAGCCGTTCGAAGTATCATAGATCTTATAGCTTTTTGTTTCTGACGGTCAATATATGCGTCGGTTGTATTCTTGTTCGTGAGCAGAGTGGATATTATGTGATTGAGTTTTTGTGGAATTCTACAAAACGGCCATCGATCGATGTCATCTGCCTGTTGCAGGCAGCTTACCAGGCGATGTCGCATGAACATGATGAAGATACGGTACTTTGTGTGAACCCTCTGACGAAAAAGAGCAGTGCGATCATAAATTACTTTTCAAGAACATATGAAAAAATGGGTGATGTGATCACCAGATCATACATCTATTAAAGGAGAAAAAGGCAGGTGATCTGCCGAGATCATCAGAAAGCCTGATCGTCAGCAGATTCCCATAGCAATGGGATGCAGGTTGAAATGACAGAAATAATGATAAATAATATGGAGGAAAAATAGATGCAGGATAAAGAACGGAAACGGATGATTCTGGAGCGGCTGCTCAAAATATTTGAGTCAGAAAAAGTGCCGGCGGTGCTTCGGAAAATGGATGAAGAGGAAGGTCTGCAGATGGATGTGCTCGCAACGCTGCACACAGAATTTGGAAACAAAGAGGATGAGGTCATGGGCGAGTTCTATTTCCTGCCTCTGCCAGACGGCGCAGATGGGGTGTGCTATTTTTCGAGTGTCATTACTTTGACGGAGACGATCGATCCGTTATGCCTGGGTGCGGTGTGCCAGGTGGTGGCTATGCTCAATTTTTATCTGGAGTATGGTGCTTTTGCAGTCAATACAGAGGGGAATGTGCTCGCGTATAAGATGGTGACACCGATTTTTACAGATATGGAGGATGAACAGCTCTACCGGACGGTTGACATGAATATGGCACATGCACTGGGTGTGGCGGAAGATTACGCAGGGATTCTCATTCGTCTGGCAGAGGGAGATAGCAGTCTGCCGGATGTGATGGAACTTTTATTCAAAAAATCATAAAAAATTGTTGACAAAGCACGAACCGTTTGGTAATATAATAAACGGTTCGTTGGTCAAGCGGTTAAGACGCCGCCCTCTCACGGCGGAAACACGGGTTCGATTCCCGTACGGACTGTTAAGGGATTTCTCAAAAGAGAGATCCCTTTTTCGTTATGATTCATTTGTAAAACAATACATCCTGATACAACAGATCATCATTGTTTGAAGAATAGATAGAATACATAGAATAAATAAAATAGGAAAAATAGAAATTATTTAAAAAATATAAAAAATTTGCAAAAATCCTTGACATACGGTGAACCGTCTGGTAGTATAATAAACGGTTCGTTGGTCAAGCGGTTAAGACGCCGCCCTCTCACGGCGGAAA
>JBNMKT010000127.1:0-7828 GCA_050874485.1 bacterium
AATAGCGGAATTCCTTTGCCAATGCGAGTGCATGGTCGATCGTGTCCACGACAACAACCCGACCGAGCAGATATGCCATGATCCCGGTATAGACAGGCTCTACCTTCACCAGCTCGTTTGCCATACCAAGCACTCCGGTATACCCGAGTGCCTTCTCATATTTACTGTTATCTCCACCTTTGACACTCGTGAGTGGTAAAAATGTCGCCCGGCCAAGCCGGTTCTGCTTCAGATAGGAGATGAGCTGCTTTGCCGTTGCTTCATCTTCGGTCACAACATTCTGGATATTACCTCCCAGTGCAGTCTCCACCGCTGTCTCGTATTTTTTCTCTACCTTCATGAGATCCGCCACGACACCGTGAATGCCGGGGATCTCATCCTTCTTCTCCATGACCCGGCGCACACTGCCACCATAGCCCTCATAGCGCTCCGCGATATTTTGCAGAGACTCCAGTCTGGACTGCTTTTTATGGAAGGAAACGGTCGCTTCTTCTAATGCCCGCCTTGTATCAGTGAGTTTTCTGTTCCACTCCCTGTCTTTTTCCTCAAAATCTGTGATCTCCTGCTGCAGCGTGCTGCTCTGCTCCGTCGCCACGCGCAGTTCTTCCTCGCAGCGGATCACTTCCTGTTCATAACCGGATTCCTCGCTCTTGCGCTGCAGACGGCGTTTTGTCAGCTGTGCCTTCTGGATATTGATCTGTTCGAGCATCGTATCATATTTCTGCCCACGGGACTTGATATTGCCGCGATGATTGAGCAATTCGATAATCTCATTTTTTCCTTTTTCGATCCCGGCATTACACTCTGCAATCTTACTTTGGACTTCCGACAAACGCTGTTCCAATGCAATGCGCTTCTGTGTCACTGCGCCGAGGCGCTCATCAAGCTGCTTTTTCTCATCCTCATAGCTGCCCTGCTGTTCTTCACGCTCACTGCGCTCCTTTTCGATCGCAGCCATACGGTTTTTATAATGCTCATCCGACATCTGCGCCGTATGAATCTGTTCTTTCAAGACATTGATCTGGCCTTCGAGCTTACCTTTTGTGACACTCGTTCCCGCAATCTCATCCCGGATCGCTGCGATCTGCTCGTCCATCGCACGGATGGCATCCTGTAGATCCTGATAGGCGGTCTCATTCTGTGCTTTTTTCTGCTTCGTATCCGTGAGCTGATCAGCCGCAATCTGGTATTTATCCTTTAAGGAATGCTCCTGCTGCTCCATCTGATCCATTTCCATCAAAAAAGCATGGATGTCATAGTTTTTCCGTTCTTCCTTTTTCTTCAGATAAATACGTGCTTTCTCCGCCTGACGCTCCAACGGCCCGACCTGGCGCTCCAGCTCTGACAAAATATCATTGATACGCACAAGATTTTCCCGCTCACTGTCGAGTTTTTTCTGTGTCATTGCTTTTCTGCGCTTATATTTTACAATACCTGCCGCCTCATCAAACAGTTCACGCCGTTCCTCGGGTCTGCCGCTCAGGATCTTATCGATCTGTCCCTGTCCAATGATCGAATAGCCCTCTTTTCCGATACCGGTGTCATAAAACAGTTCATTGACATCCTTGAGCCTGCACGGGCTGCCGTTTAACAGATATTCACTCTCGCCCGAACGATACACGCGCCTGGCGATCGTCACCTCATTATAATCAACCGGAAGCTGATGATCCGAATTGTCCAGCGTGATGGCCACATATGCATAGCTGAGCGGCTTGCGGTTCTCTGTTCCGGCAAAGATAACATCCTGCATGCTCGCACCACGCAGCTGCTTGGCGCTCTGCTCTCCGAGTACCCAGCGCACCGCATCTGCCACATTACTTTTTCCGGAGCCGTTTGGTCCGACGATGCCGGTGATTCCATTGTGAAAATCAAATACCAGCTTGTTGGCAAATGATTTGAATCCCTGCAGCTCGATACTCTTTAAATACATGCGTCACCTCCGTCCAGTCCACGCAGCTTGAGCAATGCCTCATAAGCCGCCTGCTGCTCCGCCGCTTTTTTCGTAGACCCCTCTCCAGTGCCCAGCATCTCGTCTCCCACATAAGCAGCTACCACAAAATGCTTGTTATGATCCGGTCCTTCTTCGCGGATCAGTTCATAATGCAGTGCGCCGCGGTCACCAGCCTGTACCTCTTCCTGAAGGATCGTCTTGCTATCATAAAAGAGCTGCTTATGCTCTGTATCTGTCAGTATATACTTGGAGATAAACTCCTTTGCACTAGCAAAACCACCATCCAGATAAATCGCTCCGATCACTGCTTCGAGTGCATCGGACAAAATCGATTTGCGTTTTCTGCCGCCTGTCATGTCCTCACCTTTTCCAAGCTGGAGGTAATCTCCCAGATGCAGCGGCTCGGTACAAAATGCCAATGTCGGCTCGCACACAAGGCTCGCCCGCAGCTTGGTCAGCTCACCTTCCGGCAGCTGCGGATATTTATGATAGAGAAATTCGCTCGAAACGATCTCCAACACCGCATCCCCCAGAAACTCCAGACGCTCATTGTCAGAACCTTTTTTCATATGTTTCTCATTGGCATAGGAACTATGTGTCAGTGCCTGCGTCAGCAGTCCTTCCTCCTTGAACTGGTAGCCGATCACCGACTGGAATTCTCTCGGTCTTTTCACTTCTCTCCTCCTTTTTACATGGATAAAAAACGGAGGTGCCTATCGTCAGCGCCTCCGTTCCCGTTCTACGAAATTAGTTTAATGCGTTTTTGATCTGTTCAACCGCATCACCGACTGTGCTGATCTTCTCTGCCTCTTCGGTAGGGATCTCAATGTCAAATTCTTCCTCGATGCCCATAATAATCTGGAAAATATCGAGAGAATCTGCTCCCAGATCATCGATAAATGTAGTATCCTCTGTGATCTCGTCCTTATCCACATTTAACACTTCCACAATAATTCTTTTCAGCTTCTCTAATTCCATATCGCTTTTCCTTTCTTTTTAACTATATGTTCATGAAAAAATATGTTTATTCCCCGCTGTTTTCCGCGAGTATATTTTCCTTTATCTTATCATTAATCGCCTGCTGCTTAAACGTGACGCACTGAATAATTGAATTCTTCACCTCGATCGCTTTCGCACTGCCATGCGTCTTTACGACCAGTCCTTTGCATCCGAGCAGCGGTGCTCCGCCATATGCAGTCGCATCGAATGATTTTAACGTTTTTTTCAACGCCGGTAACGCGAGTGCCGCACCGATCTTGCTCTTGAATGTACTGAGCAGACCCTTCTTGATCACACCCACCAGCGTTCCTGCGAGACCTTCATACAGCTTTAAAATAACGTTTCCAACAAACGCCTCGCATACAATCACATCTGCGCCTCCGTGTGGAATCTCGCGCGCCTCGATGCTGCCAATAAAATTGATACCGGGACATGCCTTGAGCAATGGAAATGTTTCTTTCACCAGCGCATTTCCCTTTTCTTCCTCCGCACCGATATTCACGATCGCCACGCGGGGATTTTTCACTCCAACTACATGCTCCATATAGATCGAACCCATCTGTGCAAACTGCACCAGATGAGACGCTCTTGCATCTACATTTGCACCACAGTCTACCAACAGGGACACACCCTTTTCCGTCGGAATCAGCGGTGCCAGCGGGGGACGTTCAATGCCTCTGATTCTGCCGACGATGAGCTGTCCACCCGCCAGAATCGCGCCCGAACTGCCAGCCGATACAAATGCATCAGCCTCCTCGTGCTTTACCATATTCATTCCGACCACGATGGATGAATCTTTTTTCTTGCGAATCGCCACAACCGGCGGTTCTGCCATCTCAATCATCTCTGTCGCGTTCCTGATATCAATCTGGTTCTTCGGATAGTCATATTTTCGCAATTCTTCGTTTATGACTGCTTCCTGTCCGACCAGAGTGACCTTTATATCGGAGCGTTCCTTTACGGCGTCAACCGCACCTTTTATAATCTCGCCAGGTGCATTGTCACCGCCCATGGCGTCTAACGCCACATGAACCGTATCTGACATATTATCCTCCTCATGACAGTCAATGCAAAGTCCTGTTTAGACAGCAACTCTACAAGGACTATACTATAACTCTGTATAAAAATCAAGATATTCCTGTCTCGTAAAAAGAATCCTGCCCGCAGAGCATTTTATGGGACAGAAAATTCCTGATCCATAAAAAAAAGAGCCGCAAGCGACTCTTTTTTATTTCTGATTACGATTAGTCCTGAGGAATGATCTCTTTCTTATTGTATGTTCCACAGTTCTTGCAAACTCTGTGAGGCATCATCAGTTCGCCACACTTGCTGCACTTTACTAATGTAGGCGCAGACATCTTCCAGTTTGCACGTCTTCTATCTCTTCTACCTTTTGAAGACTTATTCTTAGGACAGATTGACATTTGGTTACACCTCCTTAAACTTATTAAATACATCCTGAAACTGTGCCATGCGTGGATCTAACTCGCCCTGCTCACAGTCGCAGGCAGCTAAATTCAAATTCGTGCCGCATTTTGGACAGATTCCTTTACAATCAGGTCTGCACAAAACCTTTGCCGGCCAGTTCACCAATATCTCGTTGTAGATCAACCGATCCACATCCAGCACGCGATCCTCATCTATATAGGATGCCGCTTCGTCGCTGTCTTCTTCTGCTTCGTCAGAAGCATCCGCAAACGGTATCACCTTCTCAATCACAATATGAAAAGGATAAGTAACCTCCTGCAGACAGCGGTCACATGGAATCTGAACCGTCGCATCTCCTTCGCCCGAAAGTCGCAGCCGCTTGCCTTCCTCATTGGCGATTGTCAAGTCGAATGGTTCACCTGCCTGAATAGGAAATACTCCCTGACGGGATGTGAACTCGACCATCTCAATATGGACTTCTCTTGTTATTTCCTTATTATCCAGGGAATATACATCTGAAATATCTATTTTCATGGTCTGTCTCCTATCCACACTTTCCCTATTATATCTATCGCGAAAAAGTTTGTCAACAATAATTTTTACTTATTTTTTAACAGTTCAGCCATCACCGAGAAAATGTGTGAGTCATGCTTGCATGAATGAGCACATTTCACAGGTGATGCGGTGAGTGCCATCTTATTTTAACAAAGCAACTGTCTCACGGGCAATCGCAAGTTCCTCGTTCGTAGGTACGATCCATACCGGAACCTTTGAATCAGGTGTAGAGATCGCGATCTCCTTGCCACGTCCGTTGTCGTTGACTTCCTCATCGAGCTTGATGCCCAGATATCCGAGACGGCTTACGATCTTGCGGCGGACGATCTCATCATTCTCTCCGAGTCCTGCTGTGAATGCGATTGCATCTACGCCATTCATGGCAGCTACATAAGCACCAATGTATTTCAGTACACGATAGCAGAATACATCGACTGCCATCTCACAGCGCTTGTTGCCATCTGCGGCACCAGCCTGCAGATCACGGAAGTCAGAAGATACACCGGACAGACCCTGTACACCAGATTTCTTATTTAATACCTCCATGATACCATTGATATCCATGTTCTCTTTCTTGCAGATGAACTCCATAACGGAAGGATCGATATCACCGGAACGTGTTCCCATGATCAGTCCCTCTAACGGAGACAGTCCCATGGAAGTATCTACAGATTTACCACCGTCTACCGCGCATACGGAAGAACCATTTCCAAGGTGGCATACGATGATCTTGAGATCCTCGATCGGCTTGCCGAGCAGCTGTGCCATTCTCTTGGATACAAAGCTGTGGCTGGTTCCGTGGAAACCATATTTACGGATCTTATACTTCTCATAATACTCATACGGAATACCATACATATATGCCTCTAACGGCATGGTCTGATGGAATGCAGTATCAAATACACCTGCCATCGGAGTATTCGGCATCAGTTCCTGACATGCACGCACACCGATCAGGTTCGCAGGGTTGTGAAGCGGAGCCAGATCACTACACTCCTCTACCGCTTTGATCACATCCTCAGTAATCAATGTAGAGCATGCAAACTTCTCACCACCATGTACCAGACGATGTCCGACTGCACCGATCTCATCCAAACTCTTGATCACACCGGTTTTCTCGTTAGTCAGCGCATCGATCACATACTGGATCGCCTGCTTATGTGTAGGCATGTCCAGATTGCTGATCTCCTTCTCTCCGCCTGCCGGTGTATACACCAGTCTGCCGTCGATACCGATTCGCTCGCACAGACCTTTTGCCAATACCTGCTCGGTGTCAGAATTGATCACCTGATATTTCAATGATGAGCTTCCGCAGTTGATAACTAATACGTTCATTTCCTTACTCTCTCCTTTATCTGCTAATGATCTTTCGCTATGTCCACAGTAAATGGATGATTGTTTTGTGAACAATAGCCCATAATTAAGTTTAAGTATACATCTTTTATTCCAAGTGGACAAGTGCAATGTGAAAATGTTACAATAAAAAAACAGTATTTTGCAATTTTAAAATAGGAGGTCAACGCTTATGCGCGTATGCGGAATTATCGCCGAATACAATCCATTTCACAGCGGACATGCCTATCAGATTGCGCGGGCACGTGCAGACTCCGGCTGCGACTATCTGATCGTAGTCATGAGTGGGGACTTTGTGCAGCGCGGTGCTCCCGCAATCGCAGATAAATATATCCGCGCGCGTATGGCGCTGGAAGCCGGCGCTGATCTGGTACTCATGCTGCCCGTATACGCGAGCACTGCGAGTGCAGAAGGTTTTGCACGCGCCGGGATTGCAGCCCTGCATACGACAGGCGTAGCGGATGCCATCAGCTTCGGCTGTGAAGATCCGGCAATCTGTGACAGACCGTATCGCGATCTGGCACGCATGCTCTCTACTGAATCGACGGATTTTCAGGCTGAGCTTCAGGCAGGGCTATCATCTGGGCTTCCCTATGCACAGGCACGATCAGCTGCGATCCACCGCTGCTGCGCAGATACCTGTGACCCGGCATTGCTCGATCATCCGAATAATCTGCTGGCATTTGAGTATCTGCGGGCAATCGGGTATACGCATGCGAATCTGCAGCCATGTCCGGTCAGACGCCTCGGCAGCTATCACGATTCTGCCGGTATTACGGACAATTCCTGCTGTTCCTCTGATTTCACTGGCGTTACAGATGATTTCGACTTTACTGGTCATCCACAGCAATTTTTGTCTGCCAGTGCATGCCGCCAACTACTGCTTGACGATGCATCCGCGTCCCTACAGTCACTGCACAATCATGGGCAGCTGCCCGAAACGGCTGCGCGGCTGTTGCGTGAATATATCGGACGCTATGCCTTTTTAGAGGAGGAAGATCTGTCCGCACAGCTGCAGTATGCCTTGCTCTCACAACGAAATCACGGATACACATCCTATCTCGACTGCAGCAGTGACCTGTCCGCACGCATGTTGCGATCTCTGGATGCCTACCATGATTTTAACGGTTTCTGTGATCTGCTGAAAAACAAGAGTCTGACACGCGCACGCATCGCACGTGTCCTGACACATATTCTGCTGCAGCTCCCTGCGCAGCCTGCGACACCGCTGATCGATGCTGCCGGCCATGTACCCTATCTGCGTGTACTCGGTTTCCGCTCATCTGCTGCCGAGCTATTGCATAGGATCAAGCAGCAGTCACACGCGCCGCTCATCACGCGCCCGGCCCAGATCCACGATCCCAGGACAGATCTGCCGGCAGTACCTGCCCTGCAGGAATATTTTTCCCAGGATCTGCTGGCCGCAGACGTATACCGCAGTGCACTCCTGCACAAATGCGGCCATTGTTATGCGGATGATTATCGAAGAAGAATTGAAATTGTGTAATTGTTTTTATATAATATTTAAAATAATATTTAGAT
>JBNMKT010000128.1:0-7812 GCA_050874485.1 bacterium
AATACAACAAGCAGCACAACCATGAGGATCGTTAGCACGACAGACACCACCGATGTCACGATCCCGGCGACTGCAAATCCGTTATGCCCGGCGCTCCTGCCAAAATGAACGACTGCAAATATAATCGCAAGAACTGCAAGCGGTATATTTAAAAAACACCAGAAAAATACGAGTGACAAAATACCGAGTACCAGCGAAGCAATCCCAAATCCGTATCCCGGCTGCGCATTCTGCTGGTACTGCGTTCCATACGATCCACCTGTGCCATTACCATTCCACGCTGTCTGCTGCTGGTAACCGTCTCCCTGTGATCGATTCTGCCAGGTCCCATTCTGATTCCGTGTGCCCTGCGGTGGTACATTGGTCCACGATGTATCCTGCTTGTAGGTGCCCTCTTTGCGCCCCCGGTAAGTCTGTCCTGTCGTTCCGAATGTATCTGTATCATAGCCCGGCTGATCCGAGCCGTATCTTTTTTCGTCCATAAAATTCCTTCCTCCCCTGTCTGTTTGATTCAGCCGTCAATGCATATTACTTTGTATTATACACTGCATGGGAGATTATTACAATTCATAACTGTATGGAATCCTGACTGCCCGGACAGTTAGTTACTGTTCACTCGTACCTCGTTCCAGTAACGATTCGCAGGCTCATTTCAAATTTTGCTTCGCAAAAGAGCCTGCTCACACCTGAAACATGTTCTTACGTACCCGAGCAGCAAAGTGCTCAGGTACTGTCTGAACAGTAACGACAGTTACTGACCAGTCACCAGAATGATGTACGAGCTTCCATCGGTTAGACAAGTCAGATGTCTTGTCTCTTGACGCTTTACCAAAATAAGGCTATACTATAAGCTAATTATCACAAGAAAGGGGCGTCAGGCAATGCCTGACAAAAATACTATGAGCACCTTAAAATTATCTCTGCTCACTGATCTGTACGAACTGACCATGATGCAGGGCTACTTCAAAAACCAGAATCGCGATATTGTTGTGTTTGACGCATTCTACCGCAATAACCCCTGTGGCGGCGGTTACTCCGTCTGTGCAGGTCTCGACCAGTTAATCGATTATGTAAAACGACTGCAATTCGACGAAGATGATATTGCCTATCTTCGTTCCTTAAAGATGTTTGATGAAGATTTCCTCTCCTATTTAAAAGATTTCCGCTTCAGCGGTGACATCTATGCAATCCCCGAGGGCACACTGATCTTTCCGCGTGAACCACTCGTCAAGATCGTCGCACCGATCATGGAAGCCCAGCTCATGGAGACGGCGATCCTCAACATTATCAACCACCAGTGTCTGATCGCTACCAAAGCAGCCCGCGTCTGCTACGCAGCCAAAGGTGACGGAGTCATGGAATTTGGTCTGCGCCGCGCGCAGGGTCCTGATGCCGGTACTTACGGTGCGAGAGCGGCTGTCATCGGCGGCTGCAAGGGCACATCCAACGTACTCGCCGGTCAGATGTTTGACATTCCGGTACTCGGCACACATGCACACAGCTGGATCATGAGTTTTCCGGATGAGTATACCGCTTTCAAAGCATATGCCGATCTGTATCCGAATGCATGTATTCTGCTCGTGGACACGTATGACACGTTAAAATCAGGTATGCCAAACGCTATCCGCGTATTTAAAGAAATGCGTGAAGCAGGCATTCCGCTGACTTACTACGGTATCCGCATGGACAGCGGTGATCTCGCTTATTTATCAAAGAAAGTCCGTCACATGTTAGACGAAGCCGGATTCCCGGATGCAGTCATCTCTGCTTCCAATGACCTTGACGAGTACCTGATCGAATCACTGAAGCTGCAGGGCGCAACGATCACTTCCTGGGGTGTCGGCACGAACCTGATCACCTCCAAGGACAATCCTGCATTCGGCGGTGTCTATAAGCTGGCAGCGATCCAGACTCCGGACGGCAGCTTTGCTCCGAAGATCAAGCTGTCCGAGAACTCCGAAAAGGTGACAAACCCCGGGAACAAGACAGTCTACCGCATCTATGACAATGATACCGGCAAGATCCGCGCTGATCTGATCTGTCTCGCTGACGAGACCTTTGACCCGCACGAGGATATGCTGTTATTTGATCCGAATGAGCCCTGGAAAAAGACACGTATCGCTGGAGACAGCTACACACTGCGTGAGCTGCTTGTCCCGATATTCAAAAACGGCGAATGTGTCTATGAATCACCGGATACAATGACGATCCGTGCGATCTGTGAAAAGGAAAAGGATACAATCTGGGACGAGACAAAGCGTTTTGTCAATCCCGCAAAGATCTATGTGGATCTGTCAGACAAGCTGTACAAGCTCAAGAATGAGATCCTGAACGAAATGAGTCAGGCGTAATGTACTAAAAAATTATGACCCGCAAGATAGCCAGACCGGTTATATGATCATACCTTTGTTCCTTCATGCGTCCGCCCCACCCATTTGTATACCTGTTTTGCTTTCGTTGCACGAACCATTCCGATGAGCCTCTGAAAACCTAACTCGTGTTCAGCAAAGGCTTCCACGAGTTATGAGTCTCCTCTCCATCGTGCAAAGGCAGCAAAATCAGGCATCACATATGTGTGGGGCTGCTTTTGTGAAAGTTATCCTACAGTCTGACTCATATGATTATGTGTGTTTTCAATACACTACCGCAAAATAAAAAGATCACCGGAATCAGGCAGACCATTTATGCGACGGGTACACGCGGAAATAGCTTCCTATCTAGCTCTACGCGGCAGCAGAGAAAATCTGATTTTGATTTTCCTCTGTGCCGTTCGCGTGAATTCCCCGGAAAGCAGAACTGGTCTGAATGATTTTGGTGATCTTTTTATTTGATCGTAACTGTATTAGTTGAACCCCACAATTTTCTGGGTCAGTTTATACGCTGCCACAGAAATCTTGCGTCCACCACGGCCGGGCAGGTTCATCGTGTTACCCATAATGCCGTTTCGGAGATGATGGAACAGGCGAATATCATAGTGTTTGATATATTTCCACAGTTCCCTCTTTTTCTCCAGATTCTCCTCTGTCCCAGAGCGCAGCAGCAACACGGTAGATACGACCGTAATGATCTCCAGATAGTTGAACATGTACTTGCGCAGACGTTTATTGGCGATCTTCCACAGGTCATAATCCTCGACCATGATCTTGTTCACCTTGATCTGCTGATCGATACGGCCGATCATGATTTCCTCATTGACAGACTGATCCTCGCGGCCGATATAATAATGATACAGATCAACATCCATATAATACATCTTCTTCACATACGGCAGCGGATGGTACACGTAGATATTGTCCACATAGAACGTGTGCTTCGGCAGCTCCAGCTTACACTTTCTGAGCATCTCGGTACGATAGATCACCGAATGCATCAGCAGATAATGCCCTTTTGTGATCAGCTTCACATCATTCCAGCCAAATGTCTGTTCTACCGGAAACATCGATGTATAGCGCATGACCTTCTTATGTTTGACGCCCACCTTGTCATATACAAAGTTCGCGATAAACAGATCGACCGTGTCATCTCCGCCTGCGAGTTCGCGCAGTTTTTCCAACACCTGTAAAAAGGCTTCCTCGTCCACCCAGTCATCACTGTCTACGACTTTATAGTACAAACCGGTCGCATGTTTGATCCCGGCGTTGACCGCGGAACCATGTCCACCGTTTTCCTGATGAATCGCACGAATGATCGTCGGATAGCGTTTGGCATACGAATCGGCGATCTCCGGTGTCGCATCCTTTGATCCGTCATCCACAATCAGTATCTCCACATCCTCACCGCCAACTAACAATGTCCGGATGCAATGTTCCATATAATCCTGTGAATTGTAACAGGGAATTGCTATCGAAAGTAACTTCATCTCTTCTCCATGATCCTTTCTGCCAGATCGAGCGCCTTGCGCGCCATGGCATCCATATTATAATATTTGTATTCTGCCAGACGGCCCAGCAGATAAAAATGATCCAGATGCGCGGTCAGCGAACGATATTTCTCATACAATGCCTGATTATCCTCATTCAGAATCGCATAATACGGAATCTCACCCTGCGCACCGGTATATGCAAACGGATACTCACGCACGATCGTCGTGCCGTCACAGCCCTGCTGCCCCGTCAGGTATTGAAACTCTGTAATGCGCGTAAAGTCTTCACTCACCGTATAGTTTACTACCGAATGTCCATTCTGGAAATCCGGCTGATCCAGATGTTCAAAATCAAACCGCAGCGAGCGATACGGCAAACGTCCAAAGCGGCAGTCAAACAGTTCATCCAGCGCACCGGTATAGATCACATCGCCGTCAAACGTTTCCCCATCGAGCCGTACACCGTCTTCTGTGATCGTCAGCCGCTCCGATGCCTCCACGCCAAGCTGTATATCAATCGCTTCGTGATCAAGCATGCGCTCAAACATCGGTGTAAAGCCATGCAGCGGCACACCCTGATAACGATCCTGAAAATAGCGGTTGTCATGGGAGATCAGCACAGGCACACGCCCTGTCACTTCCGGTGAGATCTCCTCCGGCGTCTGTCCCCACTGTTTCATCGTGTACTTCAAAAATACATTTTCATATACATATTGCGCGATCTCACGAATCTGCGGATCTTCACTCTTTTTTAGTTCCATGATCGGCACACGGCTGCCCTCTCCATAGGCTGCTATGAGCTTCTGCTCCAGCTCCTGTGCCTTCTGTTCCTCATAGACCAGATGCAGTGTATTCAGGTTGAATGGTACCGGGATCAGCGCTCCATTGACCTTTGCCACTACCTGGTGTCCCTGTGGATACATATACCACTCGGTAAACCGGGACAGATATTCATACACCCCTTCATCATTTGTATGAAAAATATGCGGTCCGTATGTATGAATCAGCACCCCATAATCATCCATCCTGTCATAACAGTTGCCTCCGATATGAGACCGCTGCTCTAAAAGCAGAACCCGGCGGCTGCCCTTTTCTGCCAGTTCTCTGGCGGCTACTGCTCCGGCGATTCCGGCCCCTATCACGATTACATCATAGTTCATGTCTTGTCCCCTTATATGGTTTATTGAAATACAGTCGCTTTTATTATCCGTTGCCCGTCAAAAAAAGTCAAGCCGCATGTTCCTTTTTGCCTAACTCTTTTGCCGGATCGCCCTCCCTTGCGATACCATGAGCCCGATCAGTATACAGATCGAACCGACCACGGAAAGCGCGGTCATTCTCTCACCAAGCACAATCATGGACAACACGACTGTGACAATCGGAGATACATAGATATATATACTGGTTTTGACCGCGCCGATCCATCCGGTAGCCAGATTCCACAGCATAAACCCGAGCGCACTGGCACACAGCCCCAGAAACAACAGGTTTGCGACTACCGTCGGTGACTGGAATGCCCCCAGATCCCATTGATCCCCCCTGACTATGAGCACAGGCAGCAGCAGAATCACGCCGTAAAAATAGATTCTCCGCGTCACCGCTATGATCGGATAATCCCATTCGCTGATCTTTTTTACAATCGCAGAATAGCCTCCCCACGAAATCATCGCCAGAAACGCCAGAAAATCACCGAACGGATTCAGATGAAAGCTCTGTTTGCCACTCACACTGACCATGATCACACCCGAGATCGCGATCACAAATCCGATCAGAAAATTCTTTCCCTGTTTTTCTTTAAAAAAGATTCCGACCATCACCGCCACGAAAAACGGTGCACATGCCACGATGATGCCCACATTCGATGCATATGTCATTGTGAGCGCCGTGTTCTCCAGTAAAAAATACAATACCAGTCCGGTGAGTCCGGCTCCGGCAAATGCCAGTTCCTGTCTGCGGTCCCGCAGTCTCAACACATGCGGGTAGACCACGGACAACACCACGAGCGCCAGCAGCATCCGCATAAACAGAATCTGTGCAGGTTCGAAACGATTCAGCAGCACCTTGGTCGACACAAAGGTGGCACCCCACATAATCTGTGTACCACATGCTAACACGTGTCCTAATACTTGTTTATTTCCCTTTTTCATATGAGCTCCTCATTTGTATTTGTCCTTTTACATATAATGCAATGTCATTATAGGCAACAATCCCCGAAAAAGCAAATGTTTACATAATGTTCATAAATAACTCATACGAATTTCATAATTAACCCGTATGATTGAATCATACAAAGGAACAAACAATTAGTTACTTCCCATATTTTCTTTTTCATAATGTTAAAAGGGCGATGCAGTGGTGCATCGCCCTCCTCTTTTTCACTCTATTCCAGAAACTTCTCCTGCCCGATCCGGATATTCATATAACGCGCATATGCTGCATATGCCGCCGGTATCGCATATGTCTGTTCGGAATCAGCAGGTTCTACAAACAACATGCCGCTATCTGCAGCCGCCTCCTCCACGAGAATCGCATAACCGCTCATCCGCCACTCCACATGCGAAAAAATATGTTTTGCATCCGGCAGCTTCTGCATACGGATCACAGACAGCCCACGCTGCTTCAATGTCTCCAGAATCTCCCGGTCTGTCGGGGTGCCCTCGATAAAGGGCAGTTCATACATTCCGGCGAGCAGTCCCTTGCCGGGACGTTTCTGCAGCAATACACGATCCCCATCGCGGATGACCAATACGGTCTTGTATTCGACACGGCGTGCCTTGGGTCTGGCTTTGACCGGGAGCTTCGTGACTGTATCATGTGCATGTGCCAGGCACAGCTGCGACCAGGGACACTGATCGCATAATGGTGCACCGTTTGGCACACAGATCGTCGCGCCCAGCTCCATCATCGCCTGTGTAAACATCCCTGCATGATCCGGTGGTATGACTGGCAGCAATGCCTGCTCCACGCGGGTCTTGACTGACTGTTTTGCGATATCCGAATCATCCTCGGCTGCACGCATCAGAATACGCAGCACATTTCCATCTACCGCTGCTGCCGGTCTCCCATATGCGATCGAGGCGATCGCTGCTGCCGTGTAATGTCCGATTCCCTTGAGTGTCAGCAATTCTTCGTACTCTGACGGAATGACACCGCCGAAATCACTCATGATCGTCTGAGCCGCAGCCTGCATATTGCGCACACGGTTGTAATAACCGAGCCCCTCCCATAGCTTGAGCAGCCGGTCTGTCTCACATTCCGCCAACGCACGCACATCCGGCAACGCCTCTGTAAACCGTGCATAAAACGGCTTTACTGCCTCCACGCGCGTCTGCTGCAGCATAATCTCCGACACCCATACATGATACGGTGTCGGATCACTGCGCCACGGCAATTCTCTGGCATGTGACGGATACCACTGAAGCAGTGGCATCACCAGTTGTTCCAAATCATAAGTCTCCAGCATCTGTCTTGTTCTCCGTTTCTGATACATTTTCTGTAATAGGGAATTCCCATCACAGAAAAGAGGCTGTGGAATCAACCACAGCCCCAATCGCGTTCAGAGCTCATCCGCCCTCAACGAATTATTTATTCTGGAAAGGAACTACCTTTAATTTCTTCTCAGGATCCTTCTCTAAGAAGTTGCCCATTCCTGCCTTCTGATCCTCTGTCTCGAAACAGCTTCCGAACAGCTTCTCCTCGATCACGATTGCATCATCCATCTTGGCATCCAGTCCATCGTTGATTGCCTTCTTGCATGCGCGTACTGCGATCGGTGCGTTTGCTGCGATGATAGAAGCCAGCTTCTTAGCAGCAGGCATCAGCTCCTCTGCGGGATATACATTATTTACAAGACCGATTCTGTAAGCCTCATCAGCCTTGATGTGGCGTGCGCTATAGATAATCTCTTTTGCCTTGCCTACACCAACGACTCTGGCCAGTCTCTGTGTACC
>JBNMKT010000129.1:0-7781 GCA_050874485.1 bacterium
CCGTCAAGGTACAGGTCGCAGCCAAGAGCAGCAAGACCATGATCTCCGACATCAAGTCGCTGGGCTACACGGTCAAGTACCAGTTCTATCGCTCGACGAAGAAGGACGCAGGCTACAAGCTGCTCAAGACAAGCAGCAAGAACAGCTTTATCAGCACCAAGGGCACGAAGGGCAGAAAATATTACTACAAAGCCCGCGTGTTGGTCTATGACGGAAGCGAACTTGTGGCTGGGAGTGCACTCAAGCAGTGCAGCTATGGCGCAAGAACATGGACGAAATAGACGAAAACAAGCAAGAATCAGCACCACCAGCTAAGCTGGTGGTGCTGATTGTTTCCCTTGCATTATATTGTCCCATGAGTGTTTACAAACTCTGATAATGTTTATGATACAGCTATGTTTATTAATACCTTTATCTCAAAACATTTTCAACATATTCTTGGTATCCCTGCTCCAAAATACTAAAAGAGCAACTGTTGTCAGTTAATTTCTGTTTTCGATTTGTTATAACCATTTCATATATTTTATTTGCTTTTTTCTGAATCCGCTCAGCATTGTCCATACAAAACTGATATTCCTTATTTAGTAACAAGCGGTATTTTTCATCTTCTACATCTTTAATAACCAGTCTTTCAATACACTCCTCCGGCACTGGAATCATATAGTTGAATCGTAAAGACCCCTTGATTTCTTTTTCATCTCCCGGTATACGGATCAAAATATTAGCTTCCTGCTTTTTGTCAAAAGAAGATACAGACACATAATAGTTTATTCTATTAACCTGCATAACTGCACCGAAAGCAAATTTATTTCGATCAGTATATCTGATATTAGGTACTTTTGTAACCCCTCTTTTTTCTTTTTCATACCTCTGGAGATACTGATTGTATTCCTCATTTATGCGATAAAAATCCATATTTTCTCCTACATAGTATAACAAAAAAGGGAGATAAGTGTCTTATCTCCCTAAAATTAACGATTCGCATTTTAAGCTGCGAAGCACTTAAATTAAAGGTTCACATTCAAAGTAGTGAAGCACTTAAATTAAAGGTTTGCACTCAAAGTAGCAATGCACTTAAATCAAGCAAGCTTTCTTGCTCATTTATATTATATGCAATTGTCATGAAAAAAGCAATAAAAAATTCTCAATTTTTATTTGCGGATGTAACTGTTGTTACTGTTCACAGGCAGGCATTTTCTGAACTGAAAATGCCGTATGATACAGTGGTGGTAGCAGATTTTGCCGATTTGGAATGCGAAGCATCGGCAAAATCCGTTACTGGAATGAGGTACGAGTGAACAGTAACTAACTGTTCAGAAGGTAGTGTCCGCGAGGCGTTTTTGGCATGTTTTTTGCCAAAATCCCGAGGCATACAAGTCAAAATGCATTCCAAATAAAAATGTGCGTGACATTTTCAGAATGTGCTTACAAGAATGGAAAATAATAGGGAGTATGTTATTTGGTTGATGTCAACATTGATGTCAAGTCAGTTAATTTCAATCGTAAAACGCATAACTCAGAAAAGAAAAAGACCATCAAATACCTAGTAAAATCAAGGGTTTGATGGTCTTTTATGCGGATAACAGGACTTGAACCTGCACGTCATGGACACTAGAACCTAAATCTAGCGCGTCTGCCAATTCCGCCATATCCGCCTAACGCGCTCTAACGCGTTTGCACTATCCAGTATACGATACCACTCCGCAAAAATCAATCAAAAATAATTGAAAAGTTGTTGACAAATAGGTTATACGGTGATGTGGTTAATTACATAAGTAATGAACTATACAACCGAATAAGTTAGAACAATAGAGAATGATGCAACTGTTAAGAACAGATGCATCGACAGGGAGGTGCAACATTTGAATCAACTGTTATCTCAGGATAAATCAATATATTTACAGTTAAGTGAGATGATAGAGACAGATATCCTGCGCGGCATCCTGCTGGAGGAGGAACGGGTACCCAGTACGAATGAACTGGCGAAGCTCTATACGATCAATCCGGCGACAGCGGCGAAGGGAATCAATTTGCTCGTAGACGAGGGAATCTTGTATAAAAAGAGGGGGATCGGCATGTTTGTGGCAGAAGGTGCAAAGGAACAGATTATAAACAAGCGTAAAGATGCATTTTATGAAAACTATATTAAGGGTCTGATTGAGGAAGCAAAGAGTCTGGGTATCAGCAGTGATCAGTTAATAGAGATGATCCGTGCACATGAATAGGGGGATGAATGATATGGGACAGTTAGTATGTGAGAATATTACAAAACAGTATGGAAAGAAACAGGTGCTTGATGGTATTGATCTGACGATTGAGCAGGGAAAGATCTATGGACTGATCGGAAGAAATGGAGCCGGTAAGACGACGCTGCTGTCGATTCTGACGGCGCAGAATCCGGCAACAGGTGGAACGGTAACTTACGATGGCATGCCGGTATGGGAGAAACGTGAGGCGCTGGATCATCTGTGTTTTTCCAGAGAACTCAATACACTCTCCACACTCGGACCGAATACGATCAAAGTAAAGGAATATCTGCGGATGGCACGCACTTATTATCCGAACTGGGATGTGGAGCTGGAGAAGCGTCTGGTAGGGCAGTTTGGACTGGATGTGAAAAAGAAGATCTCCAAGATGTCCAAAGGTATGTTGTCGATGGTGACGATCATCGTCGCACTGGCGAGCAAGGCGGATATTACGATCCTCGATGAGCCGGTGGCTGGTCTGGATGTGGTAGCCAGGGAAGATTTTTACCGGCTGATCTTAGAGGAGCATGAGGCTACCGGCAGAACGTTTGTGATCTCCACACATATTATCGAGGAGGCGGCAAACGTATTTGAGGAGGTTATTTTCCTAAAAGACGGTAAGATTTTATTAAAAGAAGATACGCAGGAACTGCTGGAGCGTGCAGTACATGTGAGTGGTCTCGCAGAGGAGGTAGACGGCGCATGTGCACATCTTACGGTGCACCATACGGAGATGATCGGACGCAGCAAGGGTGTGACCGTATTGCTCGGGGAGGGACAGGCGCTGGCTGACGGCTATGATGTGACGGTGCAGCCGGTATCACTGCAGAACCTGTTTGTGGCATTATGTGGAAGGGAGGCGTCATAATGAATGGATTGACACGTTCGCTGCGTTATGCGAGCTTTCGGGCCGGGCGGGTACTTGGTATAGCGGTATTGATGTCATTTGGTTTTGTCCTCTATTTTACATTGATTGCCGGTGAGGCATTCAGTATGCAGAATCTGGTGTCGCGTCTTCCGGAGACCGTGGTATTTATCGGTGCGCTTATGTTTATGATCTATGGCATGCTGGATCTGGTGACCTACACGCAGTTGACACTTAGCTACGGTTCCACGCGAAAGGATGCGATGATCAGTGTGATCTATATGGATCTGCTGCAGATTGTCGGGATGCTCCTCGTCGTATATCTGGTTTTCACACTCGCACCGGCAGCATGGATGCCGATGGGTACATTAGAGGCATGCGCGCTGGCACAGAATATATTTTTCATCGCCAGCAGTTTTGCGATGATTAACGGTATGCTGATCTACCGGTTTGGAAAGGCCGCCTATTATATATTTACGTTTCTGGCAGCCGTGATCAGTGGAGCGGTTGCAGGTTTTACGACTTTTATGGGTAAAATGTCTATATTGGGCAATGTGTTTCAGATCGGCGGCTTGTCCGTCTTTGATCTGATTGGAGTCTGGTTATTTGTGATCGCATCGGTCATCTGCTGGCTGTTTATCCGCAAGATAGAGGTACGTGTGTAAACAAATATGATGTTGACAGTAGGAGGGAATGGATAGATGAAACGGTATATGCAGGATGTGTGGAAACAGATCTGCCTAATGCGGGGACTGCTGCTTAGTGGAGCACTTTTTCTGGGTGGTCTGTATGTGGTAGGTATGGTGATTGTGCTTGTAATGATGTCGGGTACAGAGGATGGCAGCGTATTTCTGCTGGGCAGTCTGATGGTATTAGGTGCACTGCTTTACATGTGCTTCTTTTCGGCCGCCCAGATGGTCGCAAATTACAATTATGCGATTGCTATGGGGCAGACGCGCCGGCAGATGCTGCCGGCATATATGATGGCGACATGGATTGTCTATCTGATATTTGATCTGGCAGTTGTGATCTTCCATTGGATCGAAAAAAGTCTATTAGCAGTGATCTATCCGGGAATGCTACAGGAGGATGTTGTACAGCCGATCTTGCGCTGGCAGTATCTGCTGCTCATTGCGCTGGCTGGCACGGCAGTGACGATGCTGATGGGTGCAGCGATCACGCAGTTCGGGCGGACGGCATACTATGTATTCTGGGTAGTGATGCTGGTCATCCTGATCGGGCTGCCGCGCGGGTTTACTTATCTGAAACAATATCAGTCAGGAAGTGCGTTCACGATGGCACTGCAACAGATGATCGCATATGTGGGTGCGCATGTACAGA
The DNA here is from genome assembly GCA_050874485.1 of bacterium. Taxonomy (GTDB): domain Bacteria; phylum Bacillota; class Clostridia; order Lachnospirales; family Lachnospiraceae; genus W0P33-017. The sequence continues at coordinate 4,453 of JBNMKT010000129.1, forward strand.
TGATTTTGACGGCAAGTGGTGTGGCCGGTTCGGTGATTTGCATCGTAGTGGCATATCTGATGCTGCGCAGACAACAGGTATCTATTTGATCTATCTGATGATATCTGCTGGCCAGCCATCAACACACTGCAAAATAAGAGCGAATGAGGGAAGAAAAAGATGAATAAAATACAACAATTTGCAAAAAAGCATACATTAATCTATTGTATTCTGGCAGAGATCCTGGTGCTTGGGGGCATGATGCTGTGTTCGATTGCATGGCAGATACTGCTTGGAAATGTACCGCTCGGAGAGTACACGCTGCTGGCATTACAGGAAGCGTGCGGCGCACTGCTCGCTTACGTAGTGCTCAGACAGTGTGGCCGCGGCGATGTATTGGTAGAAAAGGGAATCGGTTTTTCAAAAGGTCTGGCTGTTGGCGGCTATTTTCTGGTTGTCGGTGTGATCTCGGCAGCCGCTCAGTTTGCTTCTTATGAAGGTGAGCGGCTGCTGCGCCCGTGGTATGAGATTGTGATGTTTGCAGTCTGTATGTTACTGGTCGGTATAACAGAGGAGTTTTTGTGCAGGGGAACGATCGCGGGGCTGCTGCTCGAACATTATGGTGCGACGAAACAGGGCGTGTGGAAGGCTGTGATCGTCTCCGGCATTCTGTTTGGAATGGCGCATCTGACGAATCTGATCGGTGCAGACCCAGTCGGTGTGTTTGTGCAGTGCGTGGTTGCAGGAATGATGGGCATGGCGTTTGCGGCGATCTATTTCCGGTCAGGTAATATCTGGGTGGTTGTGTTTTTACATGGATTTATAGATTTGTGCGGATTGATTACGAGTGGGCTGTACGGAACGGGTGGAGCTGCTGAGGTGATCTCCGGATATCAGCTCGTACAGCTTGTCGGAGTGATCTATTACGTGATTCTATTAGCAGTATTACTGCGTAAGAAGAAAATGAATGAAATTCTGATGCGGATGAATCCGGATCAGTAGCCAGAAATTACCTCTCATATTTTATGTGTGTGCGGAAACACTAGCAATGAGTACAAAGCTACTCAAAAAGCAAAAGTATGATGGAGGAAACAACCATGGCAACAACCAATTCAAAGAGTGGTACCAACCAGATGGAAGTACCCGAGGCAAAGGACGCGATGAAGCGTTTTAAGGAAGAGGTCGCAAGCGAGTTAGGCGTACAGTTAAAGGACGGCTACAACGGAGATCTGTCTTCCCGTGAGGCAGGTTCTATCGGTGGAGAGATGGTCCGCAAGATGATCAAGAAGCAGGAGGAGCAGATGAAATAATTTCATCGCTTCCGTTGCAAGAAAGGCAGGGTATATCCGAGCGCTGCAGATGCGTGTAAAGGCACGAAAGCAGGCAGCCGACATCGGATATACCCTGTTTTTTTGCCCGATCAGACACTTTTCTATAGATTATATATAAATTCTATATAAAAAATGAAAAAAGTTATGGAAATTCCGAATTTCCTATGTTATAATCCATAAATGACTGCATAGGCGTTGCTATGCCCTTTTGCAGCAACGCTTTTCAATTATATATTTATTTTAAAATCTTTAAGATAATGTTTAAGGAGGAAACAGTTACAATGAATGTACAGGTTGAGGATTTAGGAAAGAATATGGTCAAGCTCACCATTGAGGTGGAGGCTGAGGCAGTAGATGCAGCGATCAAGGCAGCATACAACAGACAGAAAAATAAGATTTCCATCCCGGGCTTCCGTAAAGGAAAAGTTCCCCAGGCGATGATCGAGAAGATGTATGGCGCAGAGATCTTCTACGAGGATGCTGCAAATGAGCTGTTACAGAAGAACTATCCCGCAGCCGTAGATGAGAGCGGTGTCGATGTAGTATCACAGCCGACCGTAGATGTGACCCAGATCGAGAAAGGCAAGCCGTTCATCTTTACTGCAGAGGTAGCAAAGAGACCGGAAGTAACATTAGGAAAGTACAACGGTGTGACCGTAACCAAGATCGATACAAGCGTATCTGACGAGGAAGTAGATACTGAGATCGAGACACAGAGAAATGCAAATGCGAGAACCATTACCGTGACAGACCGTGCCGTTCAGGAAGGCGATACAGCAGTGATCGACTTCGAGGGATTTGTAGATGGTGTTGCATTTGAGGGCGGAAAGGGAGAAAATCATCCGTTAGAGATCGGTTCACACTCTTTCATCGATACATTTGAGGATCAGCTCGTAGGCAAGAATACCGGTGACGAAGTAGAAGTAAACGTAACCTTCCCTGAGCAGTATCAGGCTGCTGAGCTGGCAGGAAAGCCCGCTGTATTCAAAGTAAAGATCAACGAGATCCGTGCAAAGGAACTGCCTGAGCTCAACGATGAGTTTGTTCAGGATGTATCAGAGTTCGATACAATGGCAGAGTACCGTGAGGACGTAAAGAAGAAGCTGCAGGAGCGCAAGGATAACGCTGCAAAGGGAACCAAGGAGGATGAGGCGATCCAGAAGATCATCGACAAGTCCAAGATGGAGATCCCTGAGGCAATGATCGATATGCAGGCACAGGGTATGATCGATGAGTTCGCACAGAGAATCGCAGCACAGGGTATGTCATTTGACCAGTATCTGCAGTTCTCAGGCATGACAATCGACAAGCTCAAGGAGCAGGTTCGCCCGGAGGCATTACAGCGTATTCAGAGCAGCCTTGTATTAGAGCAGATCGCAAAGGAAGAAAATATTGTGGCATCTGATGAGGATGTGGATGCAGAGATCGAGAAGATGGCTTCTATGTATGGCATGAAGGCTGAGGATCTCAAGAACTACATGGGTGATTCCGAGAAGGAGTCCATGAAGAGAGATATTGCTGTAAAGAAGGCAGTAGAGTTCGTAATGGCGAATGTGAAGGAGCGAGCAAAGGCAAAGCCCAAGACTACTACAGAGACAGACGCTGAATAAACGAAAGATGATGGCAGGCTGACCTTGTATAAGGTCAGTCTGTTTTGTACATTTTGCGAAATGGTTTTGAAGGAGGTTTTTTGATATGAGTTTAGTACCTTATGTCGTAGAGCAGACGAGCAGAGGAGAGCGTTCTTATGATATCTATTCCCGTCTGTTAAAAGAGCGTATTATTTTCCTCGGTGAGGAAGTCAATGAGACGACTGCCAGCCTGACAGTCGCACAGTTATTATTTTTAGAGTCCGAAGATCCCGGAAAGGACATCCATCTGTACATCAATTCTCCCGGAGGAATGGTCACTGCAGGTCTGGCGATCTATGATACGATGCAGTATATCAAATGTGACGTATCTACGATCTGTATCGGAATGGCTGCCAGCATGGGTGCATTTTTACTGGCAGGCGGTGCC
>JBNMKT010000130.1:0-7616 GCA_050874485.1 bacterium
AAACTATGTGTATGGCACGTTTCATATGTGGCTGCCGATCAGTGCGTTTTTAGAGTCTCCGGTCTATTTTCTCTCGTCAAATCCGGATGTGACACTGACCGTACCGGGTACGGCGAGCACGCCGATGACAGTCGCCGGCTATGATGACCGTAGCGGGGCGTTGTATCTGGATTCAGGCAGAGGCTATACGACAGATGGCTCGATCAAACCGGATTTTGCAGCACCGGCTGTCGATATCGAAGGGCCGGAGGACATGACGCACACGGGAACCTCCTATGCAGCGGCGATCGCAGCCGGGGCAGCAGCCATGTTTTTGGAATGGGCAGTCGTGCGTGGCAATCTGCCGGCGGCAAATACAGCTGATGTCAAGAGTGAATTTATCCGCAGTGCTGCGCAGACACCGGGCATGCTGTATCCGAACCGGGAGTGGGGCTATGGCAGGCTGGATCTGGCACAGACGTTTCTGAACCTCGCAGGGCTGTCGTGAGGCGGTGCTGGATTTTTAGCGGAAAATCTGGTACACTGGATGCGGGCATACGAAATCATATTTTGGAAGGAATACATGTCAAATGGCAAAAAATATACGGCATACCGCAGGCACGATCCTCATGATCGTCTGTGGCGATGGAGTGATAAAAAAAATTGCAGAGAAAAAACTGGCAGATCAGCCACCAAAGCGTATTTGTGGTGGAAAGATTGTATTGAACCTGCTGCACAACGATGGGGCAGCACTCGGCGTCCTGAACAAAGAACCCAGACTGCTGCTGGCAGTCAACAGTGCGCTGGTGGGTGCGGCAGCCGGAGGTCTGCTCACATCGGATGAACAGCAGATCGGCAAGGCGGCACGTATGGGACTGGCGCTGGCAGTCGGTGGTGGACTGTCCAATCTGATTGACCGTTTGCGGCGTGGCTATGTCACGGATTATTTTTCCTTAGATCTGGGAGAACGTTTTGAGAAGCTGAAGAAGGTGGTATTTAACGTGTCTGATTTCTGCGTGTTTGCCGGATGCATTCTCTGGTGTTTTCAGCATACGTCAAAGTCTAAGCCGTGATTTGTCAAAAAGCGTGCGGCGAGCGTATCCCATGCGGCATCAAAGGAATGGTCGGCCGTAAATGTGCGGTAGGACACTCCGGTAGTCAGAACCATCTGGCCATCGCGGAAGGTCAGGTTGAGAAAGATACCGCTGATATCATCCGGGCCAAAACCGGTGTTGGAGGAGCAGATTGTCTTTTTGGCATTGGAAGGTGAGAGCAGAAAGACAAACTTCAGATACAGCGGTGTATGTCTGCCGCGGATCAATTCAAAGAAAACCGGGCGGAGGTACGAAAAAGGCAGGTATTCACTGCCGTCAGCCGTGATCCCGGCGAGTTCTTCTGCATCGTAAAAATCCCGGTTCACATGACCATCGATCTGATAAGAGACTGCACCGTGGATGGTAGCTTCTGCGAGCAGAAAATGGTCGAACAGGTCACTTTTTAACAACTGGTTCATGAAATGCTTCTGGTCTTTCATGTAAAATGCTTTCATAGGTCATACCTCAACTTATATTTGTATTTATTGTAGCACACAACAGCGCGGAGGTGTTAGTATGAAAATAAATAAACAGGGCATACGTTTTTTTGCGGCACTTCTGCTGTGTATCCTGGCTGTCATCGGGTGCGGGAGCGGGAAACTGACGGAGCATCTGACACATTCCGATGCGCAGGAGACGATAGTGGTACATGCAGACGACCGTTATGTCTACCAGACGTTATCTGCAAAACGACAGCATACATATGACCAGATGCTGGCTGCACTCATGAACATGCGGGAGCGTGTGAGACTGACAACGAGAGATCCAGGGGAGGTGCAGATCTGCTATGAGGCGATCTGTGCTGATTATGGAGAGATTTTCTGGGTGGGAAACTGTTCTACGAGGGTAGTCTCTATGTTCGGACATCCGGTGATGCTCTATTTTGATGTGAATTATACGTTCACGCCGCAGCAGGTGCAGGATTATCAGGCGCAGATGCAGCCAAAGATTGATGAGTACCTCACCGAACTGGCAGCCTGTGGCAGTGACTATGAGAAAACAGAGCTTCTATATAAAAAGCTGATCAGTGAAGTCGCTTATGATCTGGATGCGGAGAACAACCAGAATATTCTCAGCGTCTTTCTGGATGGCCAGACTGTCTGTCAGGGCTATGCCTGCGCAGTGCAGTATCTGCTCCAGCAGGCGGGGATCCAATGTGCGATCGTGACCGGTACGGCGCGTGGTGAGGCACATGCATGGAATCTCGTCCGTCTGGATGGGGATTATTATTATCTGGATGTGACGTGGGGCAATGCGAGTTATCGTGCATCGGCACAGCCACAGGATACGGCATTTGATGGAGTCAATTTTGCCTATCTGAATCTGACTTCGGAGGAATTGCTGCGTACACATGAGCCGACGGTTCATTATGAGCTGCCAGTCTGTGAGAGTACACAGGACAGCTATTTTGTCAGGCATGAACTATATTTTGACCGTTGGGATGCTGCCCGGACAGGCGAGCGTCTGACGCAGGCTTATCGCAGCGGGGAACGCAGTATCTCGATGAAATTTGCCGATGAGACGCAGCTTGCACTGGCCTGTACTTATCTGATCGACGAGCGGCATTTCAAGGATTATTGTTCCGAGGCGGTCACGATCTGCTACATGGCAGATACGGATCTTGGCATTCTGAACGTCTTTTTTGTCGACTGATTTCCAAACAAAAGAAAACAAAAGAAAAAATGCATATATTTTTGAAAAAGGTCTTTTCAAATCAAAGTATTTGTGCTACTGTAATGTAGTAATGAAAACTACATCATATAATTATCTGAAAAATATAATGTATTTTTTGTAATTGCATATAATCATAAACAAAGTGGTGCGCATTGCGGACAGGAGGCATAGTATGAGCTATAAGATCGTAATCGACAGTTGTGGAGAACTGACAGAGAACTTAAAAGAGGATAAACATTTCGAAAACGTAGCATTGGCATTGGATGTGGACGATTACCACATTATGGATGATGAGACATTTAATCAGGAAGAATTCTTACAGAAAGTGAAGGAGAGTCCGAATTGCCCGAAATCTTCCTGCCCGACACCGGTGCGTTATATGGATGCATTTGGAGAGAAGACAGATCATGTGTATATGGTCACATTGTCGGCACAGCTATCCGGTTCTTATAATAGTGCGATGCTGGCCAAGGATCTGTACGAGGAGAAGATGGCAGAGGGCGAAGTGCCGGCAAATACGCAGATTCATGTGTTTGATTCGCGGTCGGCATCGATCGGAGAGACATTGATCGGTATGAAGATCCAGGAGTACGAGGAAGCCGGATGTACATTTGAGCAGGTTGTGAAGAAGGTCGAGGACTACATCGCGGGCATGAATACGTTCTTTGTCCTGGAGACATTGGAGACATTGCGTAAGAATGGCCGCCTGAGTAATCTGAAGGCAAAGATCGCTACTGCACTGAATATCAAGCCGGTGATGGGATCGACGGAGATCGGATCGATCCAGCAGCTCGGACAGGCACGCGGAATGAATAAGGCATTGGAGGCAATGGTCTCAAAGATGCTCAGTGTCACGAAAAACTGCGAGGGAAAAGTCCTGGCAATCGCACACTGCAACTGCCCGGAGCGTGCAAAGCGTGTGAAGGAGAAGATCGAGAAACTGGCGCATTTTAAGAAAATCATTGTCGTAAATACAGCAGGTGTCAGCTCCATGTATGCCAATGACGGTGGAGTGATCCTGGCAGTATAGATTGATTTGAAAAGAAAAGCAAGGCATCCTGCCTTGCTTTTTTTGTATATAAAATTTATAATGTTCGTATTGAAAGAGGGTGTATGTTTTTGGCAGAAACAAAAAAGCAGATAGAACGTTTTGACAGTGACCCGATGGTCGGACTGACGGCAGAACAGGTGCAGTGCCGGTGTGAACAGCGGCTTACCAACAGGAGTGTAGAGTCTGCGACCAAGACGACCGGAGATATTGTCAAGGAAAACGTATTTACTTATTTTAATGCGATTTTTCTGATACTGGCGGTTCTGTTGATCGCGGTCGGCTCTTTCCGTGACCTGACATTTCTGATTGTGATCACGGCAAATGCAGTCATCGGTATCATTCAGGAACTGCATGCAAAAAAGGTGTTGGATGATCTGACACTTGTCGGACGGACGAAGGTACAGACGATGCGTGACGGTGTGCGTGTGGATCTGGACAGTGAGCAGCTGGTACTGGATGATATGGTGATTCTCGGGGCGGGTGCCCAGATTCCGGCAGATGCGGTTGTCATGCGCGGCAGTGTATCCGTCAATGAGTCATTGCTGACCGGTGAATCGGATGAGATCGTCAAGCAGGCAGGGGACGCATTGCTCTCCGGCAGTTTTATTGTATCCGGTACATGTATTGCAAGGCTGGAGCGTGTGGGAGCGGATTCTTATATTTCCAGACTGACACTCCAGGCGACCAAGAGCAAGGAGGGCGAGCAGTCGGAGATGATCCGTGCATTGGATCGTCTGGTCAAGGTCGTTGGTGTATTGATTATTCCGATCGGACTGACACTGTTTATCCAGCAGTATGTCATCAGTGGAAATGATCTGAAAAGCAGTGTGACAGGTATGGTTGCGTCCGTGATCGGTATGATCCCGGAGGGACTGTATCTGATGGCAACTGTGGCGATGGCTGTCAGCGCTGCACGTCTGGCGAGCAGACAGGTGCTGATTCACAATATGAAATGTATCGAGACACTGGCGCGTGTGGATGTACTCTGTGTGGACAAGACCGGAACGATCACAGAGCCACGGATGTGTGTACAGGAAGTTCTGCCATTGGCGGAGTCCTATGAAGATCATACGGTGAGTGAATGGCTGGCGGCGTTTGTACGCGCACAGGCAGCAGACAATATCACAATGGAGGCGCTGCAGGAGTATTACCGGAATGAGACGGTACTCGTGCGTCCGCAGGCAGTACAGGGCTTTTCATCGAAGACAAAATATTCGGGTGTACAGATGGCAGGGCACAGCTTTGTGCTCGGAGCACCGGAATTCATATTGCGGGATGAATATGGAGCGCAGGAGGCTGCGATCAGCGAATATGCGTCAAAAGGCTACCGCGTACTTGTATTTGCGGTGTATGACGGTATGCTGGATGGCGGGCCGCTGACAGGCAGGGCAGTATCACTGGCCTATGTGATGCTGGCCAATCCGATCCGGGAAGGCGCAAAAGAGACGTTTGCGTATTTTGCCAGACAGGGAGTACAGGTGCGTGTCATCTCGGGTGATAATCCGGTCACGGTATCAGAAGTGGCAGCACAGGCAGGCATCGCCAATGCGGGACGATATATTGATGCATCTACCCTGCGGACACCGGCGGATCTTGCGAATGCGGCGACAAAATATGTGGTATTTGGCAGAGTGACACCGGATCAGAAACGCGCGCTGGTGCGTGCGATGAAGGCAAAGGGTGAGACTGTGGCCATGACCGGAGACGGCGTCAATGATGTGCTGGCGCTCAAGGATGCAGACTGCAGTATTGCGATGGCATCCGGCAGTGAGGCAGCTTCCCAGGTGGCACAGCTGGTGCTGATGGATTCTGATTTTTCAAAAATGCCTGCTGTTGTGGCTGAGGGACGCAGAGTCGTCAATAACATTGAGCGCACGGCATCGTTATTTTTAGTGAAAAATATATTCTCCATGCTGTTATCGTTATTCTCGGTGTGCATGGTACTCGAATATCCACTGGAGCCTGCACAGATCTCCTTGATCAGTATGTTTACGATCGGTATTCCCGGATTTATCATGTCATTGGAGCCGAATAAGGAGCGGATCCAGGGCAGGTTTATGTCCAAAGTCATACGCAAGGCATTGCCGGCCGGGCTGACGGATTTTCTGGTTGTCAGTGCGATGGTGATATTCTGTAAGGAGTTTGCGGTCAATGCGGAGGATGTGTCGACTGCATGTACCATCATTGTCGCGATCGTTGGATTCATGATTTTGTACCGGATTGCATCACCGATGAACCGGCTGCATTGGATCATGCTCCTTGGCGTGATCGCCGGATGGCTGTTCTGCGTGATGGAGATCAGCCACCTGTTTGCAATCAATAGTATTTCGAAGCAATGTGCAATGCTGCTCATTGTATTTGCCATGCTCACGGAGCCGCTGTTGCGGTATCTGAGCCTGCTCGTGGAGAAAGTAACGCTGCTGTGCCGGAACATACGCAGAAGATATGCAAAGGAGGTCAGGGAATGACTATAGTGGCAGACAAGCGGACGCTTCGAAAAAAAATGAAAGAAAAACGTGCTGCGATGACACCGGATGCCTATGAGGCACGGTCACATATGATCTGTGAGATGTTGAGCCGGATGCTTGTTTTCAGGGAGGCACACCGGATCTATTGCTATGCACCGCTGCCACAGGAGGCGGATCTGTGGGAACTGATCGACCAGCTTCTGGCGCGCGGTGACAAGCAGCTGGCATTTCCACGTGTCGTAGGGTCTGACGGTGAGAACCGGATGGAATTTTATGAGATCAGAAGCCGCGGGGAACTGATGGAGGGAGCTTATCATGTGATGGAACCCGTGGATGATGGTCGTGAGCCTGTGGATTGGGCAGATGCGCTCGTGCTTGTACCGGGTGTCGCCTTTTCAAAGGATGGGGCACGGATGGGATATGGCAGAGGCTATTATGACCGTTATCTGTCAGAACACCCGGAATTGGTAAGCGTTGGGATTGCATTTGATGTCCAGCTGACCGATGAATTGTCTGCGGTCTGTGAAGCGACAGATATACAGATGGACTATGTGCAGACCGAGTACCGCAGCTACGCGGCCTGTGATGCGATGGATTATGACACACTGGTTGGCCGTATCAGTGGCAGCAGGCGGTTTGGCAAGGCACCGGGGATCGTCTGTTCGCAGGCTGTCTGTGAGCTGCTCGGCCGGCCACAGGATGAACTGCGGTTTGTGCATATTGCAGGTACCAACGGAAAAGGCTCAGTTGCCTCCTTTTTGCGCGAGATCTGTATGAAGGCGGGACTTCGTGTGGGCTGCTTTACCTCACCGCATCTGGAGTATTTTACAGAGCGGATACAGATCGGCCATACACAGATCACACCGGAGGATGTTCTTCGATTCGGACGTATCGTATGGAAGGCCAATCACAGACTGATGGTGTCAGAGGGGCTGAATCTGACGATGTTTGATTATTGTCTGGCGATTGCCCTGTTGTACTACCGGGAACAGGGGGTGGATCTGGTGATCCTGGAGACCGGTATGGGCGGCAGACTGGATTCGACCAATATCATAGCGGCGCCGCTCGTATCTGTGATCACCGGAATCGGGCTGGAACATACCGAATATCTGGGCACCACGGTCGCACAGATTGCGTCGGAAAAAGCAGGTATATTAAAAGCGGGTACACAGGCGGTACTGATGGAACAGCCACAGGAGGCACTGGATGTGCTGACGGAGCGCTGCAGACAGCTGCAGGTGCCGGTGCGTATCAGTGGCAGTGTTGACGCAGATGGACAGTATGGTGGTGCATGCTATGAGATCGGAATGTTTGGCAGCTATCAGCATCAGAATGCTGCAGCTGCGATCG
>JBNMKT010000131.1:0-7499 GCA_050874485.1 bacterium
CGCTTCTCCACGACGCAATGTAAAATATATGGTAAGAGCCAGTCCCTTGCAGTCTGCTGCAAGTGTGGCTGGCTTTATTTTATATCATAACTAAAATATTATTAATACTAAGGGGGTTGTCATGAAGAAAATACTTCACTGGTTTGATGACAAACTGGAAGAATTTGTGATTGTCATGTGCCTGATTGCTATGACCCTGATCATGGGCATACAGGTTTTCTGCCGCTATGTTCTTGGCATGTCACTGTCCTGGTCAGAGGAGTTGACCAGATATCTGTTTATCTGGAGCGGTTTTCTAAGCGTCAGCTATTGCAGTAAGAAATGTCTGTCAATCAAAATCGAACAATTCGTTGCTATGTTTCCACGACGTGGAAGGGCTATATTTAAGGTTGTAAATCACACTTTTGAATTTATTTTCTTTGTGTATATGATTCCTTTTGCTTTCTCCTACATGATGTCTGCGGTGAAAAGTGGACAGGTTTCACCTGCCTGCGGCATCCCTATGTACTATATTCAGGCAGCGCCTTTCGTCTCCTTTGTACTGGTTGCCTTCCGCATCCTGCAGCGCTGGATCATTGAATTCCGCATCGCCCGTGGAGAGAACGTATTCGACCCGGCACATCCTGAGCGTAACACGCCGGAATCATTTATTGATGCCAATACCGATATTACAGAGGAGGAAAACAGATGCCAGTAGTAGTTTTATTTATCATATTTGTCATAGCTCTTGTTATTGCCATCCCAGTATCTATTTCCCTGGGTATCGCATCCGTGCTGCCATCAATTTTTGATCCGTCCTTTACAGTAAGTGCCAAGTATCTGATTAGAGCCATGTTTGGCGGACTGGATTCGTTCCCACTGCTTGCGGTACCGATGTTTGTCCTGTCAGGCATTATCATGGCAAAAGGCGGCATTTCAAAGAAATTGTTTGATGTTTTTGCTTATTTTCTTGGTAAATTCACAGCCGGCATGCCCTGTGCAGTCATTGTCACCTGTCTGTTCTATGGTGCAATCTCAGGTTCAGCACCGGCTACTGTTGCGGCAGTCGGCAGTATGACCATTCCTATATTGACCTCACTTGGATACGAGCTGGTCTTTGCAACGGCCATAGTTGCAGTCGCTGGTGGACTGGGAGTTATCATTCCGCCCAGCATTCCGTTTATCATGTATGGTATGGCATCCGGTGCGTCTGTCAGCGACCTGTTTCTGGCTGGTATTGTTCCGGGTCTTATGATTGGCCTGCTTTTGATGCTCTTTGCCATCTACTATTGCAAACGACATGGGGAAGACAAGGAAAAAATTGCCACAGAAGTAAATGCCTTGCATAAAAAAGGTCTGCTCACCGTGTTAAAGGAGAGTTTCTTTGCCCTGCTTAGTCCGATTATTATTCTGGGATGTATTTATTCCGGTGTTGCTTCGCCTACCGAGGCAGCCGTGATCTCTGTATTTTATGCATTGATTGTCAGCCTTTTTGTTTACAGGAGCATACATATAAAGGATATCTGGGAAATTCTGGTTGAGGCTGTCAAAACGTTTACACCGATTTTATTTATTCTGGCAGCATCCACAGCATTTTCAAGAGTTTTGACACTCATGCAGGTACCACAGTCTGTCAGTGAGTTTATATTAGCCAACTTCCACAGCCCGGTTGTGATTCTCCTGATGATCAATCTCTTCCTGCTGATTGTGGGAATGGTCATGGATACTACACCCGCTATTTTAATTTTGACACCGATCTTGCTGCCGATCGTAGAAGCTATCGGCATGAGTCCTGTCCAGTTTGGTGTCATCATGGTTGTAAACCTTGCCATCGGTTTTGTTACACCTCCTATTGGTGTCAATCTGTTTGTAGCAAGCTCACTGACCGATGTTCCGGTTATGGATATAGCGAAAAAATCAATGGCAATGATCGGACTTTTCCTTGCCGCTTTGCTTCTGATCACCTTTATCCCGGCAATATCGTTATGTCTGTTATAGTTCAGGAGGAAGCGTGATGAAAATGAACAAGATTTTAGAGATGGAAAAGTTTTACAAAAAATGTTTTACGGCAGTAGGTGGGCTAACCCTTGCTGTGCTCCTGCTTACCGGATGTGGCAGCTCAAAAGAGGTTCAACGTTATGCCTGGCCCCTTGCTACTGCAAGTCCGGAGGACACTGTAACCCAGCTTTTTGCAGAAAAATTTGCTGATGAGGTCAATCGTCTGAGTGACGGTAAGATGCTGATTCAGGTATATGCGAATTCTACTCTGGGAGGAGACAGAGATCTGTTGGAGACCTGTGCTGACGGCGACATTCCGTTTGTCGTCCAGAATACGGCTCCGCAGGTTACTTTTATGCCGGATCTGGCTGTTTTTGATCTGCCCTGTGTATTTGATTCTCTGGATGACTGCCGTCACAAATTAGATGATCCGGAGTTTTACAGCCGGGTGAGCGATGTCTATACCGATGGTGGCTATCACCTTCTGGCTATCGCAGATCAGGGCTTCCGCGTGATGTCCACCAATAAAGAGGTCAAAAGCTTTACTGATTTCAAAGGACAAAAGATACGAACCATGGAAAATCCGTATCACCTTGCCTTTTGGAAATCGATCGGAGCCAGTCCTACACCTATGAGCTTTAGCGAGGTTTATATCGGTCTACAGCAGCATACGATCGACGCGCAGGAAAATCCTTATGAGGTTATCGTAAGTAATAATCTCTATGAACAGCAGGACTATATCATCGAAACAAACCATTTACCACACTTTATTTCTCTCATTGTAAATGATGAGTTTTTCCGCAATTTATCTGAGAAAGAGCAGAATATCATGACACAGGCTGCCGGTACAGCTCTGGCATATGCAAGAGAACAGTCTGATTCAAGAATTGCAGATAAGATTGCTACGATTGAAGCAAGCGGAACGGAGATTATCAGCTTAACAGATGAAGAGCGTACACAAATGCGTGAAGCTGCGCAGGGGGTTTATAAGCAGATACAGGAGGTTGTGGATCCCGGTCTGTATGATGCTTATCTTGACTAGATGACTGATATTAGAAGATAAGATTTTATGAAATATATATGGGGCAGATGTTATATCTGCCCCATATGAATTCTATGCATTTTGTGTGTTCTGCATAATATATAATTATTATGAAAAATACTTTTCTTTGATGATTTCTACCGGCATTTCCTGGTCTGTCCACAGTTTAAAGGAGGCTGCTCCCTGATATAGAAGCATGTACATTCCATTTCCTGTCTTGCAGCCTGCAGCTTTTGCCTCCCGGAGCAATCTGGTCTCCTGTGGATTATAGATCACATCAAATACAAAAAGGTCCGGATGGAACATGCTGGTATCCGTGATGATTGTTGCATCCGTCTTTGGCGCCATACCAACAGATGTGCCATTGACAAGAATTGCACTGTCAGCAATAGAGGTACGCAGTATTTCCGGATCCTCATAATCATGCAGTGTAACTTTACATGCAGTACGCTCATTTAACTGATTTACTATATCCTGAGCACGATCCCAGAAATTGTCTCTGATATTAAATACGTTTATCTCTGCTACTCCATCCAGGGCTGCCTGCACAAGAATAGCTGTTGCTGCGCCTCCTGCACCCAGGAGTGTCATCTTCTTTCCAATGATATCTACACCATCTTCCTTTACGGCACGCATAAAGCCAATACCATCTGTGGTATATGCTGTGAGGATACCATGATCATTGACGATTGTATTACATGCACCTGAGATCTCAGATGCCGGTGAGAGCTTATCAGCCAGCTTACACATAATATTTTTGCCTGGCATAGTGATGTTCCATCCACGGGCTCCCATCGTGCGGAGACCTTCCACAGCCTGTGGCATCTGATCCTCCGGCACATCAAATGCCAGATATGCATAATCCAGTCCCAGCTGGCGGCATGCTTCATTGTGCATTGCCGGTGAGACACTGTGTGCTACCGGACTTCCAAGTAAACATAAGAGTCCTGTATGGCCTGTAATTTCTTTTCCCATTTTAATTACCCCTTTTTTATATTTGCTGTAATTTATTGATTAACCTTTGTGATGATCTCTTCGCAGATATCGTAAACACTCTTTCCATCCGTAGAAATAACAATATCTGCTGCAGATTCGTAAGCGCTTCTCCGCTTTTCCATCAGCTCAGCTATGTATGCAACGTTTTTGTTATTTTCCAGAAGCGGTCTGTCATGGCTGTGCTTCACATGTTCCAGAATTGTCTCCGGAGTGGCTGTCAGCAGAACTACCTTGCCGCTCTTTTTCATCTCATCAACATTGACCTGACGCATAGGAACGCCGCCGCCACAGGAAACGATCAGGTTCTTCTTCGAACGGCTCTCACGCAAAAGCTCTGTTTCCTCTTCACGGAAATATTCTTCCCCGTGCAATTCAAAGATTTCAGAGATGCTCATTCCGTTACGTTCTGCTATGATCTCGTCCATCTCCACTACGTCCATGGCAAATGTACTCTGTAAAGCCTTGGATATCGTACTTTTGCCCACGCCCATAAATCCGATCAGGAAAATATTGAAATCAAATAGTTCATGTGACTGGATTCTCTTGCTTCGATATAGAATGCTCTCATATACCTTTAGCACAGACTTCTTATATTTATAGTCACCGAGTTTATCAAGAACGAACTGTTTCTTTCGTTCTTCTTCTTCCGGTTGAACAATCTCTATGCCGTTTTCCTGCTTGTAATTTGTAATCTCCTGTATGATCTGATAACGCATGCGGAGTGCGTCTACAATAATTTCATCGCACATATCAAGGTCATTACGTAACTTATCCAAATCTTTCATCTTTTTGAATCCTTTTCCCTATGATGTTAAATTTTTTAATATCATAACCTATAATGATGCTTAATTCAAGTACTGTTTTCCTTTAAAGCAATAAAGTTTTAAGTTTATATCGCTTAGATCGGATAAAAAATATTTCATTACAGGAGAATGTCGACAGCCCGGTATATAGCTTGTAGAAGATGGCGAGATATGATATATTGTAATTGTTCAGAGCCATATTCTGGAATAAAATGATTACCTATTATAAGCGGAGGTATTTATGGAAAAGGAATTGCAAAAGAAAAAACCGGAGGACAACGTAGACCGGAGAGGCCAGAAGAGTCAAAAGAAGGATGCCTCACTTACGATTGTCCTGTTTTCAGCATTGGCAGCAGTTTTATGTATGATGTTGGGGCTGTATCTGATGATTTTCATGCCGGAATTGTTACCGGCGATCGCCGTTGCCGGATTAGCAGTTTTAGGATGCACTTATCTATGTGTATCCACGCTGGTGAAGCGGATTGAACGGAAAGATGTAGATCAGCAGGAGCAGTATGCAAGTATCTTAAAATCGGAAAAAGCATCTTATCTGCTGATCCGTAAATATTTTGATGAGATCTCAGAGCAGTTGTCACTGATGGAGGATCGTCTGGCGGATCCGTTCCAGGAAGTCATCACTGCGCAGAAAGCGACCGCCAAGGTGACGATCAGCAGAAATAAGGAAAATGCAGATGCGCTCATGAATTCCAATGATAAGCTGCTTGAGCAGATCTTCCAGATGGAGAGCAAGCTGGATGAGATCTCCGGAGCCTTATCGTCAGGGACAGAGGATAAAAATGAGGAGCTCATGCACAGACAGATGGAGATGACAAACCAGTTGTCCGGTCAGCTGCGTGAAGCAGAACTTGAACTGAAAAATGAGATCTTACAGGTAGTCAATAAAATGTCTATGGCACCTCAGCAGGTTGTCATGACTGCAGCGCAGCCGCAGATGGCGATGCCGGATCCGTTACCGGATCTTACGGAGGAGCCCGAGCCGTTACCGGATATCATGGAAGAACCTGAACCGCTGCCTGATCTGATGGAGGAACCGGAGGCTGTCGAAGCAGACGAGGAACCGGTTGTAGATACGGAACTGGAGCCGTTGATGCCTGAGGAGCCGGAAGCTGCCATAGAACCTGAGGCGCTTTCTGAACCGGAGGAGATCGCGGAGTCTGAGCCGCTGCCGGAGCCTGAACCCGAAGCAGAGCCGGAACCGGAGGCTGAGCCAGAGATCGAAGAACTGCCGCCGGAACCTGATCTGTCAGATCCAAACAAGATGATGAGTCCGGATGATATCGCCGCATTGTTGGCAAGTATTAACAATGAGGCAGCCGCAGAGCCGGAACCGGAAGTTGTTGCAGATGAAATCGCAGCAGATATTCCCGATGAACCTGCAGATGAACCCGAAGTACTCGATACACAGATTGTGTCTGAACCGGAGCAGGAGACGGCCACAGATGCCCCTCCGATGCCGGATTTATCAGATCCGAACAAGGTGATGAGCCCGGATGAAATCGCTGCCTTATTTGCGAATTTGGGATAAATTTAAAAAAATTTAAAAAATTTGAAAAAAAGGCTTGCATTTTTCTGAAGGACGATGTATACTATGTCTTGCGTTGAGGGAAACGCAAGGACATGCGCCTCTAGCTCAGTTGGCAGAGCACCTGACTCTTAATCAGGGTGTCCAGGGTTCGAACCCCTGGAGGCGCACTTGAAAGGCTACAGAGAAGACTCTGTAGCCTTTTTCCATGTTACAGAAAATTGTTTCCTGATGACAGGAAAAGCGCAGGGAGAATTGTCCCTTACATCATATTTTTAGATCACAGAGGTACACATGAATATTTTAACGTTAGAACATATAGATAAAAATTATTCAGAGCGCAAGCTGTTTGATCAAGCCTCCTTTTATCTGCAGGAGGGAGAGAAGGTCGGTATCATCGGCATCAACGGAACCGGTAAATCGACATTGCTGCGCATGATGGCAGGTGAAGAGGAGCCGGATGATGGGCGCATTGTGAGAGCGAATCATGTGGTGATCCGTATGCTGCCGCAGCAACCGGTGTTTGCAGAGCATATGACGGTACTGGAGGCGGCACTGGACGGACAGAATACACATATGAACACCGATCATTTCTCGTTAGAGGCACAGGCAAAGCAGATGCTGGGAGAACTGGGTATCGTGGATATGGACCAGCGTGTGAACGTATTGTCCGGTGGCTTGAAAAAACGTGTGGCGATCGTAGCGACACTGCTCAGTGAGGCGGATATACTGATCATGGATGAGCCTACAAACCATCTGGACAGCCGGACCGCGCAGTGGCTGGAGGATTATCTGAAGAACTATAAGGGTGCACTCGTATTGGTTACACACGACCGTTATTTTCTGGACAGTGTGGTACACCGTATCGTAGAGATCGATAAAGGCCAGATGTATAGCTATGATACCAATTATGCAGGTTTTCTGGAACTGAAGGAAGCGCGTGAGCAGATGGAGGACGCAGGTGAGCGCAAGCGTCAGTCGATTCTGCGCGTGGAGCTCGAATGGGTCAGACGCGGAGCCAGAGCGCGCTCTACGAAGCAGAAGGCGAGGCTGGAGCGCTATGAGGAACTGAAAAACAGACATGCGCCGGTGCGTGATGGCAGTGTGGAGCTATCATCGATTTCGAGCCGTCTGGGGC
>JBNMKT010000132.1:0-7431 GCA_050874485.1 bacterium
GTTGCCATATCAGCAAGCTGGAACTGTGTGTTCTGGAACTGACCGATCGTGCGGCCGAACTGCTTTCTCTCTTTTACGTAAGCAACAGTTCTGTCAAGAGCGCCCTCTGCAAGACCAAGAGCCTGAGCAGCGATACCGATACGTCCGCCATCCAGTGTATGCATAGCGATCGGGAATCCCTTTCCTTCGGGTCCGAGTAATGCATCCTTGGGGATTCTGCAATCCTCGAAGATCAACTCATATGTAGAAGATCCGCGGATACCCATCTTCTTCTCTTTTGTACCGAATGAGAATCCGGGAGCACCCTTCTCAACGATGAATGCAGAGAAGTTCTTCTTCTTGCGTCCTCTCTTGTCCTCGGTAATGCTGGTAATAGCGATTACGATATATACATCAGCGACTTTACCGTTTGTGATGAAGCACTTAGATCCGTTCAGAACCCACTCATCACCATCTAATACAGCCTTTGTCTGGCATCCCTGAGCGTCAGTACCTGCGCCGGGCTCAGTCAGACCAAATGCACCGATCTTCTCGCCCTTAGCAAGTGCGGGAACATACTTCTGCTTCTGCTCTTCTGTACCATAAGTCATGATCGGATCGATACACAGTGAAGTATGTGCAGATACGATAACACCTGTAGTACCACAAACCTTAGATAACTCCTCAACACACATTACATATGTCAAAGGATCACAGCCCTGTCCACCATACTCCTTGGGAACCGGGATACCCATGAATCCATATTTACCCATCTTGGCAACAGTCTCAGCCGGGAATACTTCTGTCTCGTCTGTCTCCTGTGCGAGGGGCTTTACTTCTGTCTCAGCGAACTCTTTGAATAAAGAGCGGGCCATTTCATGCTTTTTGTCTAAAGAAAAGTCCATGATTTACACTCCTTTGAATTATTATTATAAGTGGGCTTTCGCATAGCGAAAGCCCATAAATTGCATTATCTCTTACTGTGCATCAACGGGGGTCTTTGTACGATCAGCGTTGTATACATAGAATCCCTTGCCGCTCTTTGCGCCAAGATTGCCGCCGCGAACCATCTTGCGGATCAGCGGACATGCACGATACTTGCTGTCACCTGTCTCATTGTAAAGTACATCCATGATAGCCAGGCAGATATCTAATCCAATGAAATCACCTAACTCTAAGGGTCCCATCGGATGGTTTGCACCGAGCTTCATAGCTGTGTCGATACCAGCGATATCAGATACACCTTCCATCTTGATGAAAGCTGCCTCGTTGATCATCGGGATGAGGATACGGTTTACTACGAAACCAGCTGCCTCATTGACCTGTACCGGAGTCTTGCCGATCTCTACGGAGATCTTCTTGATAGCATCTACAGTCTCAGCAGGTGTATTCACACCAGCGATCACCTCGATGAGCTTCATACGGTCTGCGGGGTTGAAGAAGTGCATACCGATCATCGGACGTGTCAGGCCATTTCCGATCTCTGTGATAGAAAGGCTGGATGTATTAGAAGCGAAGATGCACTCAGGCTTAGCGATCTTGTCAAGCTCTGCAAATGTAGTCTTCTTTACTTCCATGTTCTCGAATGCTGCCTCTACGATCAGATCGCAGTCTGCGCATAAGTTCTCCTTTAAACCAGGAGTGATCTTTGCCAGGATGCCGTCTACAGCTTCCTGAGTCATTTTTCCTTTTTCTACTAATCTTGCATAGCCTTTAGCGATCTTCTCCTTGCCGCCATCAGCCCACTCCTGCTTGATATCGCAGAGTGCTACTTCATATCCGTCAACCTGAGCAAATGCCTTAGCAATGCCCTGTCCCATGGTACCTGCACCAATAACGCCTACCTTCATTGTGATAGTTCCTCCTTAAATATAATATGTATATTTTGGCTTACGCCTCGTACTTCTCAACGATTGTTGAGCAGCCCATTCCACCACCGATACACAGTGTAGCGAGACCGCGCTTAGAATCTCTCTTCTTCATCTCATGTAACAGAGTTACTAAGATACGGCAGCCTGAAGCTCCTACCGGATGTCCAAGTGCGATTGCACCACCGTTTACGTTTACCTTGCTCATATCGAACTTCAGGTCACGTGCAACTGCGATAGACTGAGCAGCGAATGCCTCGTTTGCCTCGATTAAATCAAAGTCATCAATGGTAAGTCCGGTCTTAGCCAGAACCTTCTTGGTAGATGCAACAGGTCCAACACCCATGATCTCAGGCTCTACGCCGCCGAGTGCACCTGCTACCCATGTTGCCAGAGGAGTGATTCCTAACTCTTTTGCTTTCTCCTCGCTCATAACAACAACTGCTGCTGCACCATCATTGATACCAGATGCATTACCAGCTGTAACTAATCCGCCCTCTTTGCCTGAGCAGCATCTTAACTTGCTTAATGACTCTGCGGTAGTTCCCGGACGAGGTCCCTCATCCTTAACGAAATCTACCATTTCTTTCTTAACCTTAACCGGTACAGGAACGATCTCCTCATCAAACTTGCCGGCTGCAATAGCTGCCTCGCACTTCTGCTGGCTGTTTGCAGAGAACTCATCTAATTCCTCACGGGTAATTCCATACTTGTCACATACGTTCTCAGCAGTGATCATCATATGATAATGATTGAAAGCGTCTGTCAATGCATCATTTACCATGGTATCGATAATGGTTGCATTGTTCATACGATATCCAAAACGTGCTTTAGTCATAGCGTAAGGAGCCATTGACATATTCTCCATACCACCAGCAACGACGATATCAGCCTCACCAGCCTTGATCATTGTTGCAGCATCATTTACGCACTTCAGACCTGAACCACATACTACATTGATTGTGATTGCAGGAACTTCGATCGGTAAACCAGCCTTGATAGAAGCCTGACGTGCTACGTTCTGTCCCTGAGCTGCCTGAATTACGCAACCCATCTTAACCTCGTCAACCATCTCCGGTTTAACGCCTGCTCTGTTTAATGCTTCCTTAATTACGATTGCACCCAGATCTGCTGCAGGTGTATTGCTTAATGCGCCACCCATTTTACCGATTGCAGTACGGCATGCTGATGCGATAACTACTTTGTTTGCCATTGTTTTGTCTCCTTTTCGTTTATTAACTGTTAATTTTTTAACAATCACTTGAAAAATAAAATGCTCTTTACGAGCCCTGTAGATAGATTGTACCATGAACAGAACTCATTTGCAACTAAATTTAGAAACATTTAATAAAAAACATGATGTCCCAATACATAACCATCGATCGTACCGTTATCCCGTCTGAAATACAGGTACGGAACGGTGATGTTTCCGTTTAATACCTCCTGTGCTGCCTGCCTGCACTCACTGTTGGCTCCCGCCGCCAGACGTGCTGCCATACGTCCGCTCGCCACCGGAGAGAACTGTCCGCTCTGGTAGATGACACCCATGATCGTGTTTGGGAAGCTGCTGCTCGCCACGCGGTTCATCACGACGCTGCCGACCGCGAGTTTGCCCGCATAGGGCTCGCCCTCCGCCTCGCATTGGATAATGCATGCCATCAGTTCCAGATCCTCTGCACTGGCGGGCTCTGAAGTATCATCCGTGGACGGTTCATCGGTAGTCTCTCCGCTTTCAGCCTGCTCCTGACGACGTTTTTCTTCTTCCTCCCGCCTGCGTTTTTCCTCTTCACGCTTCTGGCGCAGTTCCTCCTCCTGGCGCTTGATCTCTTCCATGCGGGCACGATCCTCAGCCGCCTTCTGTTCTTCGAGCTTTTTCTCATATTCAAGCTGCGCTGTGAGAATATCCTGATTCTTCTGTTCCGCTGACAGCTGCTCATTCAGGTCGCCCAGCGCATCCGATGCACCCGAAGTCGCCACTCCGGCAGCCTTCAGATCTGTTCTGGCATCGGCAACGAGTGTTGTCAGCTTTTCCTGTTCTGCCGTCTGCTGTTCCTGCAGTGTCAGCAATTCTTCTTTCTGTGCCTCGTAATTTGTCTGTTTTTCATTTAAGCCGGTGAGCAGCTCCTGATATTCCTCCAACTGATTCCGGTCGTAGTCCACGACCTGGGAAAAATATTCCACACGGTTCAAAAATTCACTCATGGACCCTGCCCCGAGTAATGAATTCAGCAGTGAGCTGTCGGAGTTCTCATACATGAAACGAATACGGACTTTCATCGCCTCGTAGCGCTGCTCCCGCTTTTGCTCCATCTCATCCAACTCCTGCTCCGTCGCCGTGATCTGGTCGTTTTTCTGCGTAATACGTGTATCCAGATCCTCCAGACTCTGCTGCACATCCTCTAACTGTTCATTCAGTTTGTCCAGCCGCTCACTGATCGCGCTTTCCTTCTGCTTTGCTGCATCAAGCTGTTCTTTTGCCTCGTTTGTCTGATCTTTGAGCTCCTGAACCGTCTTCTTCGATTCCTGCAATTTCTGCTCGGTCGTCTTTTGTGCAAACGCCGGCACCAGTCCACTGCAGACGAGAATCGCTGCCATTGTGCCTAAAAATATGCTTGTTTTATTTTTCTTATGATATATCTGCTTATGTATCCGCTTCATTGATCTGCCATCAACCTCTCTGACTGCCCATATATTCAAGCTGTGCAAATCCTCCATTAACGCTATCTATTATACTTCCCACACCATAGATTGGCAAGGTGAAGTTCACCATCGGATAGCATTGTTTTTTCTGCCATTTTATGCTATACTTTTCTCCTATTAATAAAAAAGCTGTGAACGTATATATTCATACGATACTTGAAAGGGTAATGAAGCCATGAAGTACTATAAACCAAACGAATTGCGTGCGGGCATGCGTCTCGCAAAACAGATCTATAACAAACAGGGCGTTCTGCTGTACAAGCGCGGCTTTGTTCTGACGGATCAGATCATCGCCGGTATGCAGAAGTTCGGTCTGCTGGGTGTTCTCGTACTGGAACCGGCAGAGCCGCTGCCCCCGGTTTCTGAAGAAGAACTGGAATTTGACCAGTGCCAGACAACATGGATGTTCCGTCTGCGCGACAGCCTGATCTCGATCAGCAAAGGCCGCAAGCCGGAGGATCTGCCTGCATTGGTTCATGATATCATGCAGCGTTTTTATTCACTGGATCACGCGATTGTCTTTTCTCCGACAATCCGCAGCAGCGAGGACTACACATACAAACACTCTATCTGCACCGCGATCTTATGTGCGATGCTGGCTCACGGAATGGGATTTCCGGACAATGCCGCCAGATCTCTCGTCACCGCTGCCCTGCTGAGTGATTTTGGATATCTGTATGTGCCCAAGGATATCATGTCCAAGCCCGAAAATGAATTGTCCACGATCGACCTGCTCACCATCGAGCAGTACCGTAACAAAGCTGCCGGTATGCTCAAACGCGGTGAGGCAACGTATGGCTTAAACGATAGCATCTTCTTTATCTTAGATGAGTTTATGCAAGTGGAGCGCAAAGAGAATGCTCAACTGGATATCTCCGGTTTTCATATGCACACGAAAATACTGATGGTAGCGGATAAATATGACCGCATGACAGCGATGAGTCTCGGCTACGAGCCGGTATCTCCTGTGCAGGCACTGCGTCATCTGCAAGGCAACACAAAGCTCTATGAGCCCACGGTCGTGCAGGCGCTCTGTGATGCACTCTCGGTTCTGCCGACTGGTCAGTGTGTAGAATTATCATCTAACCGTTATGGTATGATACTGTCCGAGACACCCGGAGATCAGTTCCATCCGCAGGTACTCGACTTTGCGACAAATGCGGTCTACGACCTGAGCGATCCCCAGCTGCGGAATAAAATCAAGATCGAGGATCTGATGCCGTCTATGGATCAGCGCTATCCTTTTGATGCGCAGAGCCTGAAGTATTTTGCTCCTGATCCGCCGCTTCAGAGTACGACCAGACGTATCCGCATGCGTCTCGAAAAGGCCCGCAAACGCGAAGCCGCCAAGCATGCACATGTGAATCCAGCTTAGAGCCCCTATCATTGAGAACAGTTCAGCCCACCGCTATAAAACATGTAGCAGTGGGCTGTTTTTTAATCCGGATACTTGATCAGATCATATAATTTTCCATATTCCCCAAAATCACGGACACCCGCCAGTTTCATACCAAGGTGCACGTATTTGTCACATTTTGACTGTGCATCCGTATCCAATATGACCGGTACATGCAGTCTGTTTCCCTCTTCAAATGCCATGTCCATGACCTTTCGCATATACCCCTGTCCCTGATACTGCTCACGCACACAGACCATACCTACGAAAATATAGGGCTTCTTCTCTTTATCCAGCTGATCCGCCGGACTCTTTTCACCGTGTGCCATCACCCGGATGAAATTGATGATCTCTCCCAATGTCATCGCCTGAAATACTGCCTTGATCAGCGGCATCGCTGCCCGGATGCCCGACTTCTGCCCCGCCAACTTATACGCGATATATCCCTCACCGCGCTCGCTGGTCGTATGGAGAAATCCTCCCCGGAACACCCAGCGGACATAGCCCTGTATGTAGATCGATATCGCTTCCTGGCTGGAAAATATCGCATTCATGCCACGTTCCTCTCCATAATCATAATATCCAAATGCATGCCCGATATCATATACTGCACGCTCGTCCAATGTCTTTACGTCCATGATGTTCTCTCCTTTTTAATTGAACAGCCTACGGTTAGTTGCTTCTAACTTATTATTATCTTGATAGTATCAACATTCTGCATGCCTGTCAAGTCAGGCTTTTCCGTATGGTTTTATGAAGTCTTTTATTAAGTCAATCCATATCTTTAGTTTCGGGTGTGTTCAACACGTAGAGCCTGCCCGCACAGCGGCTCCGCGTGTATTGAACACCGGGGGACTGTGCAAGACGTGCGCGATCCCCCCTGATATAAGAATTTTTGACCAATACAGGAGTAAATCGCATGGAAAACAACATCTTTCTCACAACTGATCTGTCTGTGATCCTCCCGGAGTCCGTGACCCCGGATATCTCTTTTGCTGACTTTTACCGCATCTATATCTCTGACATGGAGGGCCGGCTCAAATCCACGACGCTCGCGCGCAAGGATGCCATGATCCGCGACAAAATACTTCCCACCTTCGCGTCCATCCCAATGAACGCGATCTCGCCGCAGCTCATCCGCATCTGGCAGACCTCCCTCATCGAGCAGGGCTACCGCCCGACGTACTTAAAAACCATCGACATGCACCTGTGCGCGGTGTTTAAATACGCCGCAAAATACTATGATTTTGAGAATCCATACGACAAAGCCGACCACATGGGCTCGGGCACGACGCGCGCGATGCGCTTCTGGACACTCGAGCAGTACCGGACATTTATCCGGGAGTTTTCCGGCCAGCCGCGTGTATTTCTCGCATTCGAGCTGCTCTACTGGTGCGGCATCCGCGTCGGCGAGCTGCTCGCACTGACTCCGTCGGACATCGACGAGAAAAAGCATCTGCTCAAAATCACGAAAACCTATGTCCGCCA
>JBNMKT010000133.1:0-7164 GCA_050874485.1 bacterium
AGCTGGCAAAGATGATAGCCAGAGGAGGAACACGTGGAGCCTCAAAGTGTTTATTATTGATAGAATACACACTTTTTGCACCTAAAAAAAGAAAAACGCTTCTGGCATGCTAACCAAAAGCGCTTTGTCTACAGTCTGAAGGACGCAAAATGCGTCCCTGTATATCAGTTCCTATTATTTTTTCGTGATAAATCCCTGTGCCTTTAATGTCTCTGCACATAATACCGCACCACCGGCTGCGCCACGGAGTGTATTGTGTGACAGTCCAACAAACTTCCAGTCGTATACGGTGTCCTCTCTCAGACGTCCGATGCTGACACCCATACCACCTTCATAGTCTACATCCAGTGTGACCTGTGGACGGTTGTCCTCCTCTAAATACTGGATGAACTGCTTCGGAGCACTCGGGAGATCTAACTCCTGCGGAATTCCCTTGAACTCTACCAGCTTCTGGATCAACTGCTCCTTGGTCGGTTTCTTTTTGAATTTTACGAATACGGCTGCTGTATGTCCGTTGAGTACCGGTACACGGATGCACTGGCAGGTGATCACCGGTGTGGTCGCAGGTACGATCACTCCGTCCTTTACCTCGCCCCATACACGAAGCGGCTCTTTCTCACTCTTTTCTTCCTCACCACCGATATAGGGGATGATATTTCCCACCATCTCAGGCCAATCCTTAAATGTCTTTCCTGCACCTGAGATCGCCTGATAAGTCGTAGCGACAACCTCATACGGTTCGAACTCTTTCCATGCAGTGAGTGCCGGTGTATAGCTCTGGATCGAGCAGTTCGGCTTTACTGCAATGAATCCGCGTTTTGTGCCGAGACGCTTCTTCTGTGACTCGATCACAGCGAAATGATCTGCGTTGATCTCCGGAATGACCATCGGCACATCCGGTGTCCAGCGATGCGCACTGTTGTTGGATACGACCGGTGTCTCTGTCTTGGCGTATGCTTCCTCGATTGCCTTGATCTCGTCTTTTGACATATCTACAGCACTGAATACAAAATCTACTTCAGAAGCGACTGCCTCTACCTCGTTGACATTCTTTACTACAATATTTTTGACTGCCTCCGGCATCGGTGTCGTCATCTTCCAACGGTCTCCGACTGCCTGCTCATAAGTCTGTCCCGCACTACGGGGGCTGGCTGCGATTGTAGTCACCTCAAACCAGGGATGATTCTCCAGGATAGAAATGAACCGCTGTCCGACCATTCCTGTTCCACCTAAAATACCTACTTTTAATTTCTCACTCATTTCTCGCTAATCTCCTTTTGATCTGTGACCACGCTGATCGTCCTCTGTCGTCTGCCGCAGATTTTTTCTTATTGATTGTCCGCCTGTCGCGAACATCTGTGTTTCTTGTATATACTAATACAACTTGCACAAAAAATCAACCATAAAATTATCTAATTTTACTGTCCTCATCGATCGTCCAGTCCTCGGCAAGGTATTCTTTTTCGATTTCAACCACTTTTTTCATTGCCTCCTGTCCGGGTGCACCGATCGTCAGACGCTTGCTGACGCATGTCTCCATAGAGATCGCATCATAGATATCCTGCTCGAATACCGGGCAGATCGCTTTTAACTCATCAAGTGATAATTCGTCAATCGCCTTGTTCTGTTCGATACAGTATAATACGAGCCTGCCGATGATGCCGTGCGCATCACGGAACGGTACTCCGTGGTTCACCAGATAGTCCGCAGCGTCCGTTGCGTTTGTAAATCCGCCGTTTGCAGATGCATACATGCGCTCCTTGTTGAATTTCATCGTGGCAAGCATGCCGTTGAACAGCGCGATGCAGCCCTTGACCGTATCCATCGCATCAAAGGACAGTTCCTTATCCTCCTGCATATCTTTATTGTAAGCCAGCGGAATCCCTTTCATCGTCGTGAGCAGGCTCATCAGCGCACCATACACGCGGCCGGTCTTTCCTCTGACCAGCTCTGCGATATCAGGATTCTTCTTCTGCGGCATGATCGAACTGCCCGTGCTATAGGCATCATCGATCTCGACAAACTGATACTCGTTGGAGTTCCAGATGATGACCTCCTCGCAGAAACGTGACAGATGCATCATGATCGTCGCACATGCTGATAAGTACTCGATCAGATAATCACGGTCAGATACTCCGTCCATACTGTTTAACGTAGGTCCGTAAAAGCCCATCAGTTCCGCGGTCAGATCCCGGTCTAACGGATACGTCGTACCCGCCAGTGCACCGGAGCCAAGCGGACAATAATTCATGCGCACAAAGATATCATGCAGTCTCTGCCGGTCGCGCTTGAACATCTCGAAATATGCGCCCATATGATGTGACAATGTGATCGGCTGTGCCTTCTGCAAATGCGTAAAGCCCGGCATAATCGTATCGATGTGCTCCTCCATGAGCTTTAAAATTGTCTCTAATAGTTCTTTTAACAGATCATCTGTCTCCAATACCTGCAGTCTGGTATACAGACGCATATCGAGTGCTACCTGGTCGTTGCGGCTGCGTCCGGTGTGAAGTTTTTTGCCAACATCCCCAAGGCGGTCGATCAGCGTTGCCTCCACGAAGCTGTGGATATCTTCATATTTGTCGCTGATCTCTAATGTGCCGTTTTCTACATCTGCCTTGATCTGGCACAGGCAGTCTACGATCTGATCGGATTCTTCCTTTGTGAGTATGCCCTGTCTGCCAAGCATGATGACATGTGCGATACTGCCCTCGATGTCCTGCTTATAAAACTTCTGATCAAAACCGATGGATGCGTTGAAATTGTATACCAGTTGATCTGTCTCTTTTGTGAAGCGTCCGCCCCATAATTGTGCCATAATATTTTTCTCCTTTATGCTTTGTGTATATAATTTATATCCGTCCGGTGCCAGTGCGATATCACAGATGGCTAAGGACAGTCACTATAATCTGATCACTCACCATGTCTCTCCCGATAAGAATAGACGCAGCCGCAATAGTCCTGACGGTACATGCCATATTCCTTTGAGAGCTCTGTGGATCGTTTGTACCCGTTTTTCTTTTTAAAATCAGAACACAGGTAGGCCACCCCGAGCTCTGCTCCGATGCGCTGTCCGATCTCATTTAGCTTTTCCGCATTTTTGAGCGGGCTGATACTGAGTGTCGTCGTAAAGTAATCAAAGCCTTTTTCACGTGCGAGTTCTCCTGCCTCCCTCAGACGCAGTTCATAGCAGCGAAAGCAGCGCTCACCGCCCTCCGGGAGCTGTTCGAGTCCTCTGGCGATCTCATAAAAACGTGTCGTATCATAGTCGCCCTCCATAAAACTGATCGGATACTTTGCCGGAAACCGGCGGATAAACTCCTGCTGTTCACGCACCCGCATCCGGTATTCCTCCTCCGGATAGATATTCGGATTATAGTAAAAAACCGTGATGCAAAAATACTGTGATAGATATTCTAATACATAACTGCTGCATGGTGCACAACAGCTATGCAGCAACAGATCCGGTGCATGTCCCGTCGAAACGGTCTGCGCCTGTATCTGTTCTAACGTCTGTTCCAACACCCGCTGGTAATTAACTTTGTTCACCGGGATACTCCTTTTGACTGTATTCGGCTATATTCTAGCTGATTTTGCATGGAATTTCAATATCTGTGAACAAATCCTATTCATGTAATGGATCTGGCATAGATCTATCTGGACATGCTACTATGACTATTTTTCAAAAACTGATACTGTTGAACACTTGGAACTAGTCCAAATAATGGGGATGAAAATTTGATGGGGTATATACTACATTTACTACTTTTACGGAATTATCGAGAATAATAAAAAGTACCGAATAATTGTCGACAATCATTCTGCGAATACTTTTTGAATGTTCTGGTTCTTCATCCAGTATCTTATACCTCTCCGGCATAAAATCCAGACTCAATATCTGATCTGCAATTCTCTGGTACTGCCTACGCGCATTATCAGGCGCATGCAACCGGAATGCAATATATGTATACATATCTTCCATATCTGCTATGGCTTCTTCTGATATGTCTACAATATATCTTTTGTTTAATGCGTCTGTAAAAATTTTTCAAACACCTCCCGTGCATGATAGGTACGTCCTTCCATGACATCAGCATAGCCACGCTGAACTTTGGCATGAAATTGTTTTTCAGTCATCCTGGCTACATTGATAGAATCCGGCACTTCATCTATATATGCAACCTTTGTTTTTCTCTCTATTGAATACGCATGATCCATACAATATACGCTCCCTTCGTTTTTTATTATTATACCCCACCAAAAGACTATTTTACAATCTATTTTTTCATTGGCATCATATGCCGCTTACTGTTCACTCGTTCCTCATTCCAGTAGCAGTAAGCATTTTTCAAGGTCACTCAACCATCAATCGCGCATACCATAATGATATAGAAAAATATCACGGAGTAAGACATGTGCTATGCAAAATATATTAGAATTTCATCAGGTTGACTATGCTTACCACTCTATGGATGGCGAAGTACCTGCCCTTGAAAATATTAATTTCTCGGTTGGAGAAGAAGAATTTCTCGTGATTGTCGGCCCGAGCGGCTGCGGCAAATCCACGCTGCTCGATCTGATTTTCGGGCTCCTGCAGCCGGAGCACGGATCGATCATCGGTGATCCGGATGCCGTCGGCTACATGCTGCAAAAGGACCATCTGTTCGGATGGCGGACCATCGAAAAAAATATCCTGCTCGGGCTCGAGATCCAGCACCGGCTCACACCGGACACACGCGCCTATGCAGACGAGCTGCTCAAAAAATACGGTCTGTATGAATTTCGGAAAAAACGTCCCAACGAGCTCTCCGGCGGTATGCGCCAACGCGCGGCACTGATCCGCACATTGGTCACCTCCCCCGGACTTCTGCTGCTCGATGAACCATTTTCCGCATTGGACTATCAGACCAGGCTGAATGTTGCGAACGATATCGGCAGCATTATCCGCCATGAAAAAAAGTCTGCGATCCTGGTCACACACGATCTGTCTGAAGCGATCAGTATGGGTGACCGGATACTCATCCTCTCTGCCCGCCCAGGTACGGTCATCCGCACGATGGATCTCGATTTTGATCCGTCACTCGACTCGATAGAGCGCCGCGAGACCGACACATTCAAACAGTATTTCAGCGAACTATGGAAGGAGATGAACCAGCTTGTACCATAAAAATTTGTCTGCCCAGGAGCTCTATATCCGCAGGCAGAAGCATACAAAAATCGTGATCCGCGTCATGCAGTTTGCGATTCTTTTTTCTTTTTTGATTCTATGGGAGGTCAGCGCCTCCTACGGTTGGATCGATTCATTCATTTTCAGCAGTCCGTCCAAGCTGTATCGCTGCTTCCGCACCCTGTTGGCAAGCGGGGATCTGACCGGTCACATCGGCATTACACTGTTAGAGACGCTGATCAGCTTTGCACTGGTCATTGTCACCACATTGGTCATCACCATTGCCCTGTGGCTGAATAAAGCATTATCAAAAATCATAGAACCCTACTTAGTCGTTTTAAACAGTCTGCCGAAATCAGCGCTGGCGCCACTGCTCATCGTATGGCTCGGTGCCAACTATAAAACGATCATACTCACCGGCATGTCTGTAGCGATCTTTGGTTCTATTTTAAACCTGTACACCGGATTTACAGAGACATCCCCCGATAAGATCAAACTCATCCGCGCACTTCACGGAAATACCGCACATGTGCTGTTCAAAGTCGTACTGCCCGCCAACATTCCGAATCTGTTCTCCATCATGAAAGTGAACATCGGTCTGTGCCTCGTCGGGGTCATCATCGGTGAATTCATCGGATCGAAACAGGGGCTTGGCTATATGATCATCTATGGCAGCCAGGTATTCAAGCTCGACTGGGTAATTCTCTCCATCCTGATCCTGTGCGTGATCGCGATGCTGCTCTACTTTCTACTCGGACGGCTGGAAAAACAGTTTGTCAGGGAATAATAAAAAGCCCCCTGTGCATGGCACAGGGGGAAGACTACTGAATCACTTTTTCTTATAGGTTCCAGAATATGTTGGATCTGTTACCACAATCTTTTGCACGTGTTTCACGGTCCAGTCATTGCCCTGATACCAGATACACATACAAAAACTCATATCATCTGACCAGTATACACTCGGATCATTTCCGGGTGACGAAATATTGGAAAATGTCTTGGATTTCTTTCCTTTTTTGAATGTTACTTTTGTTGCCTCACCGGACTTCTTATCAAACGTCACCTTAACGGTATATTTCTTCCCATTGGCATCTGATCTGCCCTTGAATGTGACAACGGTTGTCTTAGTGGCAGCCTGCGCCTGCACAGGTGTAAATACGCTAAACAGCAGGCATACTGCCAGCCCGAATGCGATGATTCGTTTTAAAGTTATTTTATATTTTTTCATCTGATATGTATGATCCATACGATCCATGTTCCTTTCTCTTTTTATTATTACACCATCTTATTTTCATAATCTTGCAATTCATGAAAAATATTATCTACGATTACCATCTGGTCAACGATTCGATATAACATAAAATACCGATGTGATTGAAAATTGATTCTTCTATATCCTATACTTTGCCCTCATATCAGATATGACATCACCAGCATCTCTAAATTCTCCCTGATACGCATGTTCTCTGGAAATTTGCAGCTTCTCCATGATCTCATTCTCTGATAAGGCAACATACGGATTTTGTACAGTTCTCTTTATTTCAAAAGGAAAGCCGTTGTTTGCCACAGCCTGTGTTAAAAACATTCTGATTGCAGTCGTTGTATCCGTTCCAAGATCCTTAAAAAGTTGATCGGATTTTAACTTCAAATCATCGTCCACCCGTATCTGAATTGTACTCACCATTGAAAGCCTCCTTACAAATAGTTGTCTGTTTTGTTTATAGAATACTACCGTTTCACTACTATTTCAATATGAATAGTTGTCAAAAAGCGAAATGTGCTATAGTTCAGTTAGAAATGACTAATTCTAAATTTCCAAATTCCGATTGAAATTTCACCTGTTTTAAGGAATTTAATGAACTGCTCCCCGTCAAGTAGACAATTGAAAAAATATAAATTTTTCCTGCCAGCAGAAATTTATCTGCTGGCAGTTTTTATGCAGCTTGCAAGTAAATTTCGTGTTTTTCCATTGGTGTTAAAATTCCGAGATTCCTTTG
>JBNMKT010000134.1:0-7044 GCA_050874485.1 bacterium
AGTCAGAGCCGGATAGTCGCTACGCCATGCTGATGATCGATATTGACAACTTTAAGGCAGTGAATGACCAGCTCGGACACAAAGTAGGTGATCATGTGATCACGGTTGTTGCCGGGGTGATATCTTCACAATTCGGCGATACCGATTATGTCGGGCGTATGGGTGGAGATGAATTTGTCGTATTTGTACGCGATGCAGAGTCTAGAGATGCAGTGAGAAAGAAAGCATATGATCTGGTGCGTGCAATCTGGCTTAAAAAGAATCTGACGATTCCGGAAAATGTCAGTCTGAGCATCGGACTGGTCTTTACAGATGGCAGTGAGCAGAACTATCCGGCATTGTTCACAAAAGCGGATCAGGCATTATATCAGGCAAAAAAAGCCGGAAAAAACCGTTATTATGAATATGGGTCACAGCTGTCCGAATCAGAAAGCGAGACATCGGTTCTGGTATGGACGGAGTCGCGGAACATCTGTAGTACATTGGAATATGTCTATCATCAGCCGGTTCGGCTGGAAGAGATTCATACCGCAGAGAAGATACGGGTGAAGCTGTACCGCAAGGAAGTACAGATTTTAGCTGTTTATGTGGATGTCGCCGAACAGCCGGATGACGGAGAACAGACCTGGAATACATTAAAAAGCGAGACGTGGATCGGAAAAATACCGCTCATTGCCATCTGTCAGGAGGGCAATCTACGGCAGATCCGAGGTGCCATAGAGTCGAATATCATAGATGATCTGTTGTTTGCGCCACTGGATGCGGAGGCTGTCTCCAGACGGGCGCGGGCAATGGGATTGATTGGATAATCAAAAAAAGAGTCGCAAACGACTCTTTCGCGCCCGAGCGGTATGCGCAGCATATACTTCATTTCCGCGAGGTGCGCATCCTTGCGGAGCATTTTATGTGATAGGAATTTCCTATCACATAAAAAAAATAAGAGACAATGTCTCTTATTTTTTTGGGTCTGTATCCATATTCCGCGTATTTTCTATATAACGAACCAGGCGTGTCACCAGTTCCTTTTCCTCCATTGAAAAATTGTTGATAATGATCACATCTTCATTCTCTATGCCCAGCAGATAATCGGTCGTCGTGTGAAAGATTCTGCTGAGGGTTATCAGATTATCCAGGCTTGGTTTCGAAATGCCCATTTCCCAGGCATTGACCCCGGATCTCGTCACTCCCATGCGCATTGCAAGATCGGTCTGTGTCATGCCGGATCGCTCGCGAAGGTCATGGATACGTTCATATAAAGAATTCTTCATTAAAAAATCTCCCTTACCATAAAAACAGATAATTAGATCCCTAAAAGAAAAACAATCATATACATCTTCTCCTATATGAATGATTCGTCGGACGATATCGTGTTTTGAATAACAGTATACATGCGTAGTTTTGCCTAACAATAATGTATATTCTATAGGATAAAAGAAAAGTATAATTAATCAGTGGCGATAACGAGTAGTTGACGTATTTTGCATGTATGTACATTAATATTAATCATCAATGAATAATATAATTTGACAAAATAAAAAATAGTGGTATGATTGTCTTGTCAGAAAAGGGAATATTGACCATTTTTGAGTTTTAGAGGGGTTAACTTGGGAATGAGCAGGGCATTGATTATCACAACAACCAGTGGCTTTTTGTCACAATTTGAATTAAATAATGTCAGACTTCTGCAGCAAAATGGCTATCAGGTTCATTATGCAACGAATTTTGGTGTCCCAATTTACGAAGTAAAGGACGAAACGCTTCGAAATATGGGTGTCGTTTTGCATCATATCAGTATCGAGAAAAACCCCTTTCAGTTAAAACGGAATATATGGGCTCTGCGTGAATTAATCAGGATTATTGACAGGGAAGGTGTAGATGTTGTGCACTGTCACAATCCAAATGGTGGGGTATTGGGGCGGTTGGCGGCTGCATGCAGCCACAGAAAACCATTTGTGATCTATACAGCACATGGTTTTCATTTCTTTCAGGGAGCACCTGCCAAAAACTGGCTGTTCTATTATCCTGTGGAGAGATTCCTGGCACGACTCTCGGATATTATTATTACCATTAATCACGAGGATTATTTACGCGCCAGTGATTTCACGTATAAGAAGGGCGGCGGCGCGCAGTTGATACCGGGCGTCGGAGTGGATCTGGAGCAATACCATCCATTGACAGAGACGGAGCTTGACGGGCGACAGGCATTGCGGGCTGTACTTGGGATACCTGATCACGCATTTCACATCGTCTCAGCCGGTGAATTGAATCAAAACAAGAATCATAGTATTGTCATCCGTGCATTGGCGAAGATAGGTAGAGATGATATCTATTATAGCATTTGCGGAGAAGGCCCATACCGGCAGACATTGCAGACAGAGATAGAAAAATATGGATTGACAGACCGCGTATTTTTGCGTGGATATCGGAATGATATGCCACAGATCTGGAAGACTGCAGATCTCTCCGTATTTCCGTCTGTGCGTGAAGGAATGGGAATGGCGGCACTGGAAGCGATGGCCAGTGGAATACCGTTAATCGTGGCAGATAACCGGGGAACGAGGGAATATATTTCGGATAAAGATAACGGATTAGTGTGCCAGGCTCATGATGCGGATGAGTTTGCAGATGCAATTTTATATTTATATGAAAATAGAAAGCAGGGACAGAAGTTTGCACAGTGTGCCCTGCAGACAGTACAGCGCTTCTCCCTGCATGAAGCGGAGCGGAGAATGAGACAGGTATATCACCGCCTGCCGAAGGTCGTACAGACTGAGGAGGATCATGATCTGGACAGACCGATGATATCGGTGATCATGGGTGTCTATAACCAACGGGATCTGGACGTATTCGAAAAATCTGTTCAATCGGTACTGACACAGTCTTATTCGAATTTTGAATTTTTGATATACAATGATGGCTCCTCCATAGATGAGGTAAATGAATATATCCGAGGTCTGGAGGATAAGGATGACCGAATACATGTGATCGGGTCAAAAGACAATCATGGTCTGGGATATGCGCTGAATCGGTGCATTGATCGGGCAAGAGGTAAATATCTGGCACGTATGGATGCTGATGACATCTCATACGCGGATCGTTTTCAGGAGGAAATACAGTTTCTGGAAAGCCATCCGGAATATATGTGGTGTGGGTCGAATTGCAAGCTGATCGATGATCATGGAATCTGGGGCGAAGGTATCAGGCCGGAGGAGCCGGGATCTGAAGACTATTTGAAGTATTCACCATACATACATCCTACCGTTATGTACCGGGCGAGCCTGTTCAAGAAAGTCGCAGGATATGCAGAAGGGAAAAAGACAGCGCGATGTGAGGATTATGAGTTGTTCATGCGGTTGTTTCGTCTGGGCTATAGAGGATATAACATTCAGAAATTTTTGTTGAATTATCGTGTGGACCGGCAACGGTATCATGCGAGGTCTATGCGAAACCGTTTTTACGAAGGGCAGGTCAGATACGAGGGCTTTCGCGGATTGGGGATCTTGTGGCCGAAAGGGTGGCTCTATATTTTCCGACCGTTGGCCAGCAGACTGGTGCCGGCCAGAATGATATTGAAGGAAAAGGAGCGGATGGCAGAACTTTGAAAGTAGCTATGACCAGTCCGAGAATAGAAGAATATCGTGCAATTTTAAAATGTGACCCATTGCTCGCTACAGTAACAGACCGATGTCTGAAGGTGTCAGACGATCCGGCAGATCAGATGTATCTGGTTTTGTGGGCGCCGACACTTGTGCGCTATGTGATGTGGGTATTGTATGAGGCGGTTCGCGATGGACAAAAGCGGCTGTATTTTCTGTCAAGGGATGCTTACCCGATGTACCTGGTCGCTGGAGAACTGGTGAAATATCTGAATATAGATCTGGAGATCCGGTATCTGCGCGTCTCGCGATACTCCCTGCGCATGCCGGAATATCATCTGATGGGAATCCAGTGTCTGGATCATATATTTCTTTCCGGTATCGACGTCAGCATGTACCGGATTCTAAACCGTGCAGGGCTGACAGAAGCACAGATGAGAGACGTATGTAAAGAAATAGGCTATGATAAGCCTTTGCACCAGAATATTAATCGCAAGGACATCTGTTATTGGAAGGAAAAAGTAAAAGACTGCTGTGAAAATGGTACAACCAGTTTATTAAACAGCATCTATGAGATATCAGCAGCCGCCTATGCCACTGCAAGCGGTTATCTGGAGCAGGAAGGATTGTTAGAAAATATCCGTTATGCAGTTGTAGATAGTGGCTGGGTAGGAACGATTCAGAAAAGCATACACAGGATACTGGCAGTGAAAAAGCCGGAGCTGACAATCAGTGGATACTATTTTGGATTGTATGCATGTCCGGCGGGACAGACATCCGGTGAACACGGCTGTATATACAAAGCATATTATTTTATGCCCAAAGGATCTGTGTGGAGAAAATCCAGATTCAGCAATTGCCTGTATGAAGTGATGTACAGTGAGCCGTGTTCCATGGTAAAGGGATACGAATCGGATGATGGTAGTTACCGACCAGTGTTTTCTCAGATCGGCAGTCCGAATGTGGAGATCTTGCAGAGAAACCGTGATCTACTGGTTATCTATATAAAGACGCTCATGCAGGAATTGGGAGAGCAACAGACGACATGGAGACAACGATTGATACCCGGCTCTGCAGCAATGGTAGAAAAAATGTACAGCAAATTGATGTCTGCGCCCAACCGCTGGGAGGCTGCATATTATGGCAGCCAGCAATTTTCAGATGATGTATCGGATGCACATATGAGATGTATCGCGAATCGTCTCAGTCAGTGTGAGATCAGGGATCTGAGGATCCTGTCAAAACTGATGATTGCGCTCGGATGGTCACATAGAGTGATCCATGAGAGCGGCTGGATAGAGGGAACGATCGTAAATGCAGGAGGGCATATTCGATCCAATCTCAGAGCCGCACGCAGGGCAAAGTATCTCACACATCTGAGACAGAGTCTGAAAGCAGAATAAACAAAAAGAGGATAGCTATGTTTGAAGCAGTAGGAGTAGTGGCAGTCAGTGCATGTATCTTGCAGATGATCTATGGAAAACTGGAAGGGCAGCATGCCACGATTGATTATACAGAAGAAAATAGAAAATTTCGGGAGCAAAAGGAGCGCGAAGCACAGGAAAGTGCACAGCAGATCCTTCCATATCTGGAACAGGAACGGGCACAGCGGCAGGAGGAACCGGTCATCTGTGTACAAGATCTGACGATGCGGTTTCGTATTTCTACAAATAATGTATCGGGTATCAAGGAATATCTGATACAGGCGTTTAAAAAGCAGATTTCATATAAAGAGTTATACGCATTAAACAGTATCAATTTTGATGTGTATAGAGGTGAGGTCGTAGGAATCATCGGGACAAACGGTTCCGGTAAATCTACGTTGCTCAAGATCGTATCAGGAGCACTCAATCCTACTGGTGGCAGCGTGACCGTCGATCAGGGCAAGGTACAGTTACTCACATTGGGAACAGGATTTGATTTTGAATTGTCCGCAAAGGAAAATGTATATCTCAACGGAGCCATTATTGGCTATTCGAAAGCATTTATTGATGAACATTATCAGGAGATCGTGGATTTTGCGGAACTGGATGGATTCATGGAGGAGAAAGTCAAGAATTTTTCATCCGGTATGGTATCGAGACTCGGATTTTCGATCGCTACCGTGGCTGGTGCTGCTGAGATACTCATTTTGGATGAGGTACTATCGGTAGGCGATGAATTCTTCCGCAAAAAGAGTCTGGCGAGAATCAAGGAGCTGATCCACGGAGGGTCGACCGTGCTCATGGTATCGCATGGAATGCAGACGATCATAGACAACTGTACCAAGGTAGTCTGGATCGAGCAGGGCAACCTGCGGATGATCGGCGAGCCGAGAATTGTGTGTCAGGCATATCGCAGCCAATATAATCAATAAACCAGATAAAAAATCTGGTAACAGATTTTTTATAAAACTCACATTTTCATACGCGTATGAGACAGAACCTGTCGAGACAGGATGGAAAGGAGACTATTGTCATGAAAATGAAAAAATTAGCTGCCGGATTACTGGCAGCAGTCGTGCTGGCAACAACTGTACCTGCTGCAGCAGTACCTGCATATGCAGCAGCAACAAATGCAACACCTGAGCAGGAAGTCGCAGTAAAGAAGCCTTCCAAGGCTACTGTATCTGCAAAGGCTGATTCTGTACAGGTAACAATCAAAGAGGTAGAGGGAGCAGAGGGATATCAGATCCAGTATTCTACTTCAAAGAACTTCACAAAGAAGACAACCAAATCCAGAAGCACAAAGAGCACAAAGTATACTGCTAAGAATTTAAAGAGCGGTACTACATACTATGTTCGTGTTCGCGCTTATACACTGGATGCAAACGGCAACAAGGTATATTCCAACTGGACCGTTGTAAAGAAAACCAAAACAAAATAGTAATATCTTAGAAAAATGTGAGTTTGTAATAGGAGTCGGGGCTCCCTGACTCCTATATCTTGACAATAGGGGATTATCGTATTGAGAAAAGTAAGAGAAGAAGCGGTAAAGATGTTTATGGCGTTGATGTTTACATTATTGCCGCTGTATTATACCGACAATTATTATAATATACTGCATGACAAGAGAGATGTATATGGACTGTTTTCCGGCATATTGCTCGTAGTAGTAGCAGTTACATTGCTGATCAGTCTGATACTCACGATCAGACATCACAGGCTAAAGGAAAATGTATGGCAGGAAATCCGCCGTATCAGCATGCTGGATATCATGATGGTGGCATCTGGTATCGTAGCGATCGTATCTACTGCATACAGTGCGGACGTGGTGCAATCTGTGTCTGGTGAAGCAGCGTGGGATGTAGGAACATTGACTATCGTGTTGAGTGTAGTTGTATATTTTGTGATATCCAGATGTTATTCAGGAAAAGGTGATATCTGGGCGTATCTGTGTTTTGGCTCATTTGCAGTGCTGGCGATCGGCATCATAGACCGGTTGGGTTATGACTTTCTGGTCATGCATG
>JBNMKT010000135.1:0-7035 GCA_050874485.1 bacterium
CTCCTGCACGATGATGGATACGCCCTCTTCGTTTGCCTCCACCTGATTTTTCGGATGAATTTCCTTTCCATCCAGAATAAAACTGCCGCTGCCGATACTGTAGATACCTGTCAGCATATTGGTCAGCGTAGATTTTCCGGAACCGTTTTCTCCGATCAGTGCGTGTACCTCGCCTTTATTGATATTGAAGGATACATCCTGAACGGCTTTGGTAATACCAAAGTTTTTACATAGATTTTTTACCTGTAATCTTACTTCACTCATTGCTGTCTTCCCCCTTTCATTACTTGACGATCTCGCCCTTTGTAGCCTTGGTTGTCACAGTAATGATAATAAGCAGTGCCAGTCCTGTGATAACGTCCTGGATTGCAGTCGGAGCTCCGAGTGCGATAAATCCAAAGAAAATAATATTGATCACGAACTCACCGATAATGATGGCCGGTAACGGCATACCATATTTCTTAAATGCCAGACCGAAGAAACATCCCATCGTAGGTACAAAGTTTCGGCTCATGGAAGCCATACCTGTTACAGCGACCATAGATGATCCGTAACTGATTGTAAGGATCGCCATGACTCCGAGGAATGCACCACTTAAAATGAATGCCAGCACTTTGTATTTATTTACGTTGATACCCATGTTCTTGGCAACGAATTCATCACTACCGATCGCATAGGTATATGTACCGATCTTCGTATAATTCAGGAATATGTAAGCAACTACACATGCCAGCAGTGCGAGGATGATATCTCCGGGCATCTGACCGAATGCACGCAGGTTGGAAGGCAGTGTCTGCTCTACGCCGCCTGCAATATAGTTTGCCAGTGACTCATATATCAGGGCAAGACCGGTCGTAACGATCATAGACGGGATACGAAGCTTTACATAGAACATACCGTTCAATGCGCCGACAATCGTTCCGGTAATGATACATCCAAAGATCAGTCCAAAATATCCTAAGTTAAATCTGGTAGCCATTACACATCCTACGATCGCAGACAGCATAATATTGGCACCGATTGAGAAATCGAACATTCCCATTACCATTACAAAATAGAAACCTACCGCTCCAACAGTCGCGATCAGACTGGCCTGAAAATAATTCAGCATATTTGAAAATGAACCGAAGTTATGCGGAGTCAGGATCTTAAAGATTAACCAGGAAAGTACAACCAGACCGCACAGGATAAGATATCCCATTGCTTTCCCCGAAAGTTTTTTAGTACTCATATCATCTACCTCTTTTTATCGTCATTTCTGATTAAGAAAAGGTGGCATTGCCATTGCGACGCCACCTTTTCAAAGTTATTTTCCGCTATTCTATCTCTTAATTACCGGAACGTGCAGCCGCATCCTCGATAGAAACGCTAAGTGCAGTCTGCTTCAACTCGTCAAGACTCTCATTTGACATCTCAACCAGCTCATCTGCAGTGTAAGGTAACTGATCTACGAAATACTTCTCGTAATCTGCGTAGTCATCTGCTGATGATACATACAGGTAAGGGAACGGAACGTCCTCAAACTTGCCTGCGAAATCAGTGTAGTTACCCTTGATTGCATTGTAAACCATCATGAAAGAAATCAGAGGATCACAGTAATGTCCGCCTGACTCACCAGCCATAGATCCGTTTGCAAGTCTCTCACCAAGGTCAGGCAAGAAGTCTGTAGAAACGATATCGATAGAATCTGTCTTTCCGGCACGCTCTACTGCTGCGATAGCTCCCTGAAGAGGATCTCCGCCGCCACCTGCAGGAATCAGTGCATCCAGTGTAGGATCTGCTGCCATCAGAGCTTCTGCTGCCTTTGAACCACCCTCAGAAGTAGTACCAGCGTACTGAGGCTCAGAAAGTGTTGCCTGATCATCGGGATGATCTGCGTTCCACTTCTCAACGCCAGCCTTGTAGCCTTCCCATCTTCCAAGCCATGTAGCATCTCCCTGCTCCCAACCGATCAGACCGATGTTACGGTCGCCGTTGTTCAGAAGGATGTTTACAAGTGCCTCACCGTTTGCCGGTTCATCCTCGTGAACGGCACCGATGTAGTAAGCGGAATCCTTAGCTGCCTGATAGATATCTGCGCTGTTCTCCTCGCTGATAATACGGAAGAACTGAGCAAGATAAACTTTGTTATCATCACAAGTCTTGATTGCTGAGGTCATCTCTGTATCAGATGAGTTACAGATAATGATACCCTGGCATCCTGCTGCTACTAACTGCTCTACAGAAGCTGTAACCTTCTCAGATACATGTCCCTGGTCAACATACTGAACTTCTACTCCTAAAGCATCTGCTGCTGCGTCAAGGATCTTCTTACACTGAGAACCAAGTACGTCTGTGGAAGACCAGATAGATACACCAATCTTGATCTTGTCCGGTGCAGTAGTTGTGGAAGCAGTATCATCTGTGCTCTCTGCTGCATCACTGCTGTTGTTGTCGGTGCTTGCAGGCTCTGAAGAATTAGATCCAGATCCACATGCTGTCATTCCGACTACCATGGTTGTAGCCAAGAGAACTGCGGCTACTCTTTTTAAAATCTTTTTCATACACATGTTCCTCCCTCTAGTATGTGTTTGTTTGATAGAACCTATTATAACCACCCATCCAGATATTTGCAATAGAATACAACCATTTTTCTCCCTAAAGTTGTATTGTAATTGGTAAATTTTAGGCCTGTATATTCACAGTTTGTTCATTATTTGTACATATTGTCGGCTATTTTTAAAATTTCCAAATATTTTTCCCACTTTTTTGTGCGATTTGCGCAAAAGAATCCATTTGTGTCAGCCGTCTGCAATACAACTTTTCGTTTTCATCACCTTGTATTATCTTTTTCACAGAGGGTCAGGACTATCACGCTGCGCGGTGCAAGATCATAGCGCCCGGCTGTGATCGGCTCATTGATCGGCAGCGCCTCCTCCCGGGCTGTATCCGCAACGAGCATCCACTGTTTCCCAGACGGTGCATCCGGGAAACTCGTCCCCAGCTTTTCCCAATAGCTGTTCACGCCGACAAATACCAGGTCATCCGCACCCTCATCATTCTGTCCGGCATATAACAGGCCGATCAGTCTGGCGTTGTTGCCGCAGTCTGCATTCCACGCACGCCCATGATGGTAAGAAATATCCGCAAATCCGCATTTTGCAGGCCGTGTAGGCTTGCGCAGCACCGGATGCTCCTTCCGAAAGCGGATCATAAACTGCGCAAACGCATACACATCCGCATATTCCTCCCTGCGGCTCCAGTCCAGCCACGAGATCTCATTATCCTGGCAATACGCATTATTATTTCCGTACTGGGTATTGCAGAATTCATCGCCCGCATAGAACATCGCCGGTCCACGGCTGCACAGCAATGTTGCGAATGCATTCTTGATCATC
Source organism: bacterium (assembly GCA_050874485.1). Taxonomy (GTDB): domain Bacteria; phylum Bacillota; class Clostridia; order Lachnospirales; family Lachnospiraceae; genus W0P33-017. The sequence continues at coordinate 3,378 of JBNMKT010000135.1, forward strand.
CGCCTGCGCAGCGCCTCTACCTGCGCATCCTGCGTATCACCCTCGCAGCCGCAGTTCCAACTGTTTCCATTATTATCCCCATCCGTATTATTCCAGCCATTCGCTTCATTATGTTTCATATTATAAGCATACAGATCATACAGCGTAAAACCATCGTGACAGGTCAGGAAATTCACCGATGCACTCTGACCTCGCACGAGTGGATCATAGATATCGCGCGAACCGGTCATGCGTGCCACCGCTGCCGGGGCCATGCCGTCATCCCCCTTCAAAAAGCGGCGCATATCATCCCGGTATCTTCCATTCCACTCCGCCCAGCGGTTCCAGCTCGGAAATGTGCCGACCTGATAGAGTCCACCCGCATCCCATGCCTCTGCAATCAGTTTGACACCGGAGAGAATCTGGTCAAACGCCATATTCTCAAGCAGTGGAGGATTCTCCATCGGCGCACCATTCTGGTCTCTGCTGAGGATCGATGCCAGATCAAAGCGGAAGCCATCCACCCGGTACTCTACAACCCAGTAGCGCAGACAGTCCATAATAAACTGGCGCACAATCGGATGATTGCAATTCACACTGTTGCCACAGCCGCTAAAATTATAATAATAACCTTCCGGTGTCAGCATGTAGTAGATCTTGTTATCGATTCCTTTAAATGAGAATGTCGGGCCGAGATCATTTCCCTCCGCCGTGTGGTTAAATACAACATCCAGAATGACTTCAATGCCATTCTCATGCAGTTCCCTGATCAGGCGCTTGAGCTCATCTCCCTCATGGTTGTGCTCCTGCACGTATGAGTAACTCGTATTCGGTGCAAAAAAACATACCGTATTGTAGCCCCAGTAATCGAGCAGCTGCCTGCCCTCATGCTCCCTGGCAGAATCCATCTCATCAAACTCAAAGATCGGCATCAATTCTATCGCATTGACCCCCAGTTCCTTCAGATAAGGAATCTTTTCACGAATACCCTCGAATGTGCCGCGCGCCTTCACTCCTGACGTCGGGCTCATTGTAAACCCGCGCACATGCATTTCATAGATAATGAGATCCTCCAGCTTGTTCTCCAACTGCTTTTTGGCACCCCAGTCAAAGTTGTTCTCCACAACACGCGCTTTATATATGTGCTCGCCCTCAAACTTTTCTCCCCATACACGCTGTTCTGTCACAGCGCGTGCATACGGATCCAGCAACACCGCATTTTTATCAAACCGATGTCCCTGTGCTTCATCATAAGGGCCGTCAAACTGATACGCATATTCAAAATCCTCGATATTCAACCCGAACACAAACATCGAATAGGTACTGCCGATGCGGTAATTGTCCGGAAACGGTAATCTCGCATAGGGTTCACGCTCTCTCGGATGAAACAGCAGCAACGTGCAGCTCGTCGCATAATGTGAGCTGATCGTAAAACTCACGCCACCTTTCCCCTGCACTGCTCCGTTAGTGCGGTAAAATCCAGGGCGCACCTGAAAACCAGCGATCTCATCTAACGGCTGCAGACTGTGTCCCCACAGACTATCTGTCTCATGCATTCTATTCAACATCTCCACTTGCCTCCATCTGTTCTATCTCAAATTCCTTTCCCGATATCATATCATAGGAAAAGCCATGACAATCCGGGCAGCTGCAATCATCTGTGCCATGCGCATCGAACGCAAACTCCCTGCCGCAATCCCGGCAGCGAAACACAATGGGCATCAGCTCCACAAGCAGCTTCGCACCCTCCGCTGGAGTTCCCTTTGCAATCTTTTCGAAATAATGCTGCATCCACTGCGGTTCATAGCCCAGCATCACACCGACCTTCAGAGAAATCGTGTGTACTTTTGTGAGATGCTGTTGTTCCAAGCTCTGCAGCGCCAGATTCAATATTCTGGTCGCCACTGACAATTCATGCATAATCATCTGTCCTTTTCCGCTGTATCAATCCGTGGAGCTCTCCAGTACCTTCATAGCCCCAATCTTGTTTATTATACACGATACACGCAAAAAAAGGAACCTTAAAGCAATGTCATTAAGGTTCCTCTCGTTTATATTCTCTTATCCGCTCTTTTTCCTTCTATATTTCTATATTCCAATCCTGCTTTCACCACAGCGGCTTATGCCTCACGTGCAGTGACCAGATTTGCCTTGATCAGACACTTCTTCAGCTCCGTACCAACGATCGCGATCAATACGATCTTGATCAGGTCAAATCCAACATAGGGGATCACACCTGCTGCCAGCGCCTGCGCGAATGTCAGTCCATTCAGATATGCCAGCCACGCGCTGCCAAACACATATGCCACCGCAATTCCAAGCACCATGCCAAGTGCCGAAATAATGCGGTTCTTCCACCAGCGGTCAATAAAAAATCCACTGATCAGCGCCGTAAAGATAAATCCGATCAGATATCCGCCAGTCGGCCCGAACAGCTTTGCAGGACCACCCGTGTATCCAGAAAATACCGGAAGTCCAACAAGACCAAGCAGCAGATATAAGCACATAGCAATCGTTCCACGCCACATGCCAACCGCATATACCGCCAGATACACACCTACCATCGTCAGCGAGATCGGCACTGGACTAAACGGCAGCGGAACCGCAAGCGGTCCGAGCACGCAAATCACCGCAGCCATCAAAGCAGTCAATGTCAATTCCTTTGTTTTCATATTCATAATCATTCGCTCCTTCTTCGCTATTGTCTTTTGACATTGTAAACGATCTCTTTTTGATTGTCAACCTTTTATTTTTATATGGTTAACATTTGTATTTTTTATTTGCACGATCTGTGAATTGGAGTATAATATCGGAGAACAAGCTGCTTTTCAAGCAAAAAGCAAGGAGATACAAGGAGGATCTATCATGAAGTTAAAAGAATTACAGACTGCCATGATCGCAGCCATGAAAGCAAAAGATAAATTCCGCAAGGACGCCATCGCAGCGCTCGTATCAGCGGTCAAAAAGAAAGGTATCGATGCCGGATGCAGAGACGACATCCCCGATGAGATGGCAAATGAGGCAATCTTAAAAGAGATCAAATCCGTAAAAGAACAGATCGACAGCTGCCCTGCTGACCGCACCGAGCTGTTAGAAGAATACAAAAAACGTTATGAAATCATGAGCGAATTCGCTCCGAAGCTGCTCTCCGCCGAAGAAGTCTCAGCAATTCTCCAGGAGAAATTTGCCGATGTGCTCGCAACCAAAAACAAAGGCCAGATCATGAAAGCCGTCATGGGCGAACTCAAAGGAAAAGCCGATGGCAAAGTCATCAACCAGGTCGTTGCAGAACTGACAAAATAACAGTTACTGTCCACCGCGCTCACATTGATCATTTACCATGATTTGTGTTCATTACCAGTTCAATCCTATTGCGAATTTGTTACAGAGTTGTTACAATTCATTTGTATTCAGCTGATGCACAAAAAAATGACAATAAGGAGGACGTAACTATGTGTTTTAATTTCAATAGCTGTTCCGAGTTATTTTCTGCACTTCGCAGATGCTTCAAGCTCGGTTGCTAACAACTGACACCCCCTTTTTCATATACCCCGGTCACACAATGTGACCGGGGTTTTTTCTCGGATCTCTAGGTGATCCACCACGTACCGTCTGCCGCCTGATACAGACCTCCAACTTCTTCAGAAAGTATATTTCCGCTATAATCTTTGACAATTAC
>JBNMKT010000136.1:0-7022 GCA_050874485.1 bacterium
GCACCGGGGATCGTCTGTTCGCAGGCTGTCTGTGAGCTGCTCGGCCGGCCACAGGGATGAACTGCGGTTTGTGCATATTGCAGGTACCAACGGAAAAGGCTCAGTTGCCTCCTTTTTGCGCGAGATCTGTATGCGGGCAGGGCTGCCTGTGGGCTGCTTTACCTCACCGCATCTGGAGCATTTTACAGAGCGGATACAGATTGGACATACACAGATCGCACCGGAGGATGTCCTGCGTTTGGGGCGTATCGTATGGAAGGCAAATCACAGGCTGATGGTGTCAGAGGGGCTGAATCTGACGATGTTTGATTATTGTCTGGCGATTGCCCTGTTATATTACCGGGAGCAGGGAGTGGATCTGGTGATCTTAGAGACCGGTATGGGAGGCAGACTGGATTCAACCAATATCATAGCGGCACCGCTCGTATCCGTGATCACCGGCATCGGGTTGGAGCATACCGAATATCTGGGCACTACGATCGCGCAGATTGCAGCGGAAAAAGCCGGCATTTTAAAGGAGGGCACACAGGCAGTACTGATGGAACAGCCACCGGAGGCACTCGATGTGCTGACGGAGCGCTGCCGGCAGCTACAGGTGCCGGTGTGCGTGAGTGGTAGCGTTGACGCAGACGGATGGTATGGCGATGCATGCTATGAGATCGGGATGTTTGGCAGCTATCAGCATCAGAATGCTGCGGCTGCGATCGAGGCAGCAGCGATACTGGGACAGACATTTCCACAGATCACACCGCAGGTGATCCGGGATGGCATTCACGATGCCAGATGGCCCGGACGTATGGAGATCGTGAGTGAACGACCATGGGTACTGCTTGACGGGGCACATAATGTGCATGGTGTGACAGCACTGGTTCACAGTCTGCGCGACTGGAACGCACAGCAAAAGTATATCTTTTTCATGGGTGTGATGTCAGAGAAGGATTATGGAACGATGATTGAACAGATCCTGCCACTGGCAAAACATATTTATACACTCACACCGGACAGCAGCAGGGCTTTGAACGCAGACGCGCTATGTGATATGATACGACAAAAGGGTGGTTCGGCGGATGTGTGTCCGGACGAACACCATCTGATGGAACTCATACACGCACAGACTGCAGATGAGAAGTATGTGGTAGTCGGCTCACTGTATCTGATCGGAGCAGTCAGAAAACTGTTTTTAGAGGGAAAACGGCAGATCGATGAATGAGAATATATTCAAAAACCGGAGAATTTTAGTCAAGCGTCAGGAAGATGGCAAGATAGTGGCTGATACGAGGATTCTCAGATACGAGAGAGAGAAGAATGCCTTTTATATCAGTGCTGGCAGCCTGACGGAGAGAAAAAACATGTCGGTGTCGGCACTCGTATTTGGCTCGGATAACCTGTATGAATTCGAGGGCGCGATCAGGGGCAGTATCATAGGCAATGAGGTGGCGGTCTATGCAGGTAAACAGCGTGCAAAGGAGGACCGTAAAAAGCAGCGCTATGCGATATCGACCAAAGGTATCGTGACCGGGCTCTATTTTGCGGGACAGAAGGTGAATCTGCGCCGTCCGATGGTACTCGAGACAGTCAATATCAGTTCGAGCGGTATACTGATCCGGATGGACAGCGGCAGCTTTGAGCAGAGCAGCCGTTTCGAGATGGTCATTCCCGTGGAGGGAAAGCGGCTGGAATTCACATGTGAGGTAGTGAGAATACAAAATGATGACTGCCTGACTGAAGAGTACGGCTGCCGGATTACCGGGACACATATGCAAACGCAGGAACAGAGCAGGGACACATAATTATTGATAGAAGGAACAGGACTGTTTAGAACAGTTGCAGGGGAACAACTATGGAAACAGATAAAGGGAAGCTGCGCAGATTGCCGATTGACTGCCTGTGGGAAGGGCTGGTCATCAAGGACAATATCTATAATCACACGGGTGAGACATTGCTGCTGCCACGGGGAGAGGAACTGACAGCAGATATTATCCGGCGGTTGTATAATTTTAATAAAGGCGATCAGAATATCATGATCTATGAGGATACTTATTATGATATTCTGACGGATGAACACACCACTCCACAGATCAGACAGCAACTGACGGAGAGCGGCTCCGGATATGGGCTGTTGACGCAGAGCGTCGGCGGTATGCTGCATCACGTTGGTGCATGGCTGAAAAACGATGAGCTGGAGCAACTGGTGCAGGAGATCTCAGAGAAACTGGTACAGATAGATCCGGTTACGATATTTTCCTGTATCAACTTTCCGAGGCCTATGGATGAGGGGCTGCAAAGGCACTCGTTGAATGTCGCATATCTAAACGGCATGATGGGCAGATGGATGAATCTGCCGGAAAAAGAGATCCGCACGCTTGTTATGGCTGGATTGCTGCATGATATCGGAAAGACAAAGATCCCGGAGGAGATACTGAATGCAGACCGGCAGCTGACACCGGACGAATTCGCGGTCATGAAACAGCATCCAATTTATTCCTACGAGATGCTCGGCGACCAGTTCGATGAAGTGATTCGCGACACGGTCAGACATCATCATGAGAAGCTGACCGGAGATGGCTACCCGGATGGGTTGAAGGAGGGGCAGATCTCGTTATATACGAGAATCACGGCGGTATCTGATATCTATGATGCGATGATATCAGAGCGGAGTTATAAGGGAGCACTGCTTCCGTTTCAGGTATTTGACATGTTTTACAGGGAGTCATTTCAGGGACTGGACCGAAAGCTGGTCATGGTGTTCCTAAAACATATGAGACAGCAATATACCTATGGCAGAGTCATCATGTCTGACGGTAGAATCGGTTATATCCGTTATATACCGGTCAATGATGCACAGTATCCGATCGTGGAACGCTATGGCCGGATCAGACAGACGGATGATACCTGGTATTGCAAAGAAATGCTTACATTATAGAGAATGGGAGATCACAAAATGAGAATCACAGTAAAGGTAGGAACATCTACTCTCGCATATCCGACCGGACGGCTCAATATCCGCCGTGTCGAAGAACTGGTAAAGACACTCAGCGATCTGAAAAATGCAGGTCATGAGATTATTTTTGTATCGTCCGGGGCGATCGCAATGGGAGTCGGCAAGCTGCCACTTAGCAGCAGACCGAGTGATATACCGACAAAGCAGGCCGCGGCTGCGGTCGGACAGTGTGAGCTCATGTACACGTATGACCGGATGTTTGCAGAGTATAATCATGTCACCGCGCAGATCCTGCTGACACGCGCGGACTTTGATCATGCGGACCGCAGACTCAATCTGGAGAATACGCTGTTCCGGCTGCTGGAGCTGGGGGCAGTACCGGTCATCAATGAGAATGACACGATCGCGACGGATGAGATCTCTGTCGGAGATAATGATACGTTAGCAGCGATCGTGGCGCGGTGTGTCAAATCTGATCTGCTCGTATTGTTATCAGATATTGATGGATTATACACAGACGATCCGCATAAAAATAAAAATGCACGTTTCATCTCGCGCGTGGAGACGATCACACCGGAGATCGAGGCGCTGGCCGGAGGCAGTGGCAGTACACTCGGCACAGGTGGCATGGCGACAAAGCTGCATGCGGCACAGCTGGTGACACAGGCAGGATTTGATATGGTCATCACCAATGGTGCGAGACCGGCTGTATTGTATGATATTGTAGACGGCAAAACCGTCGGAACGAGATTTATCGGGGAGGGAAAGGTATGATGACGACACAGGAGATTCTGGAGGCAGCACGTAGTGCGAAGACACAGATTGCGCAGGCAGACAGCGAACAGAAAAACGCAGCGCTGCGTGCCATGGCAGATTATCTGGAGGCAGAGTCAGGAGCGATTCTGACCGCAAACGAGGCAGATCTGATCACGGCGAAGGGGCAGATCTCAGAGGTGATGATGGATCGTCTGCGTCTGACCAGAGAACGTATTGCAGACATGGCAGAAGGTATCCGCCAGGTAGCGGCTCTGCCTGATCCGGTAGGAAAGATCCGTTATAGCCACAGCCGTCCGAATGGGCTGCAGATTGACCGGGTCGGCTGTCCGCTTGGAGTGGTGGCGATCATTTATGAGAGCAGACCGAATGTGACGAGCGATGCGGCAGCGCTGGCACTCAAGAGTGGAAATGCATGTATTCTGCGTTGCGGAAAAGAGGCATGGCGCAGCAGTGCCGCGATCGTACATGCCTTAAAGCAGGGGCTTGCCTCAAAGAAGCTGCCGATGGAAGCAGTCAATCTGATCGAGGACACGACGCATGCCAGTGCCAATGAGCTGATGGAGGCAGTCGGATATGTGGATCTGCTCATTCCGCGCGGCGGGGCAGGACTGATCCGTGCATGCGTGGAGCATGCAAAAGTTCCCTGTATCCAGACAGGAACCGGTATCTGCCATATTTATGTGGATAGTTCTGCAGATATCGCGCAGGCTGTGGATATCGTAGAAAATGCCAAGACGAGCAGACCCAGCGTATGCAATGCGATGGAGGTCTGTCTGGTGGCAGAGGATATCGCGCAGACATTTTTACCTGAACTGAAAAAACGTCTGGTGGACGAGCGCATGGCTGCGGGCAAACAGCCGGTAGAACTTCGTCTGGATGCACGCGCAGCGCAGATCATTGATGGTACACCCGCAGGAGCGGATGATTTTGACACCGAGTTTTTGGATTATATCATGGCAGTTAAGGTCGTATCCGGTGTGGACGAGGCGATTGCACATATTGCAGCGCATTCGACCGGACATAGTGAGTCGATTTTAACGCAGGATGAGGCACATGCAGACCTGTTTACGAGATCGGTAGACTCTGCGGCTGTCTATGTCAATGCATCGACCCGTTTTACGGATGGTGGAGAGTTTGGCCTGGGATGTGAGATGGGGATCTCCACGCAGAAGCTGCATGCGCGTGGCCCGATGGGACTGGACGAATTGTGCAGCTATAAATATGTGATCCACGGTAACGGACAGATTCGTTGATGAGGATACGTTAAGGAGGATTCGTTAAGGAGGTTTTGTATGTTGAGACTTTTTATGGGAAAGCGGGCAAATCGTGGGAGACAGACTGTGATGTCAGGAAGACACAGATGGCTGAGCGCGCTATGCGTGGTGCTCCTGCTTGTGACCGCCACATGTCCGGCAATGCCCCAGGAAACCTATGCAGCAGCTAAGACCCCGGTGGAACAGTATGGCCGATTGTCTGTCAAAAACGGACAACTGGTAGATCAGAATGGCAAAGCAGTACAGCTGAAGGGAGTGAGCTCGCATGGCCTGTCCTGGTATCCGCAGTATATGAATGAGCAGGCATTTCGCACGATGCGTGATAAATGGGGCGTACAGATCGTCCGTCTGGCGATGTATACGGCGGAGTATAATGGTTATTGTACATCAGACGCCGCTAATCAGAAAAAGTTGCGCACACAGATCTATGATGCGGTAGATGCCGCAGAAAAGCTTGGCATGTACGTGATCATCGACTGGCACATTTTAAGTGATGGCAACCCGAAGACGTATCAGGCACAGGCAAAAAAATTCTTCCGGACAATGGCAAAGCGCTATGCAGATGCGGATCATGTGATCTATGAGATCTGCAATGAGCCAAATGGCGGTACGACCTGGGCACAGATCAAATCTTATGCGAAGCCGGTGATAAAGGTCATCCGTAAATATGACAAAGACGGTATCGTGATCGTAGGTACACCGACCTGGAGTCAGGATATCGATCAGGCAGCAGCTTCACCGATCAAAGGCTATGACAATCTGATGTATGCTCTGCATTTCTATGCAGACACGCACCGGGACTGGCTGCGGGAGCGGCTGGAGCGTGCGCTGCAGGCCGGACTGCCTGTATTTGTGACAGAGTACGGCGTCTGTGATGCATCCGGGGCAGGTGCGGTGAATCGTACCGAAGCAGGAAAATGGATGAAACTGCTCGATCAATATAAGGTCAGCAGTTGTGTGTGGAATCTGTCCAACAAGGCAGAGACTTCTGCGCTGATCAGGCAAAGCTGTAATAAAACATCCGGCTGGAAGACATCCGATCTGTCTGATTCCGGAAAATGGTTTGTGAACATGATGAAGAAGCGGAAATAGATCATAGCGATAGAAACAAAAACGGCCCTGTCAGATTACTCTGACGGGGTCGCTTTCTGCAGTGCCAGATCGATTGCGTGTACCAGCACTGCGGAGGTATATTGATTTTCGGCCTCGTAAGTGATACCTTCGAGTGACTGCTGATCAACAATCTGATCGCGCAGACGTTCCATGGTCGGCTCCATGAGCGGATACATGACGGCGACGCTGTCCGTCAGCTCAACGAGTGAGATATCCTTGATACGGTTTTGGTCTACGATGACCTGTACATCGACGCTGCGGTTTTTAAAGTCGATGGATGAGGTATAGACACCCGGTATGTAAGTAGCGGCAGCAGCTTCGGCCGGTTCTTTTTTGTCACCGCCGAACATGGTGACGAGTAGAATGATGAGTATGATACCCAGTACAGCAAAGATCGCCGTGTACACCAGTTCCTTCATATGAAGCACAAGAATTTTCGTTTGTCGACTCATCGGATCGCACCTCCCTCACGTGTTTGATTCAATATATGAAAAAAAACGAAAATTATGCTTGACTTTTAAATGCTCATAAGGTATATTATTACTTGTGCTAAGGAACAGCACACAAAAACAACACAATATGTTGGATGTGCGATAGTGGCGTAGTTGGTAACGCGCGACCTTGCCAAGGTCGAGACCGCGGGTTCGAGCCCCGTCTATCGCTCTCAGAAGAATCCTCGGGAACGCTTGAAAGAAGCGGGTTCGGGGGTTTTATTTGCTGGAAAATTCTTATCAAATAGAAGTTCCTATCAAATAAAATACTCCGCAGGGATGCCGGTGGGTGACAGGAAAAATGTTCTATTGACATCCCATGGATCATCTGTATAATGCAGATTATATAACATATGGATCAGGATGAATAAGGAGGATCAGATATTTATGAAGAAGAAATTACTTGCATGTGCGCTGGCGCTGGTA
>JBNMKT010000137.1:0-6870 GCA_050874485.1 bacterium
CATGGAAGATATTACGGTAGGATATACCGTGCTTCGCAGGGACGAGCTGTTTACAGATGAAAACCAGGAATTGTTATTTATTATGAGTCAGTGAGAGACGGATACACAGCTGTCTTTTTGGGATGGCGGGAACCGGAATAGAAAATAGGAATTAAGGATATGAAACAATATAGAATCAGAAAATATCTGACGACAGTCTTTTTCATGGGTTTCATGGCCGCGTGCCTGTTCATGGGATGTGGCACGGATGAGACGGCTGATGCAAATCAGATATACGTCGGCGTGGCCTGCTATGATCAGAGTGATATTTTTATCAATGAGCTGGTACGCTGTTTCAGGGAAGCATTGAGCCGGGATCGCGGAGACTATGAAGTCATGGTCACAGTCCGGGATGCAGTGGGCTCACAGAAGACACAAAATGATCAGATCAAAGAGATGATCGATGAGGGGTGTAATGTATTATGCGTGAATCTGGCAGATCGTACCGATCCGTCCGAAATCATTGAATATGCCAAGGAAAATGATGTACCGATCATATTTTTCAACCGGGAGCCGGTAGCAGAGGACCTGATGCGCTGGGATAAGCTGTATTATGTCGGGGCAAAGGCGTGGCAGTCCGGGGAACTGCAGGGAGAACTGGCTGTGGCTGCGATTATGGACAATAAAGAGATCGACCGCAATCAGGATGGTGTGATCCAATACGTGATCTTAGAGGGCGAGATGGGACACCAGGATGCGATCATGCGGACAGAGAGCGTGGTGGAATATATCCGGTCGAAGGGGATCAAGCTGGAAAAACTCGGCTGTGAGACTGCGAACTGGAAACGTGCACAGGCACAAAACCGGATGGATCAGCTGATCACGCAGTACGGTGACGCGATCGAACTCGTGCTGGCGAATAATGATGATATGGCACTCGGAGCGCTTGACAGTTATCAGCAGATGGGTTATACCAAAAGGGACATGCCTGCAGTCTTTGGCATCGACGGAATCAGGGACGCATTAGAGGCAGTAAAGGCTTCACGGATGGAGGCAACTGTCTATAATGATAAAGAGGGACAGGCAAAAGCCATGGCAGACATTGTGTTCGCATCTGTGTCGGGCGAAGGGTTTGACAAGATCGATTTTGTGAACATGAACAGTATCTATCTTCCATACCAGAAGGTCACAGCAGAAAATGTGGATACTTATCTGGATGCAGATTCGCAAATTACGAGGTAGACATCTGGGTTAAAATCATATATGATTTTATATAGTAGAAAAAGGAGAAGAAATATGCAGGAAAATACATCAAGAATGCAGAAGTTCCCGGAGGATAGCATCATCCTTCGTGAAGGTGAATTGAGAGATGATATGTATAAGATTGTGTCAGGAAAGGCAGCTGTCTATCTCAATTACGGAAAAGAAAATGAATATTTGTTAGGGATACTTGGAGAGCAGCAATGTTTTGGAGAGTTGGGGCTTTTGTGCAGACAGCCGAGTATGTATACGGTAGTCGCGGTATATGATGTTTTGATTATGCGGATCAATCTGGACGAATTTGGTGATTTCCTGAAGAATAATAATAAAAATGCGATCGATATCATCCGTAATCTGTCCTGGTGTATGGTGAATCTGAAGGGTAATCTGGATCTGGTGTTGGAGGAACTGACGAATATGAATGGTGCAGATGGGCAGCAGGTCAGCACGATCCGGGAGAAGATACAGCAGCATACGATGGAAAATATACAGCAGTATAAGTTGGAAAATGAACAACATGCGGATTCTTCTGATGAAAAAGAATAAAAAATATAGATACTGTATGTAGTGAACAGGGTCTGGCCAGTCTGGTCAGGCTCTGTATTTTTATGTGACAGGAAAATTCTGTAACATAAAATGCTCCGAAAAGAAGAAAAAAATGAACCGCCTTGCGGATCCGATGCTCTTATATATAGGTGCACCAAAAGAGAAAAAGATTAGAAAGGAGGATGTGCTTTGGAGACAGCAACGGAGCTGGAGCTTGTCAGACGTATGAAAAGGGGAGACCGGGCAGCCTTTGACGAACTTTATGAACAGTATTATGACAGACTGTTTCGCACGGCCTGTATGATTACAGGCAACCGCGCAGATGGGGAAGATGTGACCCAGGAGACCTTTATCAAGGCGTACCTGAACTGCAGCAAACTAAAAAAGGACGAACAATTCCGCTATTGGCTATATAAGATTCTCAATCGAACCGCCTGGCAGATTGCAAAAAAGCATTCCAAAGAGCAGCCAGACGAACACATTTTAGAACTGGCGGACACTTCGTCAGATTTCCCGGCAGATTCTCCGGTAGTACAGGTGTTACAGAATGAGCAGGAACAGTCGGTCGCAGAGGCGATTGGGCAGTTGGAGTACAAACAACGGACAACCGTGATTCTCTATTATTATAACGGACTTGGCACGAAGGAGATCGCAAATGTCATGGGATGTATGGAGGGAACTGTCAAATCGAGGCTGTTTACAGCCAGGAAAAATCTGCGGATACAACTGGAAAAAGAATTTCAGAATGGAGGATATGTATGCAAAACAATCAGTTCATAGATAAAAAGCTGGATCGACAAATAACCGATGCGCTGTATGCGCAGGCTGATACCTATACTCCGCCGACTGATCTGAAACAGCGGATTGACGAGCAGATCGCGCGTCAGAAAAAGGAGGTCGTATTTATGAGAAAGATGAGTGTAAAGAAAGTAGCAGTAGCGGCAGCAGCTATGTGTGTATTGACAGGAACGGTATGTATGGCAGGAGGCCAGATCGCCGGCTATGTGGGAGGTAACCGTCTGGGAGCACGGATCGAAACATATGAGGATCTCGGCAAACTGGAGCAGAAACTGGATCTGACATCACATGCACCACAGTCCTTTGACAATGGTTATGCATTTGCATATGCAGATATCTCAGACTTTGATGCGGTTGATGAGAATCAGGTGAGAGTGAAGACTGAGTCGGAGCTGGATGTCACCTATGAGAATGATGGTGATGAGCCTATGTTCTACACGGTAAAAAAGGGTGCGACAACCTTTAGTGATGAGGAACTCGCCCATGCACAGGCGATCGAGCAGGACGGCGTGACCTACTATTATATGGCGGACAATTACCTGTTCCTTCCGCCGGATGGAGAGCCGACTGCGGAGGATCTGCAGGCAGAGGAAGCCGGTAATCTTATGATCTCCTATGGAAGCTCCGAGCGTGAAGAGAAAGAGTATGACAGCCTGTGGTGGAATGCGGATGGTCAGAGCTATAGTCTGTCCGGATTTGATGTGCATATGGATGCACAGGCGCTCATGCACATGGCAGAACAGGTACACTGATTTGCCTTTCATATTTCATAATAGTTAGATGACAGATAAGCCTGTGGATACTGGATGTATTCACAGGCTTGTGTTATACTGGCAGGCAGATAGAAAAACATTCATGGGGATATACATGAAGAAGGTTTACGGAGGAATAGGCTATGAAGACACGGGAAGAAGCACTTGCATACGGATTGTCGTTTCCGGATACCTACCAGCAGGCGCCTTTTCATGATCCGAACTGGCAGCTGGTTCGGGTGAAGGGAACGAAGAAAGCGTTTTTATGGACGTATGAGATGGATGGGTATGTGCATTTGAATGTAAAGGTAGATCCTGAGTGGAGGGATTTCTGGAGAAATGCGTATGCGGCTGTGATTCCGGGGTATCATCAGAATAAGGAGCATTGGAATACCGTGATTCTGGACGGGACGATTCCCGATGCAGATGTGAAGCGGATGATCGCAGAGAGCTATGATCTCGTCACGGACAGTCCTACAAAACGCATCTACGAGGCAGTCAGACAGATTCCGGCGGGACATGTGGCGACTTATGGCAGGATCGCAGAACTGGCAGGTGATAAAAAGATGGCGCGTGCCGTCGGCAATGCACTGCACAAAAATCCAGATCCCGAGCATATCCCCTGTTTTCGTGTCGTCAATGCCAAGGGTGAGCTGTCCGGCGCATTCGCATTCGGAGGCGCAGACGAGCAGGAGCGGCGGCTGCGCGCCGATGGCGTGGAGGTCGTGAACGGAAAAGTAGACCTGGCGCGCTATGGGATCTGAGTCTATATACGAAGGGAGAGACAGCTATGCTGCGTGAACAGGTCAGGGACGTATTGTTTGAGCGCGATTACACGCTCGTCTGATTACCTGCACACAGTGCGGCAGGCAGCGAACTGGTTAGAATATTCGAAAAGTATGTGAGCAGTGCCTCGCGGTTGTATTCATCTGGATTTCGAAAACGGTCGATCATTGTACCGGCGATCCCTTCCGTGTAGAAATTACATATAAAATGACGAAATTCATCTGTGATATTCACAGACAGCTCATTTTCGGCATTCCGTACAAAAGTTTCTATGATACCGATAAAATCTTTATAGAAAAAACGTTTGAGTTCATCGCGTCCGACCGAATCGTAAATGCTGTTTAAGAAATAAGCATTTTCCTCGATATAATCAAAGATAAAGTTGAACGCATCGCGGAAATCTGTCAATAAATCAAACTGCTTGACGACTTCGAACGCCTCCTGTTCGAGCATCCATTTGAGCAATCCATAGATATCTTCAAAATGATAATAAAAGGTCTTGCGGTTCAGGTCACAGGCTTTGATCAGTTCGCTGACCGTTATTTTTGAAAATGCTTTGTGCTTCATGAGTTCTTTTAAGGAAGTGCAAAGCATCATTTTTGTCTGGAAAGAAGTCTCTTCATGAGTCATAAAATGTTTCTCCCGGCAAGGTATGTTGTCTTTTTTATTTATTCGTGCCGTAAGCGGCAAATTCCCAATTATTATACAGCCAAATTCCATGTTTGAACAGAGATTTGCCCCACAAACATACAGTTTTGTCCGTATTTGCACAAAACGGTGCATTTGACCATGGAAAAATAGAGGGAAGTCTTTTTATAATCAGTCTGAAAAAACAGAGAGAAGTAAAGAGACAAGGAGATGGAGAAATGAAGAAATTCTATACGTGGATCGTAAACCACACGAAGTTCATTGTCGCTGTATATGCGGTTGCAGTGGTGATCAGCGCGTGTTGCCGGGGATTCGTTTCGGTTGATTATGATATGAATGATTATCTGCCGGAAAACAGTCCTTCGACGGTGGCACTTGATCTGATGGATCAAGAATTTGGTGGAGGTGTGCCGAATGCCAGAGTTATGATCGCAGATGTGACGGTTCCTGAGGCACTCGAATATAAAGCACAGATCGAGGCGGTTGATGGCGTGACGGATGTCACATGGCTCGATGATGCGGTATCGGTTGATGAGCCGTTGGAGATCCAGGATACGGACACGGTAGAAAATTATTATAAAGACGGCTGTGCGCTGTTTTCTGTGACGATCGATAAAAAGATGCGCACGGAGGCAGTGAGCGACATCCGGACGATCATCGGAGATGACAATGCGATGACCGGCAGTGCGGTATCGACTGCCGCTGCGACAGTCAGTACCGTCAGTGAGATCTCGAAAATATCGATGATCGCAGTGCTGTTTGTCATTCTTGTACTGATACTCACGACAGATTCGTGGCTGGAGCCGGTGATCGTGATGGTCGGTCTGGGTGTGGCGATCATCATCAATGCGGGATCCAATCTGATCTTTGGACAGATCTCCTTTGTGACGAATGCGGCTGGTACGATTTTACAGCTCGCGGTATCGATGGACTATTCGGTATTTTTGATCCATCGTTTTACCGAGTGCAGACAGGAGCATGACAATGTAAAAGAAGCGATGGTCGATGCACTCACGATGTCCACGTCATCGATTTTATCGAGTGGACTGACGACCGTTATCGGATTTTTAGCATTGTGTCTGATGCAGTTTCAGATCGGACCGGATCTGGGACGCGCACTGGCAAAAGGTATCGCGATCAGTCTGATTACCGTATTTACATTTATGCCGTGCCTGATTTTAGTGACGTATCGATGGATGGAACGTCTGGCACACCGTCCGTTTGTACCCTCGTTTGCAGGTTTTGGCAGAGTCGTACAGAAAGTGATGATGCCGATACTGATTCTGTTTGTACTGGTGATCGTACCGTCATTTCTGGCATCAAATGCCAACAGCTTTTATTACGGGGCTTCGAAGATCTTTAATGAACAGACACAGACGGGTGCGGATACCGCACGGATCGAAGAAATATTCGGAAAGAGTGACACGTATGTGCTCATGGTGCCAAAGGATGATAAGGCAGCGCAAAAAGAACTCTCCGATGCACTGCATGATGTTCCTCAGGTGACGGGTATTTTATCCTATGTAGATACAGTCGGTATGGAGATCCCGGAGAGCTATCTGGATCAGGATATATATGACAAGCTGTGTTCGGATACTTATACGCGGATGGTGTTGTCTGTGGATGCGGCATATGAGGGAGAAGAGACGTTTGACCTGGTAGAACAGATCCGCTCGATTGCGCAGGAGTATTACCCCGGTCAGTGGTATCTGGCAGGCGAGGGTG
The DNA here is from genome assembly GCA_050874485.1 of bacterium. GTDB lineage: Bacteria > Bacillota > Clostridia > Lachnospirales > Lachnospiraceae > W0P33-017. The sequence continues at coordinate 6,495 of JBNMKT010000137.1, forward strand.
TATCGACGTATGATCTGATGGATACGATCACAGGTGATATGATGAAGGTCAATCTGGTAGCGATCGCAGCCGTATTTATCGTGCTGTTGCTGACACTGCGCTCTGTCGTACTGCCGATCCTGCTTGTACTCGGTATCGAGACTGCGATCTGGATCAACTTGTCGATTCCGTATTTCACAGACCAGAAGATCTTCTACATCGCCTACCTGATCATCAGCTCGATCCAGCTGGGCGAGACGGTCGATTATGCGATCCTTCTGACGGAGCGTTACAAGGAGTACCGGCAGACCTGTGGTAAAAAAGAGGCGATCACAAATACGCTCTCAGCAGTCACGGTATCCATCCTCACATCGGGCAGTGTGCTGACCGTCGTAGG
>JBNMKT010000138.1:0-6860 GCA_050874485.1 bacterium
CTGTCAGATTGTCCGGTGCCAGCTGCCGGATTGCCTGCATGGTCTGCTCCACATCCGAAATTGTTTCATTTGGCAATCCGAGGATCAGATCCATATTGATATTGTCAAATCCGAGTTCACGCGCTAGATGAAAGCTCTCGACCGTCTGTGCGACTGTGTGATGTCTGCCGATGACTTTCAGCGTCTCGTCCTTCATCGTCTGCGGATTCACAGAAATGCGGTCGACGATCGGATGTTTTCTGATCGCCTCGAGTTTTTCACGCGTGATGCTGTCGGGGCGTCCTGCCTCTACAGTAAACTCCAGCAAATGTGACAGGTCAAAACGCTCCTCGATCATCGAAAGCAGCCGGTCGAGCTGCGCCGGCTCTAACGTCGTCGGTGTGCCGCCTCCGATATAGATGGAATTGAGCTTTTTATGCCCAAATTCTGCACGTGCATAATCCAGTTCATGCTCCAGTGCATCGAGATAGGCATCGACGCGCCCACGCCATGCGCCAAGCGGATAGGATGTAAACGAGCAATACAGACACGTACTCGGACAAAACGGAATGCCTATATAGAGGCTGAATCCGTTCTCATAGTCGAGTTTGGAGAGTAGGGCACGCTCGCGTTTTGCGATATCGATAGCGAGATCGATCTTTTCCTCACTCATATGATATGCCGCTCTCATATGGTCTGCGATCTGTAACTCATCCTTGCCCTCTTCTAACATCTGCATCGGTATCTTGGTCGGGCGGATTCCCGTGAGTGATCCCCACGGCAGCGCGTGTCCGGTGATCGTTACGAGCATATCGTAGAGTCCGATTTTTAAGACGTTTTTTACATCGAGCCTGTCTGTTGATGCACAGTCCATGTGAACACGGACAGGATCGTTCTGCCCGGTCCGCCAGCACACATCGATCCCGGTGATCTCCTGAAGTTCTTCTCCATGTCCGCAAAATTCAATATCGAGCCATGCGCTCACCGGCTCCTCGGGTTCTTTTTTTTCTGCTGACACGCAAACATTCTCTGATGGAAAGAATGCTTTCACCAGAGAATGGATATCATATTCAAAATCTGCTTTATTTAACTGTACTTGTATCATAATCTTATATAAATGAGTTGTATTGTTTTTCTGTGCCGATCTTCGTAGGTTCTCCGTGTCCCGGATAGACGATCGTCAGGTCCGGCAGCTTGAACAGCTTCTCTCTGACAGAGCGCACGAGCTGTGACATACTGCCGCCCGGCAGATCTGTCCGTCCGACGGACTCACAAAACAGTGTATCTCCGGAGAAAACGACCTCCTGCTGTGGGAAATAGTAGCATGCGCCTCCGGGCGTGTGTCCCGGTGTATGGATCACCTGGATCTCCATTCCAGCGAGATTTATCGTATCTCCGTCACGCACCTGTTTATCAGCCTTTGCGGACGCTCTTGTACCGATCATCGCACCACAGTTGATGTCCGGCTGCTGCAGCATATCCGCATCATCCTCATGGATATAAACGGATATCTTGTACTTGTCTGCCAGCGCATCCACACCCATGATATGGTCAAAATGTGCATGTGTGAGCAGGATCGCGACCGGCGTATAACCGCCTGCCGTAATCTTCTCCGACAGCCGCGCCGCCTCGTCACCCGGATCGATGATGATGCATTCCTTTGTCTGTTCATTGATTGCGAAATAGCAGTTGGTACCTACCATGCCTACTACATAATGTTCGATCTTCATCAGCCTGTTGTCCTCTCTATATCAATGACACTCTCTACCTGGCGCAGCTTCTCAATCAGGCCATTGACCTGTTCCTTGCCCTTTGTCTCGAATGAGATAGAGATTGTCGCGATTCCCTGCTTGCTCGTCTTGGAATGAATCGAATTGATGTCGATTCCCCGCTCTGTAAATGTGCGGGTCAGATCCACGAGCAGACCGGTACGGTTATTTCCATATATATTGATCTCTGCCAGATATGTGCTTTCTTCACTGTTGCCACTGCCGCTCCACTCTGCTTCTATCAAACGCGCTTTTTCCATCTCGGACAGATTGATCATATTCACACAATCGGTACGATGAATGGATACGCCCCGCCCACGTGTGACAAATCCTACGATCTCATCACCCGGTACCGGACTGCAGCACTTGGACAGATGGACAGCGATATCGTAGAATCCCTTAACGACGATACCACTCTTGGAGCGATGCTCACTCGGCTGACGCTCAACATTCGTATGCTCTATCTGCTTTAAGACATCCTCATCCGTCACAACGAGCGGATGATCCTTGCGGTATTCCTCCTGCATACGATTGGCGACCTGACTCTCCTTGAGCGCGCCATGTCCGATCGTCGCCAGACAATTATCCCACTGGGGGAAACCATATTTGCGCAGAATCTTTGCCTGGTATTCCGGTTTGTTGATATCTGACCAGTTGATTCCCTTACTCTTGCAATACTTCTCCAGCAGTTCCTTGCCTTTTAAGATATTTTCTTCCTTAAATTCACTTCGAAACCACTGATTGATCTTATTTTTTGCCTGCGTACTCTTGACGATATTGAGCCAGTCGCGGCTCGGCCCCTTCGAATTCTGCGAAGTAATGATCTCAATACGATCACCATTCTGAATCTTATAATCAATCGTCACGAGTTTTCCGTTGACCTTGGCCCCGATCATCTTATTGCCAACCGCGGAATGTACACTGTAGGCGAAATCAATCGGTGTCGAACCATTCGGCAGATTCTTCACATCTCCTGACGGAGTAAAACAGAATACCGTATCTGAAAACAGGTCGAGATCACTCTTTAACAGGCTCATAAACTCCTTGTTATCGGACATGTCCCGCTGCCACTCGAGGATCTGACGCAGCCAGCTGAGTTTTTCCTCCTCGCCACCAACTGCATTGCCATTAGCAGCTTCCTTATATTTCCAGTGCGCCGCAATACCATACTCAGCAGTACGGTGCATCTCATAGGTACGGATCTGGATCTCGAACGGACGTCCATCCGGCCCGATCAGTGTCGTATGCAGCGACTGATACATATTCGGCTTGGGCATCGCGATATAATCTTTGAAACGGCCGGGAATCGGCTTATACATCTCATGAATCACACCGAGTGCCGCATAACAGTCCTTGACATCATTGACGAGAATACGGATTGCAAACAGATCGTAGATCTGATCGATCGTCTTGCCCTGATTGACCATCTTTTTATAAATACTGAAAAAGTGCTTGCTGCGGCCATCGATCGTCGCCTCGATACCCGCATCCTTGATATGATGCTTGACTTCCTCAACAAGTTTTTTCACATATTCGTCCCTGGCGCCCTTACGCATAGCTACCTTCTCGACGAGGTCATAATAAGCCTCCGGTTCGAGATATTTCAGTGACAGGTCATCCAGTTCGGTCTTGATCTTGGAAATACCGAGCCGCTGTGCAATCGGTGCGTAGATATCCATCGTCTCACGCGCCTTTTCCTTCTGCTTCTCCGGTGTCATATAGCGCAGAGTACGCATATTGTGCAGGCGGTCTGCCAGTTTGATCAGGATGACACGGATATCCTTTGCCATCGCAAGGAACATCTTACGCAGATTTTCTGCCTGGATCTCTACTTTATCTGCATCATAAGAGAGCTGACCGAGTTTGGTGACACCATCAACGAGCAGCGCCACTTCTTCATTGAACTCCTGTGCGATCTCCTCGTCCGTCATGACTGTATCTTCGACCACGTCATGCAATAATCCGGCTACGATCGTCTCCTTATCTAATTCCAGTTCTGCCAGAATCAGTGCCACGCAGAGCGGATGTATAATATAAGCCTCGCCGGATTTACGCACCTGCCCCTTGTGGGCATCATTTGCGATCCGGAAGGCTTTCTCAATCATCGATATATCATCGGAAGGGTGGTATTTGCGCACACAGTTAATCAGCTCCTCATATAAGATCTCGGGGCTGACGAAATCGTCCATCTTACGAATATGTTCCGATGTGGACATCACCTTTTGTTCTAATTGTTCAATCTGCTCAGTTGTAACATCTGCCATACGATCACCCTTAACTTTAATATCTTCTGTATCCGTCATTGTTATTTATAAAATATTTATAAAAAATTTTACTAAAAAATTTCAAAAAATGCAATCCCACAGTTCAACGTAATATACAAAAAATTAAGGATTTTTTTATGCAATATGCAAATATTCGTGGTACACCATCCGTTTCACCCACTGATATTGCCTTACGAATCTATTAACCAGTGTATGATTAAAATACAAAAGATACCAGCTACGTTTTGCCAGTATCTTTTGTGTGTTCTCTATAATTCTTTTACAGCGTTTTGATACGCTCCAATGCAGCGACGGTATTCTCGTAGCTGCCGAATGCTGTCAATCGGAAATATCCTTCACCGCTCGGGCCAAAGCCAGAGCCCGGTGTACCTACGACATTTGCCTTTTCGAGCAGATAATCAAAGAACTCCCAGGATGTCATCGCATCCGGTGCCTTTAACCAGATATACGGCGCGTTCACGCCACCATATACCTCAAAGCCAGCCTCCTGCAGACCAGACTTGATCGTGGCTGCGTTTCGCATGTAATAGGCGATCTGTTCCTTTAACTGTGCTTTTCCGGCATCAGAATAGACTGCCTCTCCGGCTCTCTGGATGATGTACGGTGCACCATTGAACTTTGTGCCATGGCGTCTCGCCCACATGCCATGCAGCGATACCTCTCCACATTTCAGTTCCTTCGGAACTACCGTGTAGCCCAGACGCACACCGGTAAATCCGGCATTTTTCGAAAAGCTCTTTAATTCAATCGCACAGGTTTTCGCGCCCTCACACTCATAGATGGAATGTGCCACATTATCTTCTGAAATATAAGCCTCATATGCACCGTCATAGATGATGACCGCACCTACTTTGTTCGCATAGTCAACCCACTCCTGCAGCTGTGCCTTGGTGATCGTCGTTCCGGTCGGATTGTTCGGCAGACACAGATAGATCATATCCGGTGTCTCCTCCGGGAACTCCGGTACGAATCCGTTCTCTCTCGTACACGGCATATAGATCACATTACTCCACATACCGGTCTGTGCATCATATGTACCGGTTCTGCCTGCCATGACATTCGAATCCACATATACCGGATAGACCGGGTCACAGACTGCGATACGGTTGTCCAACGAGAAAATCTCCTGAATATTTCCAGAATCACTCTTTGCCCCATCTGACACAAAGATCTCATCTGCAGAGATGTCGCAGCCGCGTGCCTTGTAATCGTTGTCCGCGATGGCTTTCCGCAGGAATTCATAGCCCAGGTCGGGGGCATAGCCATGAAATGTCTCGGCATTGCCCATTTCATCGACTGCCCGGTGCATCGCCTCGATGATCGCCGGTGCGATCGGCTGTGTCACATCACCGATTCCCAGACGGATGATCTGCTTGTCCGGATGTGCCTCACTGAATGCTGCCACCTTTTTACCGATCGTGCTAAACAGATAGCTGCCCGGTAATTTCTGATAATTGTCATTGATCTGAAACATATTTTTCACTCCTTTGTTCTACTACTCTGCTAAAAACTGTGATAAATCTATCTCCCCTTCATACACGACCGTTGCCGGCCCTGTCATGTATACCAGATCACTCTCCTGATCCCACAGGATACGAAGCTTGCCGCCCAGCAGCTCGACTTCCACCTCTGTATCTGCCTGTACATAACCGCACAATACGGCTGCGACAACTGTCGCACAGGTGCCTGTACCGCAGGCGAGTGTCTCTCCGCTGCCGCGCTCCCACACACGCATCCGCAGATGCGTCCCGTCAATCACATTGACAAATTCTGTATTCACGCGCTTTGGAAATGTTTCATTATATTCAAATCCCGGACCGATCTTTTCCAGATCCAGGTTTCGCACATCTTCATCCATAAATGTCACACAGTGCGGATTGCCCATCGATACACAGGTGACTGTATAGTCTGTTCCATCGACATACAGCGGCTGATTCACGACAGGGCTGCTCAGAAACACTGCCGGAATCTTGTTTGTCTCTAAGATCGGTGCACCCATATTGACACGCACTTCCTGTACCTTACCATCTGCGACAGTCAGCTCCAGTGTCTTGATACCCGCCAGCGTCTCGATACGCACCGTGGTCTGATCGGTCAGACCATAATCGTATACATATTTTCCAACACAGCGGATGCCGTTTCCACACATTTCTCCTCGTGAACCGTCTGCATTATACATCACCATCTCAAAATCAGCGACCTTTGACGGACAAATCAGGATCAGTCCATCCGATCCGATACCAAAATGGCGGTCGCTGACAAACTTTGCGACCTCCTCCGGATGCTCCACGGTCTCTTCCAGGCAATTCACATACACATAATCATTACCGCATCCATGCATTTTTGTAAACTTCATATCGTTATCCTTTTATTTTCCTTTCTGTTCAAAAACAGCTATTATCAGCAACCCATCAGACTGAGAATCATATCAGCCGTCTCGACGACCCCCGTGCCGTTGTCCATGCTCGCTTTTTGCAGGTAACGGTGTGCTTCCGGCTCTGTCAGACCGTTCCTCTCCATGAGCAGCATCTTTGCTCGTTCGATCGTCTGCTGCTCTGCCTGTGACCGTACACGCGGTTTGGCACGCATCTTTTTGCGCCAGCGCGAGTAAGCGTAACTCATGACCTCCATCGTAGACAATAGTTCATTCACGTGCAATGGGGTCGGTAAACTGAATATATTGGGTATGGTACGCGCCTCTACATAATCCTTGGGTCCGATCATCAGAAACTGAAAATTTCTGCCTGCATTGTCGTAGATATCGATCGCCATGCCATCAACCAGCTTATAATTGCTGACAATGATTCCGCTGTCACACTCACTCGCC
>JBNMKT010000139.1:0-6785 GCA_050874485.1 bacterium
CGCAGCTATGGATTTCACGGAGAACTATAAGAATTTTGCACAGAAGAGTTATCTCGGATTCGGTGTCATCAATAACCTGCTGGTTATCGTTATCATCCTGTATGTGATCTTCTATATCATACTGAAATGGACACCCGCCGGACGTAAGATCTATGCGGTAGGTTCCAATGCTGAGGCAGCATCTGTATCAGGTATCAATGTAAGAAAAGTAAAGACGATCTGCTATACGATCCTGGGTGGTCTGACCGGACTTGCCGGCGGAATGTTTACTTCATTGTATGCATCTGCACAGGGTAATATGGGTGAAGGTCTTGAGATGGACTGTATCGCAGCCTGCGTTGTAGGTGGTGTGAGCATGACCGGTGGTAAAGGAAATATCGTTGGTGTGTTCATGGGAGCACTCGTAATCGCCATTATCGGTAAGGGACTTCCCCTGATCGGTGTATCACAGTTCTGGCAGAAAGCGATCAAGGGTGTCATCATCCTCGTGTTCGTCATCCTGAACGTACTCATTCAGCGTTCTGTTGACAAGGCAGCATTAAAGAGAAGGGAGATTTAGTCATGGCAGGAAAATCAGGTAGAGAGATTATTGCAGAACAGCCCTTCTCATGGAAGCATCTGCTTCTTCGCTGGGAGTCCATGCTCGTTCTGTTGTTAGTAGTCGTAAACATCATGAATATCGCGATTTCAGATAAGTATTGGAGCGTAACCGGATTGTTCCGTGCGACCAACTCTTTCCTCAACATCGCATTCATGGTATTACCGATGTGCTTCGTGCTCGTACTCGGAGATATCGATATTTCAGTCGGATCAATCCTCGCATTCAGCGCTACGATGCTTGGTGTTACATACAATGCAGGCGCACCGATGGCAGTCGCAGTATTAGTTGCACTGCTGACAGGTACTGTCTGTGGATGCATCAATGGTTTGATCGCAACACAGTTTACAGAGTTAAACCCGATGATCATCACCTTCGGTACGCAGGTTGTATACCGTGGTCTGTGTGAGATCATCTTAGGAGACCAGTCTACAGGTGGTCTGAACAACGTACAGTGGTTCTCAAATCTGTACTGGGGCAAGCTCGGCGGAGTCGTTCCGTACATGTTCATCATCTTCGTGGTATGTGCGATTGTATTCGGTATCGTACAGCACAAGACAACATTCGGACGCAGAATGTATGCAATCGGTGCCAACCGTGAAGCTGCCAGATATTCAGGTATCAATGTACAGGGAACCAGATTTGTCGTATTTGTACTGACCGGTTTATTCTCAGCAGTAGCTGCGATCTTTACCGCAGCATCTATGGGAAGTATCAACAACGCAGTCGGCAAAGGCACAGAGATGGATGCCATCGGTATCTGCGTACTGGGCGGTATCATGACAGACGGTGGTAAAGGAAACTTTATCGGAGCAATGATCTCCGTATTCTTACTCGGTCTGTTGGAGTATGGTCTTGGACTGGTCAACGTATCTTCAAACGTCATGCTCGTAGTCAAGGGTGCACTGCTCGTGATCTCAGTCATGATCCCGAACTTAAAGATCGTTGGACGAAAGAAAAAAGTAGCATAAAAAGGGTAGCGTAATCGTTACAAATCAGTTATACTTTATAACCGGCAAGAGCGAATGGCTTCACATTCGTTTGAGCATACACAAAATCTTATGGGAGGTAAGAAAAAATGAAGAAAAAAGTTCTGAGCGCATTATTATGCGTATCCATGGCAGCTACTATGTTAGTAGGATGCGGTGGAAAGACAGACGACGCTGCAGCAGATGCGCCTGCAGCAGACACCACAGACGATGCAGCAGCAACAGATGATGCAGAGGAGCCCGCAGCAGACGATGCTGAGGAGCCTGCAGCTGATGATGCAACAGATGCAGCAGCTACAGATGCTGACCTGACCACAGACAAGACTTTCTGTCTGATCGTTAAGAGTGCTGGTAACCCTTACAATCAGAAAGAGGCTGATGGTTTCAAGGAAGCTATCGAGGCACAGGGAGGTACATTCGTACTTCAGGAGCCCGCAGCAGCAGATGCTGAGAGCCAGATCACATGTATCAACAACGCAATCTCACAGGGCGTAGATGCGATCGCTATCGCAGCTAATGATGCAGATGCATTACAGCCCGCATTGACAGAAGCTAAGAACGCTGGTATCCATGTACTTGCACTTGACTCTGCTACAAACGCAGCTTCTCGTGAAGTATTCTGTAATCAGGCAGGTATCACTCAGGTTGGTGAGACTCTGATGGAGGCTGTAAAGGATATCTCTGGTGGAGAAGGAAAGTGGGCAATCCTGTCTGCTGCTTCTACAGCTACAAACCAGAACGCATGGATCGATTCCATGAAGACTGTAATGGAAGACGACGCTTACTCAGGACTTGAGTTAGTTGGCGTATACTATGGTGATGATGAGTACCAGAAGTCAGTAGACCAGACAGATGCGATTCTTTCTGAGAACCCTGACGTAAAGGTTATCTGCGCACCTACTACTGTAGGTATCATGGCAGCCGCTAAGGTTGTTGAGGATAAGGGACTTGCAGGACAGGTTAAGGTTACCGGTCTTGGATTACCTTCAGAGATGGCAGACTACATCGGCGATGGCGATGACAATTCTTGCCCTTACATGTTCCTGTGGAACCCGATTGACTTAGGAAAGTTAGCAGGTTATACTTCAATCGCACTTGTAAACGGTGTGATCACTGGTGCTGAGGGAGACAGTTTCACTGCTCCTGACGGAACTACATACGAAGTAACTGCAGCCAGCGATGGTGGTACAGAAATCATCCTTGGACCTCCTTACGGATTCAATCCTGAGAACATCGAGGAGTGGAAGTCTGTTTACTAAAATAGGCTGACAAAAGGGACTGCTCCGGCAGTCCCTTTTTCAATTATTAAGACGGAGGTATCTGACAATGATCAAAGCATTTACAATGAAGTTATATGAAGGTCAGGCAGCAGAATATGAGAAACGCCACAATCAGCTCTGGCCTGAGATGAAGGATATGATCCATGAGCACGGTGGAAAGAACTATTCCATCTTTTTAGATGAGAAGACCAACATTCTCTACGGTTATATCGAGATCGAGGATGAGGAACTGTGGGCAAAAGGTGCAGACACAGCGATCAACCGCAAGTGGTGGGATTTCATGGCTGACATCATGGAGACAAACCCGGATAACAGCCCGGTATGCATCGACCTCAAGCCGGTGTTCCATCTGGATTAACTGTATGATTTTCCGTCCACTGGTGGCGGAACTGATTGGGAGTCACAGACTCCCTTTCTTTGAATAATCGAATCAGGTAGCTTGGCTGACTCAGCCCGGTCTCGTAGGCGATTTCAGTGACAGACAGGGAGGAGAAGCGAAGCAGTTCTTTTGCGTAGGAGAGCCGCGTGCAGATGATATATTCATTGACCGGTTTTCCTACGTATTTTTTAAATTCATGCGACAGGTGGTATTTGCTGACCGGTATTCGGGCGGCCAGCATGTCGAGTGTCAGCGTCTCTCTGAAATGCCTGTCGATATATCGTTTTGTCTCTTTGATACTCTCCGGCATGATAAATCCGTTTTGTGAGCCGGTGCATGTATCTGTCAGAAATTCAGTCAGAATGGAAGTGATCAGTTCCGAGGAGATCAACTCTGTCGTGGCATCTGCTTTCTGGTGGATCGCGACGATGCGGCGCAGCATGAGCTCCATGCGGTCAGTGTCCGGACACTGGAGCAGATGGAAACCATTTTTGACAAACTCTTCATAGTATCCCAGTGCATTCATTCCATTAAAATGCAGCCAGACAAATTCCCACTCGCCATCCGGCGCGCAGCGGTAGAAATGATGCTCGTTGCAGTTGATCAGACAGGCATATCCGGGTGCGAGTTCATAGGTATTTTCCTCATAGGTCAAGATGCCTTTGCCGGAGATCGTGTAGATGATAAGGTAGCTGTTTAGATTCGCCCGCTCTGTATAGTAGGATGCATCGGTGCGGAAATAACCGCATTCCTGTACATAGAAAAACAGCCGTTTGGCAGTCTCACTGGCGGTCGGCATGAGCCGGATCGAATCCTTGCTCCAGCCGGCAACATAATTTTCAAGATAAGAAACTGACATGATCTGCTATACTCCTTTTTTAAATAATTAACCGCAAGATTGTGCAATTCTAAGACAATATTTTCGAATGACAAATCCGGGAAATATCGTTATAGTAATACTAACACAGGAAATAAATAAAAGAAATATGAAATAGAAACAGATAGCAAAAAGGTATTATTTTTGAAATGGAAAGGAGCATTTGACAATGGAAAAATTAAAACCGACAAAAAAAGCGCGCATCGGAATCTATACGATGGGGCTCAAAGCATATTGGAACCAGTTTGCGGGACTGCGGGAGCGCATGATCGAGTATGGACAGTTTATCGCTGACAAGGTAGCAGGCATGGAGCAGGCCGAAGTATATTTTTATGGACTCGTTGACTGCCCGGAAGAAGGTAAAAAGGCCGGTGAGTATTTTAATGAGCACAATGTCGATCTGATCCTCGCACATGCAGGAACCTATGTGACCAGTGCCTCTGTATTGCCGGTACATCAGATCTGTAATGCATTTACCGTGATCCTGAACCTGCAGCCGACTGCACGGATCAACTATGCAGTGACGACAACTGGAGAATGGCTCGCGCATTGCGGTGCCTGTCCGGTGCCGGAACTGGCGAATGCATTTAACCGCGCAGGCATCTCCTGCAAGATCGTGAACGGACTGCTCGGTATGGATCATACACCGGAGATCTCTATGACAGATGAAAATACTGCTGAACGCCCCGAGGCGAAGCGTGCATGGAAGGAGATCGGGGAATGGGTGAAGGCAGCTTCTGTGAAGGCAGGACTGCGCGGCAGCCGGTTCGGTTTCCTCGGTGGCTATTATTGTGGCATGCTCGATATGTACAGTGATTTTGCAATGTTCCAGGGTCAGACAGGCGCACATGTCGAAGTGCTTGAAATGTGTGATCTGAATCGTCAGTTGCAGACGGTGACGGAGGAAGAAGTCGCAGAGAAGAAGCGTGAGATCGAAGAATTCTTTATTATCACAGATGACAAAGCGGCAGATCCGCTGGCACAAAAGCCTACACCGGAACAGCTCGACTGGTCTGCACGTGTCGCAGTCGCACAGGAAAAACTGGTTAAGGAATATGATCTGGATGCACTCTGCTATTATTATCATGGTGCACCGGGCGGAGAATATGAAAAACTCCAGAGTGGATTTATCGTAGGACACTCCCTGCTCACGGCAAAAGGTATTCCGTGCGCAGGTGAGGGAGATCTGAAGACCTGTCTCGCGATGAAGATCTGTGATATGGTCGGTGTCGGCGGCAGCTTCTGTGAGATCGTCACAACTGATTATGTGGACGGAACGATCCTGCTCGGACACGATGGCCCGTTCCATCTGGCGATCGCAAAAGGAAAGCCCTACCTTCGTGGACTTGGTCTGTATCACGGAAAGCAGGGCAGCGGAGTATCTGTAGAGGCAAAGGTGCGTCCGGGAGCGATCACGAATCTTGGCTGTACACAGACGATTGAAGGTACGTTAAAACTCACGATCACAGAGGCTGAGGCGACGGATGGTACGATCATGACGATCGGCAATACCCAGACACCTGTCAAGTTCAAAAAAGATCCGGATGCCTACATGGACGAGTGGTTTGCCGAGGCACCGACCCATCATTTTGCAATGAGTGTCGGACATAACGGAGCGCTGTTTGAGAAGATTGGACAGCTGTTAGAGGTGCCTTATGTGGTGCTCGATAAATAAGCTTATAACTCTTTGATATACTGTTTGAGCTGAGCGAGAACCGGTGCTTCGCTGACATCCCCAATCAGATATTTTGCAGCCTGTTTTACTTCGGGTCTTGCATTTGCGACAGCGAAGCTCTCACCGGCACAGCGTAACATCGGAATATCATTGCCGTTGTCCCCAAAGGCGGCTGTCTCCTCCGGCGTGATGCCTAGCGTCTGCTGGATGTGGGACAGCGCCTGACCTTTGCTGATGCCGGGCACCATCATATCGACCCAGCGTTCACCAGCCAGCGCGATGCTGACGCGGTTGCCAAAATGCTCACGCAGCGGTGCGGCTACCATAGAGGCATCTGCCGCATAGGTGTACAGGGCGACTTTGATCAGTGGTTCGTCAATGCTCAGCAGATCATCCACGATGCGGATATTCATTTTATACCCTTCCCTTACCCATTTCACGTATTTTGGATGATTCTGGTCTGTATAGGTTCCGCGCGCAGCGGATGCCATGATCCATGCATCCGGCACTTTGCGCGCCTCCTGTACGACTTCTTCTAATAATTCTCTGGGAAATCCGTTGCAGGCGAGCTCCTTGCCGTGGCGGGAGACGAATCCGCCGTTATCCGAGATCACCGTCAGTTCATTTTCCATACATCCAAATACACCCATCACACTCTCATAGTTTCGTCCGCTGGCAGCGACAAAAGTCACACCCTTGGCCTGAAGTGCGCGGATGACATCATAAATCTGTGGATCGATCGCGGTCGTTCCCTCCGGGAGCAGTGTGCCGTCCATATCTGAAGCGATTAGTTTTATCATAATGAAGTTCCTTTCTGTAAGTGAAAACTACAAGGTGATTGCGAAACTATTTATGTGTTTTTGAAGCATGTGAGCACCATAATTTCGTATTTGCAGCTCCCGCAAGCATGTCTGTTTTGCTTTTGTTGCACGACTCATTCCGCTGAGCCTCGGAAAAGCCTAACTCGTGTTCAGCAAAGGCTTCCAC
>JBNMKT010000140.1:0-6598 GCA_050874485.1 bacterium
AGAAGGGCACCGTCAGAAGCTGAAAAACTATCTGGTGAATGAAAAGATACCGAGACAGGAGCGCGGACAGCTCTGGCTGCTGGCAGACGGATCGCATATCATGTGGGTCATTGGACATCGGATCAGTGACTATTACAAGGTGGATACTCACACCAGACGAATATTAAAAGTACAATATAGCGGAGGAAAAGAAAATGAGTGAAACAATCCATGAATTGATATCTGAGGCAGATGTGGCAGCAAAGATCGCAGAGCTTGGCGCACAGATCAGCAAGGATTATGAGGGAGAAGATATCTACATGCTGTGTATTTTAAAGGGCGGCGTCTTTTTTATGACAGAGCTGGCAAAGCATGTGACAGTGCCGGTGTCGCTTGATTTTATGTCTGTATCGAGCTATGGTTCACAGACACGTTCATCCGGCAATGTGCGTATTATTAAGGATCTGGATACACCGATTGAGGGCAAACATGTACTGGTTGTAGAGGATATTATCGATACTGGACGTACACTGGCATATCTGTTGGAGAACTTACAGCAGAGAAAGCCGAAGTCACTGAAGCTGTGCACACTGTTAGACAAGCCGGAACAGCGGGTGACAGAGGTAGATGTGGACTATGTTGGTTTCCAGATTCCGGACAAATTTGTTGTCGGATACGGTCTGGACTATGATCAGCATTACAGAAATCTTCCTTACATCGGTGTGGTAGAATTTGATGAAGACTAGAGGAGGTTTACTTTGAAACGAAATTATCGGGGAGCCGTGCTCTATTTCGTGCTGATCCTGGGAGTGATCCTGTTATGGTTCGCATTCGGAACGGGCGGCGGTTCGACCAGTGATTATAATGTGTCTCTTTTCGAGAGAGATTTGCAGAATGCAGATGTGGTGGCAGTTGATGTGTCGCCCAGCAGGGATGTGCCGACTGGCAGTGTCTCTGTGACATTGTCTGACTCTACGCAGAAGACATTTTATGTGTTTGACACACAGGGCGTCATTGATCTGATGGATGAATACCATTTTACGAATTACGTGGCGCGCAAAGTGCCGGCAGAGAGCTGGCTGACGTCATTGCTCCCGTTATTGCTCGTATTTGCGGCGATGTTTATTCTGTTTACGATCATGAACAATCAGGCGGGCGGCGGCAGTAATGCCCAGATGATGAATTTTGGCAAGAGCCGTGCACGTATGACAGGAGCTAATGACAAGCAGGTTGGATTCGACCAGGTTGCAGGTCTGAAAGAAGAAAAGGAAGAACTCGAAGAACTCGTAGACTTTCTGCGCGCGCCGGAAAAATATACGAAGCTGGGTGCACGTATTCCTAAGGGCGTATTGCTCGTAGGCCCTCCCGGAACCGGTAAGACATTGCTTGCAAAGGCAGTGGCAGGCGAGGCAGGCGTACCGTTTTTTAGTATTTCCGGTTCAGATTTTGTAGAGATGTTTGTCGGTGTCGGTGCATCACGTGTCCGTGATCTGTTCGAGGATGCCAAGCGCAATGCACCGTGTATTGTATTTATCGATGAGATCGATGCCGTAGCCAGAAGACGTGGTACAGGTATGGGCGGTGGCCATGATGAGCGCGAACAGACCTTAAACCAGCTGCTGGTAGAGATGGATGGGTTTGGCGTCAATGAAGGCATTATTGTCATGGCGGCGACCAACCGCGTAGATATTCTCGATCCGGCGATCATGCGTCCGGGGCGGTTTGACCGCAAGGTGACGGTCGGCAGACCGGATGTGGCAGGCAGAAGTGAGATCTTAAAGGTGCATGCCAAGAATAAGCCCCTGGCAGAAGATGTGGATCTGGAGCAGATTGCACAGACGACAGCGGGATTTACAGGTGCAGATCTGGAGAACCTGTTGAATGAGGCGGCGATTCTGGCAGCAAAGCAGAGCCGGCCGTATCTCGTTCAGGACGATATCAAACAGGCATTTGTCAAGGTGGGTATCGGACCTGAGAAGCACAGTAAGGTCATCTCAGAGGAAGAAAAGCGGATCACGGCATTTCATGAGGCCGGTCATGCGATTCTGTTCCATGTATTACCGGATGTCGGACCGGTGTATACGGTATCGATCATTCCGACCGGAAGTGGCGCTGCAGGTTATACGATGCCGCTGCCTGAAAAGGATGAGATGTTTTTATCCAAAAAGAAGATGCTGCAGGAGATCATCGTGGATCTCGGTGGCAGAGTGGCAGAGGAACTGGTCTTTGACGATATCACGACCGGGGCATCCCAGGATATCAAGCAGGCGACTGCGATGGCGAAAGCGATGGTCACAAAATACGGTATGTCTGAACGCGTCGGTCTGATCAATTATGACAATGACGAGGACGAAGTATTTATCGGACGTGATCTGGCGCACAAGCGCGGTTACGGTGAAGGCGTTGCCGGTGCGATCGATGAGGAGATCAAGCGCATCATTGATGAGAGCTATGCCAAGGCAAAAGAGATCATTCTGGATCACCGGGATGTACTTGACCGCTGTGCACAGCTTCTGATCCAGAAAGAAAAGATCACAAGAGATGAATTTGAAGCACTGTTTCAGTCATAAAACAAGTAAAAACAACATATTTGCTGATGCTTTGTGTTGTTTTGTGCAAAACGGAGAGGGAATTTAGCGAGATAAAGAGAACTATGATGTGAAAATGCACAAAAACAAATGTTGATTATTGTGATGTTTGTGCACACTTTAGGTATGATCCATGCTATTATAATAACCGTAAAAACCCCCCAATACATTATATGGTTTTTGCTACACCCCATAGTAAAAATACCTTCTCCTAAAAAGACAGTGACGAAAGTCCTGTCTTTTTTACTTTGTATAGCTGTATCGTGTTCTCATAGCCTCAGCAGCGAGTGCTTTGGTTTGAGTCATGGATTCGGTTTGATTGATATGAATGGAGAGAAAGTCATGAAAGAATATTCAGCCTATGATATGAACCGGAAGATGCAGTATATGATGCAGATGCGTCCGGTATTGAAAAAGAATGGTCTGTTTTCGGATGGAACGGCAGACTACCGCATTCCGGCGGAACCGGAGGCAGGACAGACGGTGATCATACGATTTCGCGCTGCGATCAACAACGTCGATATTGTCTGGCTGCACAGCGGAACGCAGCGGTATGCCATGCGCAAGACAGAGACAGAGGACGAATTTGACTATTTTAGTGTGATGGTGCCGCTTGGCACGGAGCGCTTTTGCTATTATTTTGAGGTCTGCACAGGACTCATCCACTGTTTTTATGATCGCTGTGGTGTGGCGACAGAGCATCGTCCGCAGTATGAGTTCTGCATTCAGCCCGGATTCCATACACCGGACTGGGCAAAAGGTGCGGTCATGTATCAGATTCTGGTAGATCGCTTTTACAACGGAGACCCGACGAATGATGTAGAGGATAATGAGTACTATTATATCCGCCATGGCAGCCGCAGGATGAAGGACTGGAACGAGGTGCCGTCAGGTTTTTCTGTGGCTGAGTTTTACGGAGGAGATCTCGAAGGCGTGCGCCGCAAACTGGATTATCTGCAGGATCTGGGTATAGAAGTGATCTATTTTAACCCGCTGTTTGTCTCTCCGTCTAATCATAAATATGACAGCCAGGATTATGATTATATCGATCCGCATTACGGAAAAATTGTGAAGGATGGCGGCGAATGTTTGGCGCCTGGTGACCGGGACAACCGCAAGGCGACCAAATATCAGCAGCGTGTGACTGCCAGGGAGAATCTCGAGGCGAGTAATGAACTGTTTATACAGGTGGTAGAGGAGGCACATGCACGTGGCATCCGCGTGATTCTGGATGGTGTGTTCAATCACTGTGGCTCCTTCCATAAATGGATGGACCGCGAGGAGATCTATTGCCAGAATCCAGCATATGAGAAGGGTGCGTATATCGACAAGGACAGCAATTATCGTGAGTATTTCCGGTTTCAGGACCAGCATGCATGGCCGTATAATACGACCTATGAGGGCTGGTGGGGACATGACACGCTGCCGAAACTGAATTATGATGAGTCGGCGCAGTTGTATGCGTATATTCTGGATATCGGGAAAAAATGGGTGTCACCGCCGTACAACGCGGATGGCTGGCGCCTGGATGTGGCTGCGGATCTGGGACATAGTGAGGAATTGAACCATCGTTTCTGGAAGGATTTCAGACGGGTGGTGAAAGACGCCAATCCGAATGCCATCATTCTGGCAGAGCATTATGGCGATGCCACGAGCTGGCTGCAGGGTGACCAGTGGGATACGATCATGAATTACAGTGCATTTATGGAGCCGGTGACCTGGTTTCTGACAGGTATGGAGAAACATTCCGATGGCTATGAGGCATCCCAGCTTGGAAATGCAGCGAATTTTGAGGGCGCGATGCGCCATTATATGGCGAACTTTCTGACCTCTTCCCTGCAATGTGCGATGAACCAGCTGTCGAACCATGACCATTCACGTTTCCTGACGAGAACCAACCATAAGGTCGGACGCGCGGAGCAGCTCGGTGCGCATGCGGCAGAGGAAGGTGTCAGCAAACCGGTATTGCGGGAGGCAGTTGTCATGCTCATGACATGGCCGGGTGCACCGACGTTATACTATGGAGATGAAGCAGGCGTATGTGGATTTACCGATCCGGATAACCGCAGAACCTATCCGTGGGAGAATCCGGATGAGGATCTGATCCAATTCCACAAGGAGATCATAGCCATGCACCGGGCGCATCCGGCGCTTCGCACCGGGTCGCTCAAACTGCTGGATGGTGCACATCAGTATCTGGCTTATGGCAGATTCAACCGGGAGGAGCAGTTTGTCGTGCTGATCAATAATGATGACAGACCCAGACGTGTCAGACAGTCTGTCTGGGCAGCAGGTTTGCAGCAAAATTGCGAGATGAACCGGCTACTGATCACTTCGGAGGAGGGCTATTCATTTGCGCCGATCCGTTATCAGGTCATAGAGGGAAAACTGGAGATTCTGCTGCCGGCACACGGAGCGGCGGTCTTTGTTGGAGTACACGCATAGTGTATCGTAATTGGTAATCGTTGACATAAAATGAGTGAATTGTATAAGAAATTTGCGCAATATTGTATGTATATTGCGCTTTTTTCATGGACTGGATACCGCGTATGTGATAAAATATAACCAACTATAAACTTACGGAGGTATCAAAAAATTATGCAAAAGCAAAAAGTAAAATTTATGCATTCGATGATGTTTCGATTGCTTTCGTTGTTTGTGGCAGGTGTTCTGCTCACGGCGGTGGTGCTGCTGAGTGTCTCGGTCAGCCAGACGCAGAAACAGATTCGAACACTGGTACAGAATTACATGTTGTCATCGGCAGAGGATACCGGCACGATCATGGATACGATGCTGGAGACAGAGGGCGAGGCCATGTTGTCCGATGCGGATGAGCTCAGTCAGATTCTGTCCGATGTAAAGGTAGAGGGCATGACGAGCAGTTATGCATATCTGGTATCGTCAGACGGAACCATGTTGTACCATCCGACAGCGGATAAGATCGGTTCACCGGTAGAGAATGAAGTCGTGACCGGACTGGTAGCAGATCTGAAAAATGGCAAGATCGCAGAACCGGCATGTGTCCAGTATGAATTCAAGGGTGCGATCAAATACGCTGCTTATCATATTAATCCGAATGGTTCTTTTATCCTCGTAGTCAGCGCAGATGAATCGGATGCATTCCATGCAGTGACACAGACGAGAAATACGTTAGCTGGTATACTGCTTGCGATTCTTGTTATATTTACGGCTGCAGGAGCAGTGCTGATCGGACGGCTGATCAAACCGTTACATACATTGACCGGTGTGGTAGAACGTGTGGCCAGACTGGATCTGACCCAGAATGATGAAGAACGGTTGCTGGCACGCCGCAAGGATGAGATCGGCCTGATTGCAAAGGCAATCAACAATCTCAACGGTGAATTGCGTGAGATTGTCAGTGCGATTCAGAATCAGGGAACAAAGCTGTCGCAGAGTAATGTACAGTTCGTGCAGGGCTTCTCAGAGATCGTAGAGACAGTCAGCAATGTCAATATCGCAGTCGAGGAGATCGCGACCGGCAGCACATCGCAGGCTCAGGAGACAACGACTGCAGGTGAACATATTCAGAATATCGGCAGTGCGATTGAATCAAATACGTCAAATGTGAACATACTGGAGACATCGATTGAGCGCATGAGTGATCTGGCGGCTGAGTCATCCAAGATGCTCGATGAACTGGCAAAGATCAATACATCGACCGCGGAGACCATCAATATTGTTACAGATCAGACAGACCGGACGAACCAGTCTGCCGAGAAGATCAACGAAGCAGTAGTAGCAATTCAGGATATCGCATCACAGACGAATCTGTTATCGCTCAATGCTTCTATTGAGGCAGCGCGCGCAGGCGAGAGTGGACGCGGCTTTGCGGTCGTTGCGGAACAGATCCGCAAGCTGGCAGAAGATTCGGCAGAAAGTGCAGAACAGATCGAGGCGATTGTGCGTGAATTGATCAGTAATTCTGAAGATAGCGTGGCGAAGATGCATGATCTGAGTGAGAGTTCGCAGGTACAGGCGGATCGTCTTGACAAGACCAAGACTTCCTTTGA
>JBNMKT010000141.1:0-6511 GCA_050874485.1 bacterium
CACTCGAAGTAAGCATTTCTCGGATCGTATCCAGCCTCGCATAAGGTCTCGAAACCAGCCTGCAGCAGGGCACATACACCACCGCAAAGAACTGCCTGCTCACCGAAGAGGTCTGTCTCTGTCTCGGTACGGAAGGTAGTCTCTAATACACCAGCTCTCGCTCCACCGATTCCTAATGCATATGCAAGTGCCATATCAAGAGCCTTGCCTGTTGCATCCTGCTCTACTGCTACCAGACAGGGAGTTCCCTTACCAGCCTGATACTCTGAACGTACTGTATGACCCGGTGCCTTCGGTGCGATCATTGTAACATCTACATCCTTCGGGGGCTTGATGCATCCGAAATGAATGTTGAAACCATGAGCGAACATTAACATGTTACCCGGCTCAAGGTTGGGCTCGATATCCTTCTTGTACATATCAGCCTGTAACTCATCATTGATCAGGATCATGATGATATCAGCCTGCTTAGCTGCCTCTGCTGCTACATATACTTTAAATCCCTGCTCTTCAGCTTTCTTCCATGACTTGCTGCCCTCATACAGTCCGATGATTACGTTGCATCCAGACTCCTTTAAGTTCAATGCATGTGCATGTCCCTGGCTGCCGTAACCGATGATGGCGATTGTCTTTCCATCCAGTAAAGAAAGGTTACAGTCTTCCTGATAAAAAATTCTTGCCTGTGATTCCATTGATAGTTGCCTCCTAATTATAATTTAATCTAAATATGTAACATCCGCGGACCCGCGGGTAAGTCCTGTAATTCCTGTTCTGGCCAGCTCTAAGACCTCGTAGCCTGAGAGCAGATCCAGAAATGCTTCCAGCTTTGCCTGTTGCCCGGTCAGTTCAATCACCATAGAGTCGTTGGTCACATCCACGATCTTTCCGCGGAAAATGTCCGTCACATTCATCACTGCCTGCCGCTCGGTATCTTTTGCACGGATCTTGACGAGGATCAATTCCCTGGTCACGGATGATTCGTTATCCAGTACCTTGATATCCAGTACATCCTCCAGCTTTTCAAGCTGCTTTCTAATCTGATCCAACACGAGCTCGTCCCCTGTACTCACGATCGTGATACGTGTAAATCTGGGGTCAGCCGTCACACCGGCAGAAAAGCTATCGATATTGTAGCCTCTGCGGCTGAACAGTCCGGATATATGACTGGTCACACCGGCTGTGTTTTCTACGAGCAATGATAATATCTGCTTTCTCATATTACATCTTCCTCTTGTGGTCTCCCACTCTCTATTTTCTGGCTTTTTTTATTCTAGCATATCTGTTTGTTTTGTCAACACCTTAGTTTAGCCTACTGCGTATGCCTCATCAGTTGAATATACGGAGAAGCCTTTCTCCTCAAGTGTTTTCACTGCCTTCTCGATATCCCTGGTCTTCAATACTGCCGATGCATCCGCTCCGTTTGCAAATGCATACATATATTCGACATTGACCTGCGCATCCTCGAGTGCTTTCATTGCCTTATATAAAGAACCGACCGCATGAGGCACACGGATACAGATCACATCTGTGAGCATCGCAGACACACTCTTTTCCTTCAGCACACGCTGTGCCTTTTCAGGATCAGATACGATCATCCGGAGCATGCCATATTCACTCGTATCTGCCAGACTCGTTGCTACCACATTGATATCATTGGTTGCTAATATTTCAAGCACATCCTTGATACGTCCTTCTCTGTTTTCCAGAAAAACGGATAACTGTTTTACGACCATATTGCGCCTCCTTTTTTAATTCAAACCACGGTTATCGATAACTCGCTTTGCTTTTCCTTCGCTTCGCTGGATCGTCATCGGCTCAACCAGCTTCACAACTACAGAAATACCCAGTGCCTGTTTCAGACGTGCACCGACTTCTTTCTTTAATGCATCGAGTTTTCCGATCTCGTCTGAGAATACACCCTCGTTGACCTCTACCATGACGGTGAGCACATCGGCGTTGTTCTCTCTGTCTACGACCATCAGATAATGGTTGGAGATATCTCCACCCATTGACAAAAGTACTGTCTCGACCTCGGTCGGGAATACGTTGACTCCACGGATGACCTTCATATCATCAGTACGTCCCTTGAACTTGCTGATACGTGGTGTCGTTCTGCCGCACTCACAGGTGCTATGATCGATACTCGTCAGATCCTTGGTACGGTAACGGAGTAACGGCATACCCTCTTTTTCGAGTGTTGTAAATACGAGTTCTCCGAGTTCTCCGTCTGCCATCGCCTCATGTGTCACCGGATCGAGTACCTCCGGATAGAAGAAGTCATGATTGATATGTAATCCCTTGTGATGCTGGCAATCCTGTGCTACACCGGGACCGGTGATCTCGCACAATCCATAAATATCAAAGCACTCGATGCCGAGCAGCTCCTCGATCTTGCCACGCATCTCCTCTGTCCAGGGCTCTGCGCCGTGGATACCGACTTTCAGCTTCATCGCATCGGTCTTGCCTGCAGCCTTGATCGCCTCTCCGAGATTGAGTGCATAGGACGGTGTACACATGAGTGCCGTCGCCTGCAGATCCTCCATGACCATGATCTGACGCTGGGTGTTACCGGCTGACATCGGTACTGCCATCGCTCCGAGGCGCTGTGCTCCGAAATCGGCTCCCAGTCCTCCGGTAAAGAGTCCGTATCCATAACATACATGTACGACGTCTTCTTTGGTGAGACCTGCCATCGTCATACATCTGCCGATGCTCTCTGCCCACACGTCCACGTCATGTTTTGTATAGCCAACGATCGTGAGCTTTCCGGTCGTTCCGGATGTACCCTGTACACGGACGATCTCTGATTTGGGTACTGCCCAGAATCCGGACGGATAGTTTTCTCTCAGATCATCTTTTGTCGTAAACGGAAGCTTGACGATATCCTCGATTCCTTTGATGTCGCCCGGCTCCACGCCGAGATCCTTCATTTTCTTTGTGTAAAACGGCACGTTCTCATAGCAGCGTTTTACGACTTTCTTCAGTTTTTCCCCCTGCAGTGCAGCCATCTCGTCTGCACTCATGCACTCAAATTCAGGGCTTAAAATCAGTTCCTTGTGTGCCATAGTTCGTCTTCTCCTTTTGTTTTTTCCTATAAGTGACATGCTCGCGCAAGCATATCTGTTTTGCTTTCGTTGCACGACCCATTCCGTTGAGCCTCCCCAAAACAAAATTGTGTCAGCAATGGCTTCCACAATTTGGAGTCTCATCTCCATCGTGCAAAGGCAGCAAAATCAGACATGACTTGCTCGCGCTGCCATTCATCCCTCTACATAAAATCATTTCATATCGCAAATAAATATTCTGCCGAGAACTACCGTGACTGCAGTCTCCACTCCCGCGTTACATAATGTTTGCGAAAATAATTGTCTCAATCCATAAATAAATATGCTATTCTGAAACGTCATGTAGGAAAACGCCGTCAGGTGTCTTTGCGAATGGTGAGGGCTGAACTGTTGCTTTTAAAACTTATGTGCCGGCATACCACATACCGATACTTCCTGTCTTCGTGTACAGCAGGCTAGCCGCGCATGGTGTTCTGCCAGGCCGTTTATGCGACGGGTTCACGTGGAGATACCGCTCCATAACCGGTCACACGGCAGCAGAGAAAAGCTGATTTTGCTTTTACTCTGTGCCGCCCCGCGTGATTTACCCGGGAGCAGAACCGGATGGCAGGACACCTGCGTGGTCGGTCTGCGTCCGCATAGCCAGAAATACCTGCGCGGTCAGTCTGCGTCCGAGAAGCCAGAAATACCTGCGCAGTCGGTCTGCGTCCGAGAAGCCAATTTATGCGCCGTATCCCGCATCAAATGCAGCTTTGTTGACCTCGATGGTCTTCGGCGGCACGGTATGTTCGATGACGCTGTACCACTGCTCCTTGGAGAAGTCCATATGTCTGGCTGCCATTCCAAGCACAACGAGATTAGATACTCTGGAATTGCCCAGCTTCTTTGCCTCCTCGGTCGCATCGATGGAATATACGGTTACATCCTTTTCAAGATCCTCTAAAATGTGATCCGGGTACTCTGCTGCTCCGATAATGACAGGCATCGGATCGATCCGCCAGTCGTTTGCGATCAGCACGCCATCTTTTTTCAGGAAATGGCGGTAACGCAGTGCCTCGAGACGCTCAAATGCAATGATGACATCTGCCTGACCTTCTTCTACGATCGGCTCTGCCACTTCCTTGCCATAGCGCACATAGGTAACAACGCTGCCTCCGCGCTGTGACATACCATGTACTTCCGAAATCTTTACATCAAAACCATTTTCTAAGGCGAGTCCGCCTAAGATGCGGCTGGTGAGCAGGGTTCCCTGTCCGCCTACGCCTACAATCATTATACTCTTTGTCTCACTCATCCTACTCACCCACTTTCTCGATTGCCTGGAATTTGCACAACTGCTCGCACAGTCCACAGCCGGTACACATCGTATCATCAATACGAACCGTTCCGTCTGCCTGTTTGCTGATCGCAGGACATCCGGGCTTTAAGCACATGCCGCACTTCTTACACTTGTCAGAAAGTGATATATAAACCGGTTTTTTACGCTTATCCAGCAATACACAAGGGGTTTTGGTGATGATCACGTGAATCTCATCACTCTCATTTGCAGCCTTGATCTCACGCTCTAACGTCTCCAGGTCAAAGGCATTGATCTCCTGTACATGCTTGACACCGAGTGCTTCACACAGCTTGACGAGATTGACCGCATTGGTCGGCTCCTTCTGCAATGTCCAGCCGGTCGCTGCATGATCCTGATGACCGGTCATACCAGTCGTAGAGTTATCTAAGATGATGACAGTTCCGGTCGCTTTGTTATAGACCATATTCATGAGTGAATTCACACCGGTATGCAGGAAAGTAGAATCACCGATCACGGCTACCCAGTTCTTTTTGAACTCTTTGCCTGCTGCCTTTTCGATACCATGCATGCTGCTGATGCTGGCGCCCATACAGATCGTAGAATCAACGACTGACAGCGGAGCAACTGCACCGAGTGTATAACATCCGATATCTCCGGCTGCATGAATGCCAAGTTTCTTTAATATGTAGTAGACACTTCTGTGCGGGCATCCGGGGCAGAGAATCGGCGGACGGTTCGGTACCTGTGCCGGTGCCTGTGCATCCACAGTCTCTCCTAAAATACGCTCGCGCAGCATGTTTGCACTGTACTCGCCGAGCAGTGTAAAGCACTCCTTACCCTTGCAGGCGATGCCCATTGCGCGCACCTGTGTCTCGATCACGGGATCGAGTTCTTCTACGATATACAGTTCCTCTACCTGCGCTGCGAAATCTGTGATCAGCTTTGCCGGCAGCGGATGTACCATACCCAGCTTCAATACAGATGCATCCGGCAATGCCTCACGCACATACTGGTACGGAATACCACTTGTGATGACACCGATCTTTGTATCACGCATCTCCACACGGTTCACCGGTAAGGTATTGGCTGCCTCCGCCAGCTCGACCATCTTTTCTTCAATCACACCATGGCGTGCTTTTGCCATTGCAGGCATCATGACGCGCTTTGCGATGTTTTTCTCATAAGGGATCAGCTCACGCTCTACGCGGTCTTCTAGCTCTACGGTGCTCTGTGAATGTGCCAGTCTGGTCGTGGTACGCAGAATAAACGGCCGGTCAAACTGCTCGCTGTAATCAAATGCGAGCTTCATGAACTCCTTTGCCTCTCCACTGTCAGACGGCTCGAGTACCGGCACGTGTGCTGCGCGCGCCACCATACGTGTATCCTGCTCATTCTGTGAGCTGTACAGTCCCGGATCATCTGCGACGACGAGCACCAGTCCACCGGTCACACCCATATAAGATGCGGTGTATAATGGATCGGAGGCTACATTTAATCCGACATGCTTCATACATGCCATCGCCCTGGCTCCTGCCATACTCGCTCCGATCGCTACTTCTGTCGCTACTTTCTCATTCGGAGACCACTCTGCATACAGTTCATCCTTATACTGTACGAGTGCCTCACTGATCTCTGTACTGGGAGTACCCGGATATGCAGCCGATACGCGCACACCTGCCTCATAGGCACCGCGGGCGATCGCTTCATTCCCGAGCATCATTACTTTCTTACCCATGTCTTTTCTCCTTTAACGCTTTAGTGAATTACATAATTGTATTCATTATATAAGAAAATCTCTCAATATGCAATAGAATCCTACATGCATGATTGTTTGTCAATCCTGTATGGCTATAAAAACACCTAACAAAATAAAGTGTAATTATATACCCAAATCCTGTATAATTATGTGAAATACATGCTGCCCCACCAGGCAGCAGAATGGAGATTATTATGAAACTGGAAAACTATGAAGTACATCTGCCCAGTTATTCGATCGGTGACCAGATCTATGGCAAGATCGGTTCGGTATGTGAATCCTACGGAAAAACCGTTCTTCTGATCGGTGGGAAACGGGCTCTGGCTGCGGCAGAAGCTAAAATAAGACGCTATGTGGAACAAACGAATCTGACGATCATCGGTGTACTGC
>JBNMKT010000142.1:0-6467 GCA_050874485.1 bacterium
GGCGTTGGACTGATCATTCTGGAAAATGCCAACGTGGAATACCCGGTTGGATCCAACGGTACCAGCCAGATCCGTATTGATCATGACAGTTTTATGCCGCGTTACTACCAGTTAGTGGAGAAATTACACAAAAGTGGTGCTACTGTAGCTATTCAGGTTAACCACGCAGGAGCTTCCGCATCCAGTGCCCGTACAGGCATGGAGACCGTATCTTCATCAAACGTGCCTACAAAGGCAGGTGGAGAGATTCCCCGTCCTATGACAAAGGAAGAGATACTCACTACCGTGCGCAAGTATGGTGAGGCTGCAAAGCGTGTCCAGGCCATTGGATTTGATGCAATAGAAATTCATTGTGGGCATTCATACCTGATGAGCCAGTTTATCTCACCCTATTACAATAAGAGAACCGATGAATTTGGCGGCTCTGTAGAAAATCGTCTTCGTTTTCCGCGAATGGTGCTTGAGGAAGTGCGCAAAAATGTAGGACCCTGGTTTCCGATCATTGTCCGTATCTCAGCAGAGGAGCGTGTGCCAGGTGGAAACAGCTTAGAGGATACATTAGAGTATCTTGAGTACCTTGATGAATTTGTTGATATGTATGATGTATCATGCGGACTCAATCCTTCCTTACAGTATCAGATCGATTCTAATTTCCTGCCGGATGGCTGGAGATCTTATATGTCCAGAGCTGTAAAGGATAAGTTTAAAAAGCCTGTGATCAATGCCGGAAACTATCGGGATCCTAAGGTTGTTGAACAAGTGCTTGAGAGTGGAGATGTCGATATCGTTGGTATGGGCCGTGGACTGATCGCTGAGCCAAACTGGGTCAACAAGGTTGCTGATGGCGAAGAGGATATTCTCCGCAAGTGTATTTCCTGCAACGTAGGATGTGCCGGTAACCGTATCGGTGTGAACCGTCCGATCCGTTGTACCGTAAACCCGGCAGTACCTGAGGGAGACATATATAAGAAGTTAAAGGTAAACAAGAACTGCAACGTAGTAGTTGTTGGTGGCGGAACAGCAGGACTTGAAGCTGCATGTACAGCAGCAGAGGTTGGCTGTAATGTATTTGTATTAGAGAAACAGGATCATCTCGGCGGTCTTTCAGCATTTATCTCAGACATACCGAGCAAGCGCAGAATGAAGGACTTTCCGAAGTATTTAGAGGCAAGAGCTGCCAGATTAAATAACCTCTATATATTCTTAAACACAGAGGCAGATGTAGAGACAATCAAGAAGTTTAAGCCTGACATTGTAGTAAATGCCACAGGTTCTGTACCACTTGTTCCTCCTATCACAGGATTAAAGGAGAACCTTGCAGCAGGAAACGTATCTACAATTTTTGATATGATCAACAACCTGAAGGCAGGCAAGTATCCTGATGAATTCTGCAAAGACAAGGAAGTTGTCGTTGTAGGAGGCGGTTCAGTAGGACTTGATGTAGTAGAGTACTTTGCACCCAGAGGAGCAAAATGTACAATCATCGATATGCTTCCGCAGATTGGTATGCTGGCAGATCCTATTACAAAATGCTCTATGAGAGAGACTCATGACAAGTATGGAGTAAAAGAATATGTGAATACAGCTCTGCAGGAAGTAAAGGAGAATGCATTTACAGTAAAACTTCCGGATGGAGAGGTCAGAGATATTACATTTGATCTTGGATTCAACTGTCTGGGTATGCGTGCAAACAACCCGATTCTGGACCAGCTTAATGAGGCTTTTGCTGATACAGAGACATATGTTTATCCAATCGGTGATTCTGTCCGTGCCCGCCGTATTATGGAAGGCACAATGGAAGGACGCGCGATCTTAAACGTATTAGAGGCAAGAGGATTTTTAGATTTATCAGCTATTGAAGAATAAGTATTGATTTTATTATATTATATAGAAAGAACGAGGTAATTACCATGCCGAACATTACAGGACATACAGAATTAGTTGGATTAATGGCATATCCGATCCGCCACAGCCAGTCACCTGCAACACATAATCTTGCATATGACAAAAATGGAGATGATGTCGTACAGCTTGCTTTTGAAGTGGATAATGATTCTCTTCCCGCAGCAGTTGAGAGTATCCGTGCACTTAAGATGCTTGGATCTAACATTTCCATGCCCAACAAGACAGTTGTTCATAAATATCTGGATGAAGTCGATGAGGCAGCAAGACTTTGCGGTGCGATCAATACAGTTGTAAATACCAGAGATGCAGAAGGTCATGTAACCGGAAAATTAAAAGGTTACAATACAGATGGTATGGGATACTGGCAGGGAATCAAAGAAGAAGGCATTGATTTCAAAGGAATGAAGATGGTTCTGATCGGAACCGGTGGAGCTGCAACAGCAATCGCAGTACGTGGAGCACTTGATGGTATTGCTGAAATGCATATTTTCAACATCAAGGATAAGTTTTATGCCAGAGGCGAGGAAATCGTTGAGACAATTAATCAGAATACCGGATGTAAAGCTACCATGAATGACCTTGCAGACAAGGAGCTCTTAAAGAAGCTGATGCAGGAAGCTGATATATTCTGCGATGCCACAGGTGTTGGTATGCATCCTCTTGAGGATTTATCAAACATCCCTGATCCGTCATTTTTCCGCAAAGACCTGATCGTAACTGATACCGTTTATGCTCCCCGTGAGACAGTTATGATGAAGCAGGCAAAGGAAGCCGGCTGTGACCGTGTCTACAACGGAATGAGCATGATGCTGTTCCAGGCACTGATCGCAATCGAACTTTACACAGGAAAGTCTACACCTGTAGATTATATGAAAGAAAAATTAGGTATCTAATATATACCATATATCTAATACAAAACAGGGGAGTTGTAAAAAACTCCCCTGTTATTTTCTCACCACACAGTGCAGTCTCATGCCCTTTCGCACTTCAAACCGCTCTACCGTGAGCCCTGCT
The DNA here is from genome assembly GCA_050874485.1 of bacterium. Taxonomy (GTDB): domain Bacteria; phylum Bacillota; class Clostridia; order Lachnospirales; family Lachnospiraceae; genus W0P33-017. The sequence continues at coordinate 2,920 of JBNMKT010000142.1, forward strand.
CTCTGCGCACACTTCATAACCGTCTCCCTGGTAGCGATCTGATAGTCACCATGTCCAAAGAGATGTGCGAGTGGCATCTCGATATGATTGCAGATCCACTGCACGACCTTATTATCACTGGTCATATCGCGCAGAATCAGTCTACCGCCCGGTCGCAGACACCTTTTCACACTGTTGAAAAAAGCCTGTGGATCTGGATAATGATGAAAACTCATCGAGCAGATGATCGCATCAAACGCATTGTCCGCAAACGGAAAATTCTCGCAGTCTCCGACGACAAATGTTGCATTTGGGATCTGCTTCTTTTTCGCCTGTTCGATCATCGCAGGTGTGAGATCCAGTCCGGTATAATGCTTATCCGGGTATTTTTCTGCCAGAAGTGAGATCATCGGTGCCGGTCCACATCCCGCATCCAACAGATCGGTGAACTCCTCTTTCTCCAATTCTTCCAGAATATCCGGATAATCCTTTTTGCACATCTCATACAATCCGGCATGATCGCCCTCATATCCGGCTGCTGCTTTTGTGAATTCCTTAATAGACAGGTCTTTATATTGTGAATTAGTCAAAGCCATTGCTATGTCCTCCTTTGGTTAGTCTCTTCTAACGATCTTATTTTACCATGATTTTCCATGAATGCAAACTATAATTTACTTTTACATTTTACGTGATATTTGACAAAAAACTATTGACTTAAAGTTAACTTTAGGTGTTAGAATACTTTCAGCATAATTTAGCTATCATAATCAACGTAATAAGGAAGGAGATTTTTTATGTATAACAAAACACTGACTTTAACTAACGGCGTACAGATCCCCCAGTTGGGACTCGGCACATGGTTTATTGATGATGACAAAGTGGCAGAAGCCGTCAGAGAAGCCGCCAAGCTCGGCTATAGACACTTCGATACTGCCCAGGCATATGGCAACGAGCGTGGGGTCGGCGAAGGCATCCGCACATGCGGTGTACCCAGAGAAGAACTCTTTGTCGTATCAAAAGTAGCAGCTGAGCACAAGACCTACGAGGAGGCAAAAGCCGGTATTGATGCCACATTAGAAAAGATGGGACTCGATTATCTGGATATGATGATCATTCACAGCCCGCAGCCGTGGGTAGAAGTAAACCAGAGTGAAAACAGATATGTAGAGGGCAACCGCGCCGCATGGAAAGCACTCGAAGATGCATACAAGGCTGGAAAAATAAAAGCCATCGGTATCTCCAATTTCCAGATTGGTGATATTGAGAGTCTGATGGAAGGATGCGAGATCAAGCCGATGGTAAACCAGATCCTGCTGCATATCAGCAATACACCTCTGGAGCTGGTCACCTACTGCCAGTCACACAATATCGCAGTAGAGGCTTATTCACCGATCGCACACGGCGAGATCTTATCCCAGCCAGAGATCGCTGCGATCGCAGACAAATACGGTGTATCCGTTCCTCAGCTGTGCATCCGCTATACACTGCAGCTGGGAGCCATCTCACTCCCGAAAACAGCGAACCCGGAGCACATGAAGACAAACGCAGACGTTGATTTCGAGATCAGCGACGCAGACATGGAGACATTAAAGCACTTTAAGCATATTGACAGCTATGGTGCGAACAGCGGTTTCCCGGTATATGGTGGAAGATTATAATATTTTCTGACTGACGAGAAAACCAGCCTCGTCCTTTACGATCTCATACTGCTTTGCCATCGGATTTTCTGATCCGACCACACAGTAATCACACCTATCGGAATTTCCGCAGGTGCCGCAGCGAATCAGTGTCCCATGAATCTGACTGATTCCCCAATAGTCGGAATTGCAAAAAAGCGGCAGGACATGCAACAGGTCATGCTTTTTTGCAAATTCCGCATTCGGGCACTGGGTAAAATGGTACCGCGATGCCTGATGCTGCTTATCATAAGGCTCCAATACCGTGCAAAAGCCGGCAGGATGCTCCTGATACAGCTTTTGATCCTTTCTGCCACTCTTCTGAAACACCTGATCGATCAGCCACATATCACACTTCCGGTTCAGATTAAAGATCTTTCCCATACTTTCAAAAGAACCCATAAACATATGCGTGACAAATTCCTGCAGTTCCTCTATCGGCGGCTGATCCGGCAGTAGCGGATACAGCGAAAAAATAAGGAGCGCGCCGTAAATAGCAAAACTGTGATTAGCTTTCTTGCCGCCATAATCTGGTGATTCTTCCAAATATCTATTATATTGAATACAGACCTGCTCCCAGATCTTTGCTCCTTCTGCTGCTCCATAGCGTGTATTCAGCCAGTCCTGTACAGCAGCACAATATTTAGACAGATCGCTTAACTGCATGTGTTCACTCATGGTATTCACCCTCTTTTTATTAGATATTAGTCATACCTAACTATACCACGCGAATTCGCTACATGCAATCAGATATCTGTCAAAAAACAGAAGATCTTACATTTTAAAAAGCAGGGGCATATTCCCCTGCTTCTTAAATATAGAAATATCTTTAATTACTTTGAATCTGCCACATGCAGTTTCTGGATCAGCTCACGCAGGTTCTCTGCCTGACCACTCATTTCCTGACTGGAAGCAGCACATTCCTGGGATGTAGCTGAATTCGTCTGTACGACATCATTAATCTGCTCGATGCCCTGATTGATCTGGTTGATCTCTGAAGTCTGCGTCTCCAATGTATCCGCAATATTTGCGACTTCCTGTGTAATGGTCTTGGAACTCTTAGATACATCTTCCAGCTGTAAAGCAGTCTGATCTGCGATCACCGCGCCTTTTTCTACCGCACTGACAGAAGTCTGGATCAATGTAGCTGATTCCTTTGCAGCCTGAGCACTCTGATCTGCTAATACATTGACCTGGTTCGCTACAACTGCAAATCCCTTTCCGGCTTCGCCGGCTCTCGCTGCCTCGATAGAAGCATTCAATGCGAGAAGGTTTGTCTGGGATGCGATCTCATTGATCGTTGCAATGATCTTACCGATCTCCTGTGATGCCTGATTGATCTCATTCATGGAATCAACCATCTCATGCATCTTGCCATTACTCTCTAAGATTGCATTTCCCAGTTCTTCGACTCTGCCGCTGATCTCCTTTGCAGACTGCGAATTGCGTGCTACTTCCTCGGATACGTTGTTCACTGTCGCGGTCAGCTCCTGAACGACTGCTGCCTGACTGGTCGCACCCTCTGCCAGATCATTCGAGCTGGCTGCTACCTGCTCTGCTCCGTTGGTCACTTCATCGGAAACACGCTGAATTCCCTTAACTGTATCTGTCATGCTCTCTTCAAATGCCATGAATGAATCCCGGATACCGATGAAATCGCCTCTCCACTCTACTTCCGGCTGAACATCAAAATTGCCCTCTGAGAACTCCTTCATCGCATGATCAATGTCATCCACATAGGATCCGAGAATACGGATGGATTTACGCATATTATGTGCCAGCTTTCCGATCTCATCATCAGAATGGTATTCGAGGGTACTATGCAGATTACCCTCGGTCAGTTCCATTGCAACATCCTCAATCGCATGAAGCGGCACGAGAATCGTCTCCAGA
>JBNMKT010000143.1:0-6440 GCA_050874485.1 bacterium
GCGTATGCTGGCGGGATTTGATGCACCGACCGGCGGAGAGATTCTTTTGAACGGTGAAGATATCACAAGACTTCCGGCAAACGTCAGACCGATCAATACAGTGTTCCAGCGTTATGCCCTTTTTCCCCATTTGAACATTTTTGACAATATCGCATTCGGGTTGAAGCTGAAGAAACTCCCGAAGGCTGAGATTATAAAGAAGGTCAAGCGCGCACTGGAGATGGTAGATCTCGAGGGCTTTGAGACACGTAGTGTGCAGACGCTCTCAGGCGGCCAGCAGCAGCGTATTGCGATCGCCCGTGCGATCGTCAATGAGCCGCAGATCCTGCTGCTCGATGAGCCGCTGGGTGCACTTGATCTGAAGATGCGAAAGGAGATGCAGTTAGAGCTGAAGGAAATGCATGAAAAGCTCGGCATCACCTTTATTTATGTGACCCATGACCAGGAGGAAGCACTCACGATGTCGGACAAGATCGTTGTCATGAGTGAGGGCAGGATCCAGCATGTTGGTACACCAGAGGATATCTATAACGAGCCGAATAATGCGTTTGTTGCGGACTTTATCGGCGAGAGTAACATCTTTAACGGGATCATCACAGATCCGCTGACGGTGCGTTTCTGCGGTGCGGAGTTTGCATGCGTGGATGATATGCCGCATGGAACGATGGTGGATGTGGTTGTCCGGCCGGAGGATATTCTGATCACCAAGCCGGAAGACGGCACGATCACAGGAGAGGTGATCAGTGTCATTTTCAAAGGTGTCCATTATGAGATTACTGTACTTTCCGGCAAAAATGAGATTGTGATCCAGACAACGAAAAAGGCACAGGTCGGTGCACAGGTTGGATTGTGTGTAGAGCCGGACGGAATCCATCTGATGAAGGCAGAGCATTCACTGAACAAGCTGGAATCCGGTGTGGATGAGAATTACCGGCTGACGATTTTAGACGGAGCATTGAACTGTGATGTGAAGTCATTGATCCCCGGAGCACAGGAACTGAACGGCGAATTGTGTGATGCCCATGGAAATGAGATTGACTATAGAAAACTCAAGGTTGTCGTTACGATCAAACCGCGTGATATCGAGATGAGCGATGACGAGAACGCAGGTATTGTGTGCGGACATATTATTAACCTGATCTATATCGGAGATCACTACCGCTATGTGGTGCGTACCGAGGAGGAACTCGATCTGATCGTCAGCGATGAATATCTGTGGAATATGGGAGACTACGTCAGTCTCGTGATTCCGGAGGATAAGCTGACATTTACATTGAAGAAATAACAGGAGAAGAAGAATGAGAGGATTACATTTTTCCAGAAAGCAGCTGGCGATCCCTTATGGTCTTTTCCTGACCTGTTTTGTGGCATTGCCGCTGCTTGTGATTATTTATTATGCATTTACAAACGGAGAGGGACACTTCTCCATGAGCAATCTGACCGGATTCTTTACGAGCCCGAATACGATCGGAACACTCTGCTACAGCTTTGCGATAGCGATTGTGACGACGGTCGTCTGTCTGCTCCTCGCTTATCCGGTAGCGTATATTCTGTCACAGAGTGAGTGGAAGCAGAAAAACGTGATAGTGGTCATGTTTGTGCTGCCGATGTGGATCAATTTCACGCTGCGCATCACTGCGCTCAAGGAGATTCTGACACTGCTGGAGGGAAATCTTGCCTATTTCCCGTTTTTGAATTCGATCATTGGTATGACCTATGATTTTTTACCATTTATGATTCTGCCGATGTATACGACGTTATGCAAATTGGATCACAGTCTGCTCGAGGCGGCTGCAGATCTCGGCGCGAGCCCTGTGCAGATCTTTTTGAAGGTGACATTGCCGTTGTCTGTACCGGGTATCATCAGTGGTGTTGTAATGGTATTTTTACCGTCCATGACCAATTATGTTGTACTCGATATGCTCTACAACAGCACATATATCATGGGCAGTCTGATCGGAAGCTATTTCAGCGCATATGACTGGCATAATGGTTCGATGATCGCACTGATCCTGCTGTTTATTATCTTAGTCTTTACACTGGTGACGGATCGATATAGTGATGACAATGCAGGCAGAGGAGGTGCGTTATTATGAGAACTACAGGAAACAAGAAGCATCTGGCCCGTATCTATATAGCCATTTTACTGCTGTTGATCTATCTGCCGATTCTGATATTGATGGTGTACAGCTTTACGACTTCTACAACGATCGGAGCGGTTCGTGGATTTTCGCTGGCAAATTATAAGACATTGTTTACAAATGTCGAACTGCGGAACATGATCTTTGGAACGCTGGCACTGGCATTCGGATCGGCATTGATCGCTACAGTGCTCGGCACACTCGGAGCGATCGGAGGATTTTATTCAAAGCCGCTTGCAGGAGGAACCATTGCAGCACTCAATGAGGTTCCGGTTGTCAATGCGGATGTAGTGACCGGATTTTCGGTATGTATTGCGCTGGTCGTCGTATGTGGCATGGAGAAAAGTACGTTTGTGCCGCTGGTCGTCGGACATGTGGTGTTGTCCGCACCATTCGTATATCTGTCTGTGATGCCAAAGCTCAAACAGATGGATTCGAGTCTGTACGAGGCAGCGATGGATCTGGGTGCGACACCGTCGCAGGCATTGACAAAGGTGGTACTGCCGCAGATCTCATCCGGCATTGTGTCCGGATTTGCACTGGCATTGACCTTGTCATTAGACGATTATTTTATTGCCAGCTACACCAAGCCCGCGACCTTTGACACGATCAGCACGTATGTTGTCAATGCGACCAAGGGTTCACAGACAGAGATCAAGACCGCATTATGGGCATTGTCTACGGTCATATTTATCGTTGTGATACTGATTGTTGTAGGTATGAATGTCGCGGCAAGGAAGAAAGCAAAAAAGCTGATCGTGTCTGTAGCAGTGTTTGTCACTGCTGTGACAGCGGGACTAGTTGCATCATCTACGACTGCACAGGCGGCGGGCACGGATAACGAGATCGTCCTGCGTGTATGTAACTGGGAGGAATACATTGATCTCGGTGACTGGGATGATGAGGAACTGATTGATCTCGATAACGGAACTGAGATTCTCGGTGTCAATCCGATGTATAAGGATTTTGAAGACTGGTATTATGAGACAACCGGCCAGCGAGTGCGCGTGGAGTATTCGTGCTTTGGAACAAATGAGGATCTGTACAACCAGCTGACGCTCGGTGATACCTACGATCTGGTATGCCCGTCTGATTATATGCTGATGAAGCTCATGTCAGAAGGTATGGCAGAGCCATTTTCGGATCATTTTTTTGATGAGACGGACGAAAACAACTACTATGTCCGGGGCGTCTCACCCTATATTGCAGATGTATTTCAGGAAAATGAGATCAACGGCGAGGCATGGAACCGCTATGCGGCATGCTATATGTGGGGAACGACCGGTGTGCTGTACAATCCGGAAGTGATGACAGAGGAGGAAGCAGCGACCTGGGCAGTGTTCGACAATCCCAAATTCCGCCGTCAGCTGACACTCAAAGATAATGTGCGCGATACTTATTTTGCAGCGCTTGGCTATCTGCGTGCGAATGAGCTGACCGCAGAGGAGTTTTTGAATGATCCTGATTATCAGGAAAAACTGACTCAGGTCATGAATGACGTGTCACCGGAGACGATCGATGAGGTAGAGCGTCTGCTGCAGCATATGATGGGAAATATCTATGCGTTAGAGACAGACAGCGGAAAAGCGGATATGGTTACCGGCAAGATCGTAGCGAACTATCAGTGGTCCGGTGATGCGGTCTATGCAATGGATCAGGCGGAGGAGGACGGTGTATATCTCGCTTATGCGGTACCAAAGGAGTGCTCCAATCTCTGGTTCGATGGCTGGATGATGTTGAAAAAGGGCATCGGCGGTGATGCGGCAAAGCAGGCGGCAGCAGAGGCATTTGTCAACTTCCTGTCACGTCCGGACAATGCTGTGCGCAACATGTACTATATCGGCTATACATCCTCGATTGCCGGTGGGGATGATGATACGGTCTTTTCCTATCTGAACTGGTGCTACGGCGCAGAGGATGATGAGGAAGATACCGTTGCCTATCCGCTCGGATACTTCTTTGCCGGAGATAATTCGGACGAAGATTATGTTGTATATACTTCACAGGAGCAGGTCGGCAGGCAGCTGTATACCCAGTATCCGTCAGAGGAAGTGATTGGAAGGACGGCTATCATGGGGTATTTTGACGAGACGGAGACGAAAAACATTAACCAGATGTGGATCAATATCCGCTGCTTCAATATCGCAGATGTACCGGTCGGTGTATGGGTTCTGACCGTGGCTATTATTATCGCATTGCTTGCGCTGTACATGCACCACAGGCAAAATCGCATGTGGAAACATATGGAATAAAACCGGAACGAGGCAAAGAAAAACGACCATGCGGCTGTTATGCATGGTCGTTTTTGCGTGCGCATATACTCAAGGATCGAGTTTGAAGACCGGATCAGCAGGGTAGCCACCGGCACATTTTTGCATGGCGCGCTGGATCGAATCTCTTGATTCGCCCCAGTCTTTGTCCTTGTTGCGGTAGTCGTTTTTCTCGACAAACCATGCGACGTCTTTTTGGACACGCTCCATATTTGACTGCATCATCTCAAAGATCTGCGGATAGAGTTCTTTTTTCTGTGCGTCACTCAGACGCGTTTCCGCGGCTTCTATGAGATCAGCAAAGTGGGGCAGGCAGAAGCCTTTGCTCTGGCGAAACAGTTCCTGAAACTCGGAATCTTTTTTGAGCATATCGAAAAAGACATCCAGATACCGTCCATAGATCTCACGGAAATGGTCGCATACATAGCAGCTGTCAGTCTTTTTGCACACCCATTTGCCGATCGGGGTCTGTGGCTGCCGATCCCCGGACATATCGGTCTTTTTCATGCGGCCAAGCATCGAAGATTTGCCGGGTGTAAAGTCCTTTAATTCTTTTGCCAGCTCTTCATTCAGCTTTTTCATATGGGTGCTGAGAATCCAGGCGCTGCCGAGCCGGTTGCCGTAATCGTACATCATCTTATAGTGATGGCGGCAGAAGCCCTGTGCATCGGTCGCAGCGCGGATGTCATCCTCCATATATGCCGAACCGAGGATAAATGAGATCGCATGCTGCTCCGCAGAGCGTTCGAGGTTACAGAACGGACATTCATCACCGGCGCGGAACGCTTCGGTCAGTGGGAAGGTCGCAATATTTTTGCTCATAGGTCATTGTCTCCTTTGGGGGTGATCATATAGTTATTCCGGCAGCGGGTAAAAATATGGCTGTCGTTTTTTGAATACCGTGTAGTGGGTAAAGCCCGCCTCACGCAAAATGCGCGGCACTTTGTCAAAGTCATAGGCAACATGCTCCGGAGCATGCGCGTCGGCACCGATCGTGATGATCTCGCCGCCGAATGAGCGGTAGTGCCGGATGATATCTTCGCACGGATTCGGATGCCCGAGACCATATTTGAATCCACCGGTGTTGATCTCGATGCCTTTGCCCATGTCGATCAGTTTTTTTAAGATTGCGTCCAACACATCCGCGTAAGCCTCATAAGAATAGAAGCGGTTTGTATTCGGGCCGTAGCGGACGACATAATCGATGTGGCCGTAGACATCAAAGTCAGAAAAACCATCCAGATTTTCCAGAATGGATTCAAAATAGCGTTCATAGGCTTCGTGTTCTTCGCGTCCGATAAAAAATGTCTTATAATATGGATCTTTTCCATCAATCGCGTGCGAAGAGCAGATCACCTGATCAAAATCGTGTGCGTGTACGACTTCGTGCAGCTTCTGGTGCAGATGCGGCTGGACACCGATCTCGATGCCATGCAGCACCGGAAATATTGACTTGTATTTCTCGGACAGCGTATGGATCGCGTGGTCATATTCATCCAGATCAATCACAAACAGATCCGGCGGATCAGACGGAAAATCATAGTCCAGATGATCTGTAAAGCAGATGCCATCCAGACCGGCGCGCATCGCCGCACGGATCATATCTTCCGGGTCAGCATCGCTGTCACCGGAGAAGTTGCAGTGCATATGTGTGTCCCATAACATAGGTAGTGGCTCCTTTTCATTTCTTAATATAATTAGGCGTTTGCGAAACTATTTTTGTCAGGGTTTGGGTCATGCAAGCACATGGTTAAGGGGTCGCAGCTCCCGCAAGCATGTCTGTTTTGCTTTCATTGCACGAACCATTCCGATGAGCCTCGAAAAAGCCTAACTCGTGTTCAGCAGAGGCTTCCACGAGTTACGAGTCTCATCTCCATCGTGCAAAGGCAGCAAAATCAGACACGCCTTTGCTCGCGCTGCTACTTCTGCATCTGAGTTGATAGTGCTTGCATGCTCAATTCACCCATTAAAATGTTCCGCAAACAGTATATGACGCAGGGCTACCGGAGCAGCTTGATCAGAATACTAC
>JBNMKT010000144.1:0-6357 GCA_050874485.1 bacterium
ATAAAAAGCTGATATTCCAATCGGAATATCAGCCACCAATTCATTCATCTTTCTCTACCGATACGAGGAGCATGCTCCTGATATCTACCCTCTGTAACGTGAGGACACGGCATCCGCTACTGACTACATCATCGTTCACTTTGCATCTCACAAATCCATTCCCGAAAAACTATCTCGCCGTTTCTCACCATCCCGGCTCTCTGTGCAGAATCGAATCACGGTACTCCTTTTGGTCATCGATTTTGGTTCTGTTTTGATTACGTTTAGGTTACTACTCTATCCACGATTTGTCAACCGCAAATGAGAGAAAAATTAAAAACTTTATTTTATAAACTATGTATTCTCCGGTCTGTGCACAATGATCGAACGGCAGTTACACATTGCTAACAATAGTGATACCACGACGATCGATGTGCGGTTGGCCACCACACCCGTCATATGTGCATCTACAATAAACAATCCCACCGCCGTTGCAAACGTAGCCAGTATGATGTACATGATCACCGCCTGCCACTTGGGAATCATCTTTTTATCATAGCAGAGTACCTTGGGGATCGCCTCTGCCGCCAGACTGATCGGCCATGATATGATCGCTCCTACGACAAAAAATGTCATCACACTGCGCACGGAGCGATAGGTAAATCCGAACATGCGCATGATCTCTGCACCAAACACGCTCAACAGTGCAATAAATCCGATAAATAATACAACAGCCACCAAAAACGTCAAAAAGCTGTTCATAAAATCTTTTTTTATCCTTTGATTTCCGTGCATTTTCTTACCCCTCTTTTTTTGACTACATATTTCGCAGTGCATCTCGAAAAATCTTCGATTTTCCTCGATGTACGGCATTCGCCCTATCACTCTCAATATATGCAGTCCTTATCATGCCAGCATGATCGAACTGCATATTCTCAATTGTCACTGCTCATTATATCACAATCTGCCTTTTTTTCAAATCAAAAATAGCGCTGCCCGGCACTCCTCCTTGTCATACTTCCCTGTCCGTGCTATACTCATAAAGATATATATTCATAGGTTTCATATTATTAAAGGAGGAAGTTAATTATGAATGCTACAAATGAAAACAACGGTGCAATTCGTGATGCCCGCGTTCTTGGATTGCCCAAGATGCTGTTGCTCGGATTGCAGCATATGTTCGCCATGTTCGGTGCGACGATTCTAGTTCCGATCCTGGTAAACAGTTATTTCGGTGAAGATGTTCTGCATGTACAGGTGACTCTGATCTGTGCCGGTGTCGGAACTTTATTTTTCCATTTGTGTTCTAAATTCAAGGTACCCGCATTTCTTGGTTCTTCATTTGCCTTTCTCGGCGGATTTTTAACCATTTCACAGTTGAATACAGGTATATTTGCAGATATGTCCAATGCGGACAAGCTCTCCTACGCATGTGGCGGTATCGTTGTTGCCGGTCTGCTCTACCTCGTACTGGCTCTGATCATCCGTCTCGTCGGTGTGAAAAAAGTCATGCGGTTCCTGCCACCGGTTGTGACCGGACCGATCATCATCTGTATCGGACTGAGCCTTGCCGGATCTGCAGTGACGAATGCATCCAGCAACTGGCTGCTCGCGTTTATCGCACTGGCTACCATCATTATATTTAATATCTGGGGCAAGGGCATGTTCAAGATCATCCCCATTCTGATGGGTGTATTGATCTCCTATGCGGCTGCACTGATCTTCAATGCACTGGGTATGACCAATGCTGACGGTTCTGCGATTCTGGACTTCGCCAATGTAGCTTCTGCCAGTTGGGTAGGTGTACCGCAATTCTCCCTCTGCAAATTCAACCTCTCTGCCATCTTAGTCATGGCCCCGATTGCGCTCGCATCCATGATGGAGCACATCGGTGATATGTCTGCGATCTCAGCGACGGTCGGAGAGAACTTTATCGAAGATCCCGGTCTGCACCGCACACTGATCGGTGACGGTCTGGCTACCTCACTGTCAGCACTCGTCGGCGGACCTGCGAATACAACCTACGGAGAGAACACCGGTGTTCTGGAGCTGAGCAAAGTGCACGATCCGAGAGTCATCCGTCTCGCAGCAGTATACGCCATCCTGTTAAGCTTTATCCCCAAGATGTCAGCAATCATCGGCTCCATGCCTACTGCCATCATCGGCGGTGTCAGCTTTATGCTCTATGGTATGATCTCTGCGATCGGTGTGCGTAACGTTGTCGAAAACCATGTAGACTTCACAAAATCACGTAACCTGATCATCGCAGGTGTCATCTTTGTCTGTGGACTCGGATTTTCAAACGGACTGACATTTACAGTTGCCGGAACATCCATTACCCTGACCTCTCTGGCTATCGCAGCGATCGCCGGTATCATCCTGAATGCGATCCTGCCCGGAAATGATTATCATTTCGGCAAGAGTTCAGAGGCTGATTCCAACCGTGGTATTGATATGATGCCGAACCTTCACGAGGATACCCGTTACGGCGATCACGAGGACTAATCTGACAACCAATCTTTTTCACAGTATTTTTTAGGAGGTATCATCATGGCTTGGTATGATGAAGCTGTTTTTTACCATATTTATCCACTCGGACTGTGCGATGCACCGAAGGAAAACACTTATGCGGCTCCCGTGCATCGTCTGCGCGATGCGTTCTGCTGGATCCCGCATATCAAAAAGCTGGGCTGTAATGCAATCTATATCGGACCACTCTTTGAATCTGTCGGTCACGGTTATGAAACGACAGACTATAAAAAACTCGACAGCCGCCTGGGTGATAACACAGATCTGACCGATTTTGTCAGAGAATGTCACGCACAGGATATCCGTGTGATCTTTGACGGTGTGTTCAATCACGTCGGCCGGGACTTTTTCGCCTTTAAAGATCTGCAAAGCAACCGTGAAAACTCACCCTACCGCGACTGGTTCTGCAATGTGAATTTTGGTGGAAACAATGAATATAACGATGGTTTCTGCTATGACAACTGGGGCGGTTATAACCTGCTCGTCAAGCTCAATCAGCACAATCCTGCTGTGCGTGACTACATCTGTGATGTCATCCGCTTCTGGGTCAGTGAATTTGACGTGGATGGTATCCGTCTGGATGCCGCGGATGTGCTCGATTTTGACTACATGCATATGCTGCGCGCAGTTGCCAACGAGGTAAAACCGGATTTCTGGCTGATGGGTGAGGTCATCCACGGTGACTATACCCGCTGGGTAAACGGAGATACACTGCATGCGGTGACAAACTATGCGCTGCACAAGGCACTCTACTCCGGACATAATGACCACAACTATTTCGAGATCGCCCACACGGTAAAACGTCTGTATGAGATGGGCGGCAACCGTCCCGATGGACTAAAACTCTACAATTTTGTAGACAATCACGATGTGGAACGTATCTACACGAAGCTGAATAACAAGGCGCACTATGCACCGGTACACGTACTGCTCTACACACTGCCTGGTGTGCCTTCGATCTACTACGGATCAGAATTCGGTATTGAGGGCAAAAAGGAGGCTTTCTCCGATGCTTCACTGCGTCCGGCATTGAATTATGCCGATTATGCAGATGCATTTGAGACAAATTCATGCACAAAGCTGATCGCAGCCCTTGGACATACGAGACAACAGACACCGGCACTCTCCTACGGTGCTTACCGTGAACTGCTGCTGACAAACCGCCAGTATGCATTTGCGAGAGATTACGAAGGACAATCTGTACTTGTGTCAGTAAACAATGATGACCAGCCCGCGGATCTCTATCTGGCTGCCGGTAACTGTTCCGGTTATACCGGTGCACTCTCTGGTACACATGTATCCGTGGAAAATGGTCAGATCCATGTGACGCTCGCTGCCAACAGCGGAGACATCTGGCTGCCGGACACAGCTACCGGTGATGTCGTTCCAGCCGAACCGGTGTCTTTCAACGCTGCAGATGCAGTCGGCACGGTAGCAGAACCTGTATCTGCGCAGGCTCCTGAGGAGATTCCTGAGACGACTGAGGAGGCACCGATAGAGACACCTGCTGAGGGAACACCCGATGCGTCTGTCACCACACCGCAGGGCAAACCGGCCACCGAATCCGTATCCTGCGATGAGAGCGCAGCCTTCGAGCGCGGACGGATCGCAGGTCTGCAGGAAGCGATTCTCGCGATCATGTCCAAGAATGGGCCGATCACCGACCAGATGCGCCGGGATGTAGAAGCGAATGTGTATCATGATTCGCTGATCAACTGGGTGAAGAGTTTCCAATAATAACATGTAGTATAAAATAACAGGATTTGTCGACGACAAATCCTGTTATTTTTCTAATAATTTATCTAATATCTCCAGCCCTTCCGCCAGCTGCTCCTCACTCATTCCCCCGAATCCCAACAGCAGTGTCACTTCCTGTTTTTCCGGGTTCTGCTCCGGGCTGATTCTATATCTACTCATTCCATATAACCGTACACCCCTGTCTGATGCGCTGCGCAACAGCTGCTCCTCACTCAGCTCTGTCCTCACTGTCACGACCAGATGCAGTCCGGCATTCTCTCCATGAACACTCTCTACCCAGCTCCGGTGTTTCAACTCTTTCAGTAAAAAATCATGCTTTGCCTTATAGATGCGGCGCATGCGATTCAGATGGCGTTCAAAATCGCCATTTTGCATAAACCGGCTCACGGTGAGCTGCTGCTGGGTCGACACAGTCGATGAATAGAATCCAAACTGCGTATGAAAACGTCTCCCGAGATGTCTCGGCAATACCAGATAGCTCATGCGCAGTGCCGGGGATATACTTTTCGAGAATGTACCAAAATAGATGACACAGTCATTCCGGTCACGGCTCTGCAGCGATGGAATCGGCTTTCCTACATAGCGGAACTCACTGTCATGGTCATCCTCCAGGATGTATCGCCCCGGCCGCTCAGCTGCCCAGTCGAGCAGCTCCTGTCTGCGCGCAAGCGGCATGACCGTTCCCATCGGAAACTGGTGTGACGGCATGACATAGGCCATATCTGCCTGCTGCATCTGAGGTGTATCACAGAGTAATCCATCCCGGTCAGATGCACCTGCCAGCAAATGACAGCCCGCATGCGCCAATACCTGATAGGCCTGTACATACGTTGGATCGTCCATCACCACCGTGCGCCCGGTTCCTAGCAGCTGCACAATGAGCATCAGCAGGTACTCATTACCCGCACCGACCAGTATCTGTTCCGGTGTACAGTTCACACCACGCGCCCGGTACAGATATGTCGCTATAGTCTCCCGCAGCTGCCGGTCACCCTCCGCCTCACGCGCGAGCAGCAGATCGTCCGTATGATCCAGCACATCTTTACTGCATCGCTTCCAACTGCGATAGGGAAAATGCTCTGCATCTACGGCAAACGGTGAAAAATCAATACGCGGTACCATCTCCGGCGCAACAGTCCTGATACCTGATAGATCACTCACTGGCACAGCTGCATCGTCTCTCGTCAACCCATCATACAGATCACTCAGATCGCACACAAAAAAGCCGCTCCCTGCCCGCGCCTGCAGATATCCCTCGGATACCAGTTGTTCATAGGCGAGATTGACTGTAAAACGGCTCACATTCAGATTATCTGCCAGTAAACGTGTAGACGGCAGCTTCTCCCCACGGGGAAGTCTGCCGTCTTCAATATCACGTCTGATAGCCAGATAGATCTGTTCATATAAAGGGATCTGTTGTCCCTGCGTCCCATCCTGCGCGGTCTGCAGCGCGATCATCAATTCCTTCATAATAATCTCTATACCCGCTGTTAATCACTGCGGTTTCTTTCTGTTTTTCAGTTCCAGTATAATCTGTTCCTTTAACTCTAAGGCACGTTCCTTCACATTTCGTGATGTAGAGGAGTTCGTAATCAGCGATCCGATCATCTTTGCTGCGACCTCCAGCTTACCGAAATGATATGCCATATACGCAATAATATACTCCAGTGTCGTCTGATTGAGTCCTGCAATCGGAAACATCTCGTTCATCATCGCACGCTGGAATCCCTCATATGCTTCCAGATAATGCTCCTCTGCGAGATCATGGTTATTCTTGATCTCCATCTCACGCAGTTCTTCCACCTTGATCTGTTCTGCTTCTTTTTCCTTTTCACGGTACAGCCATGCCATCACCAGATGCAGATAAGACTTTTCGCCATCCTTTGCCATCTTGGCATCTGCACACTGTAATGCGAGTGCATGCATGCGAAGTGCCTGATCATACGTATAGGATGTCCATCCTGTGCGGTCCTCCGGCATAAAATGTGTGCACACCTGCTGCTTGATATTGGCGATCTGTCTGCCTGCGACATGTGAAAATGCGCTGTGTGTCGCACTGTATCCACAATTCGGACAGGAGCAGACCCCATA
>JBNMKT010000145.1:0-6337 GCA_050874485.1 bacterium
GATACATCGTGGACCAATGTACCACCGCAGGGCACACGGAATCAGAATGGGACCTGGCAGAATCGATCACAGGGAGGCGGTTACCAGCAGCAGACAGCGTGGAATGGTAATGGCACAGGCGGATCGCATGGAACGCAGTACCGGCAGAATACACAGCCCGGAAATGGATTTGGGATCGCTTCGCTGGTACTGGGTATTTTGTCACTCGTATTTTTCTGGTGCTTCTTAAATATACCGCTTGCGGTTCTTGCAATTATATTTGCGGTCGTTCATTTTAGCAGGAGTACTGGACATAATGGACTCGCAGTTGCCGGGATCGTGACATCGGTGGTGTCTGTCGTGCTGACGATCCTCATGGTTGTGCTGCTTGTTGTATTTGCATTTGGCGCAAGATCGTGGAGCTATTCAGAGACCATACCATTTGAACAGTTCATCGACGGAAATGGGGGATCGGACGATGATCAGTGGTATGATGATTCGGATGAATTCATGAACTATCAGGGAGAAGAACAGGTATTTTAAAGGTTTAGAGGATCATTCATACGAAAAGGGATAATACTATGGGACAAAAGAGAACTTCAAGTATAAAAAAAAGATTCTGATTATTTTATTGCCGATTACTATCATTGCGTACAGTCTGGTATGTATGGTGACGGTCACGCAGGTTACTCAGGAACTAAAGGATAGTCTGAGCAGTGAGATGGATCTCACGAGCCAGATTGTAGAGGGGCAGATCGCGGCATCCGTCAACCGGACGATCGGTATTATGGATAATGTCAAAAAGAGCATCGAAAATGGTGCACTCGATGATCAGTCTGTACAGGCATATCTATACACTGTGGCAGATGCTTATCCGGAGACGATCCCTACCGGTATCTATTGCGGACTGGAGGATGGTACCTATATAGACAAGACGTGGGTGCCGGATGATCCGGAGTGGGTCATGAAGGAGAGACCGTGGTATATTGAGGGCATGAAGGCCGATGAGGTCACATTTGGAGAGACCTATCTGGATGGGATGACCGGTTCCTATATCGCTTCTGTCTATACAAATATCAAGGATACATCCGGAAACAAGATCGGCGTGATCAGCGCGGATATACCGATCGATGATATCGCTGCAATCGCTGAGGAACGCAAGCTGTTTGACAACGGATATGTCTATATGGTGGATGGCTATAGCGGCATGATATTTGGAAATAGCGTAGAAACAGATAAAAACGGACAGACTATCTCAGATGTTGATGATCCACTGTCTGCGCAGATTGCACAGGATATTTCGGATGGCAGATTTGGAGAGATCTATGAGTGCGCAGATACCTATTATAATCTGCGCCAGGTGAGCGGGACGAACTTTATCACGGTCTCGGTCGTTCCGGTGTCAGATATGACCGGTACGATCCGGGGGATTATGATGAAGACCGTTATGGCATCTGTCGGTGGATGTATCCTGCAGATCATTGTGATCTATCTGCTGCTGACGGTTGTGCTCCGGCCGTTGTCCGGTATTTCAGATATGATCAACCGTATGTATCATCTGGATATGACACATACGTTGCGTATCCGCAAAAAGGATGAGTTTGGCACGATTGCCACACAGTTGAACCAGCTGGCGGATTCGCTGCGAAAGATCATGGCGCTATGTATGGATTCAACGAATTTTCTGCGGGAAAAGGCTGAGAATAACCTGACCGGAGCAGAGAGCATTACCGAAAATTCACAGGTTCAGCGGCAATCCATGGAGAGCTTTGCCAAGACAATGAATGATCTGTCACAGGCGATTGAGAATGTGGCAGAAGGTGCGACGACGCTCGCTGCGAATGTCAATAATGTGTCGGACAATATCTATGCGGTAAACAGCAAGATCACAGAGACATCCGAAAATGCGAAAAACGGCATCAGTGAGATGACGCAGATGAAGGACAATATCCAGAGTGTAGCGAAATCTTCAGATGAACTGCAATCAGCGATCGCGGATGTCAAAGCGGGATTGGACGGTATCAATGAGATGGTGACTGTGATCGAGGGTATCGCATCACAGACGAATCTGTTGTCGCTCAACGCCAGTATAGAAGCTGCGCGTGCAGGAGAACTGGGCAAAGGTTTTGCGGTAGTAGCCGGCGAGATCCGCAATCTGGCCGATAGCAGTCAGGAGTCTGTCAAGAAGATCATAGAGACAACGAGCAGACTGGATGGGCTGGTTGTGGTAGTGACGCAAAAGGCACAGAATAATATTCAATTGATCGACATCAGTAAGGAAGAAGCGGATCATGTCAGTGCATCGTTCTCATCAATCCACGAGAATATCGCAGATATTTACCAATCTTCCAATGAGATCGAGCAGGAGATCAAGAAAGTGGATGCGATCGCGTCAGATATGGCTGCGACGACACAGGAGCAGACGGCATCTGTTGAGGTGGTGCTGAATACATGCAATCAGATGATGGATATGGCACAGCATGTAGCAGACAGTGCGCAGGATCTCGGCATTGCTGGAAAGGATCTCAATTCTATCTCAGAGGAATTGAAAGAACAGGTGGGTAAGTTCCAGGTGTAAAAGCGGCTCCAAGGTGTGTAAAATACACGTAAAATCCGTGGGGACCCTTGACAATTCGTATTTTCTTGATTATATTAATGACGATGGTAAAATGCTATGACGAAGACAGTAGGACTCACGAAACGTCACAGAGAGCCGGGAGCGGTGGGAACCGGTACCAGTACGTGAGCACTGAAGATCACTTTTGAGCAGCAGGCTGAAAGCGGATATCATAAAGCGAGTAAGACCTGACGATGATTCCTGCGTTATGGGAAGCGGATATGAACGGTTTCGGAGTATCCAGTATAAGGTGGTAATAAGCATGGCGCAATAGCCCTTGTCCTTCTACAACGAAGGATGAGGGCTTTTTCAATGTTTGCATGATAGAAAGGAGCAAATAAGAATGTACAACAAAGTCGATACGAATATGAATTTCGTAGAGCGCGAGAAAGCAACTGAAAAATTCTGGGAAGACAATGATATTTTCCGTAAAAGTATGGAGAACCGTAAGGAGGGACCGACCTACACATTTTATGACGGACCTCCGACTGCAAACGGCAAACCGCATATCGGACATGTGCTGACACGTGTAATTAAGGATATGATCCCCCGTTACCGTACTATGAAGGGTTACTACGTGCCCAGAAAAGCTGGATGGGATACACACGGACTGCCGGTAGAACTGGAAGTAGAGAAGATGCTCGGACTGAACGGAAAAGAGCAGATCGAAGAATATGGCATAGAGCCTTTTATTAAAAAATGTAAGGAATCTGTATGGAAATATAAGGGCATGTGGGAGGATTTCTCCGGAACAGTTGGTTTCTGGGCTGATATGGATGATCCTTATGTTACTTATGATGATAATTTTATTGAGTCTGAGTGGTGGGCATTAAAAGAGATCTGGGATAAGAAGCTGTTATACAAGGGATTCAAGATCGTGCCGTACTGCCCGCGCTGTGGGACTCCGCTTTCGTCACAGGAGGTCGCTCAGGGATATAAGACAGTAAAGGAACGTTCTGCAGTCGTTCGTTTTAAAGTAGTTGGAGAGGATGCATATTTCCTCGCATGGACGACGACTCCCTGGACACTGCCGAGTAACGTGGCACTGTGTGTGAATCCGGATGAGACTTACTGCAAGGTAAAGGCAGTCGATGGCTATACCTATTATATGGCAGAGGCACTGCTTGATAAGGTACTTGGATCACTGGCAGAAGAAGGCAAGAAGGCATATGAGGTGCTCGAGACTTATAAGGGCAGCGACCTCGAGCGCAAGGAGTACGAGCCGTTATTTGATTTTGCAAACGATATAATTGAAAAACAGCATAAAAAGGCATTTTATATCACTTGTGACACGTATGTAACGATGACAGATGGTACCGGTATCGTACACATCGCCCCCGCGTTTGGTGAGGATGATGCGAATGTCGGACGCAATTATGACCTGCCGTTTGTACAGCTCGTCAATGAAAAGGGTGAACTGACCGACAATACACCGTATGCAGGTGTATTTGTAAAGAAGGCAGATCCGTTAGTGCTGCAGGATCTCGAGGATAAGGGACTGCTGTTTGATGCGCCCAAGTTCGAGCATGAGTATCCGCATTGCTGGAGATGTGATACACCGCTCATCTACTATGCACGTGAGTCATGGTTTATCAAGATGACAGAAGTGCGTGATGAGTTAGTAGCAAATAACCACACGGTCAACTGGATTCCGGAGTCGATCGGAGAGGGACGTTTTGGAAACTGGCTGGAGAATATTCAGGACTGGGGTATCTCACGTAACCGTTACTGGGGAACACCGCTCAATATCTGGGAGTGTGAGGATTGTGGCCATCAGATCTCTGTTGGCAGCAGAGCCGAGCTCGCAGAACTGTCCGGCAATCCCGAGGCAGCAAAGATCGAGCTGCACCGCCCGTATATCGATGCCGTAGAGATCAAGTGCCCTTGCTGCGGCAAGACGATGCACCGTGTACCGGAGGTGATTGACTGCTGGTTTGATTCCGGTGCAATGCCGTTCGCACAGCATCACTATCCGTTCGAGAACAAAGATCTGTTCGAGCAGCAGTTCCCGGCACAGTTTATCTCTGAGGCCGTCGACCAGACACGTGGATGGTTCTATTCGCTGATGGCTGAGTCTACGCTGTTATTTGGTAAGGCTCCTTACGAAAATGTCATCGTACTCGGACATGTACAGGATGAGAACGGTCAGAAGATGAGCAAGTCCAAGGGAAATGCAGTAGATCCTTTTGATGCACTCGAGAAATACGGCGCAGATGCGATCCGCTGGTATTTCTATATTAATAGTGCACCGTGGCTGCCGAACCGTTTCCATGGCAAAGCAGTACAGGAAGGACAGCGCAAGTTCATGGGTACGTTGTGGAATACCTATGCATTCTTTGTACTGTATGCGAATATTGACAATTTTGATGCAACAAAATATACATTAGAGTATGACAAACTGCCGGTTATGGACAAGTGGCTGCTGTCCAAGCTGAATACGCTGATCAAAGCAGTGGATGACAACCTGAACAACTACAGAATCCCTGAGGCAGCACGTGCACTCGATGATTTTGTTGATGAGATGAGTAACTGGTATGTGCGCCGCAGCCGTGAGCGTTTCTGGGCAAAGGGTATGGAGCAGGACAAGATCAATGCCTATATGACACTGTATACCGCACTCGTGACAGTCGCAAAATGTGCGGCACCGATGATTCCGTTTATGGCAGAGGATATCTACCGCAATCTCGTATGTTCGATCGACGCATCCGCACCCGAGAGTGTACATCTGTGTGACTTCCCGGTAGCAAACGAGGCATGGATCGATGCAGACCTTGAGAAAAATATGGAGGCTGTCTTAAAGATCGTCGTGATGGGACGTGCCTGCCGTAATTCTGCAAATATCAAGAACCGTCAGCCGATCGGAACGATGTATGTAAAGGCACCGGAGGCACTGCCGGAGTTCTATACAGAGATCATCGAGGATGAGTTGAACGTCAAGAAGGTGGAATACACCGATGATGTGAGCAGATATACCGATTATACGTTCAAGCCGCAGCTGCGTACCGTTGGACCGAAGTACGGCAAATATCTCGGACAGATCCAGAAGGCATTAGCCGGACTGAACGGAAATGAAGCGATGGCAGAGTTAAAGAGCAAAGGTGTACTCACACTCGAGAGTGTCGCTCCCGAGGTTGTGCTGACCGAGGATGACCTGCTCATCACCATGACCCAGATGGAGGGTTATCAGACAGAAGGTGATAATACCGTGACTGTCGTGCTCGATACGAATCTGACACCGGAGCTGATCGAAGAGGGCTTTGTGCGTGAGATCATCAGCAAGATCCAGACAATGCGTAAGGAAGCCGGATTTGAGGTGATGGACCGCATCAATATCTCATATATCGCAGACGGTAAAGTGGCAGACATTTTTGCTTCACACGGTGAGCAGATCTGTGGTGAAGTCTTAGGTGACGGACTGACCGCAGGAACGATCAGTGGTTATGAGAAGGAATGGAACATCAACGGAGAAAAGGTTACACTGGGTGTAGAGAAACACGCCTAAGCAGACCCATCCCACATCATATAGGAGGACACAGATGACAAACGAGATTTTTGAAAAAGAGACATTCATCAAGAATGTGAAGAACACAGTCAAGACATTGTTCCGTAAAAACCTGGCAGAGGCCAGTCAGCAGGAGATCTATCAGGCTGTCAGCTTTGTTGTCAAGGAAGTGATCATTGATCAGTGGCTGGCAACACAAAAGACGATGGAGGAGACAGATCCCAAGACATTGTATTATA
>JBNMKT010000146.1:0-6169 GCA_050874485.1 bacterium
ACTGCTTGGACATGCGAGACTGCAGTTTGTCGTACTCGGTACAGGGCAGGAACAGTATGTGAATATGCTGCGCTATTTTGCAGATAAGTATCCGGACAAACTCTCTGCGAATATCTGTTATTCCGAGCAGCTGGCACACCGTATCTACGCATCAGCGGATGCGCTGATTATGCCGTCTTTGTTTGAGCCGTGCGGGCTCAGTCAGTTGATGGGATATTGCTATGGCACGCTTCCGATTGTCCGTGAGACGGGTGGACTGAAGGATACTGTACAGCCGTATAATGAGTACGACCATACCGGAACTGGTTTTTCATTTGCAAACTATAATGCGCATGAGATGCTCAAGATTATCTATTATGCGATGCACGTCTACTACGATGAACGTGCACACTGGGATGAGATGGCACAGCGCGATATGCGGCTGGATTATTCATGGAAGAAATCCGCGCGGGCATACGAGCAGTTGTACGAGCGTCTGTTAGGCACTGACGGCCGCTGATGATCTGGAGTAGAAGTAGACGTGGTCGGATAGCTGCTGCGTCAGGGGCAGCTGATCAGCGTTGACCTGTTGGATGAGTTCATTGAGGGATGCATCGTCTTCGCGTGTTTCGGTCGGGAGCAGGAGAATCTCATGGATGCTGCTGGGCAGGAGATACAGATCTTTGCCGATGCTTTCCGCAAAATCTGAGAGCATGGAGGGATAGAACATACAGGCTGCACCACCGATCTGTGCTTCGTTTGTCAGTACATACAACATCGGCACATCCGGGCATTCCTCCGGTAGAGTGAGCAGGCGTTCGAGGGGAGGATTGTCCTTCGCGAGATCATAGATGACGTCCGTGATCGGTTGAATATAGGCAGGAAGCAGGCGGGGAGTATTGGTAAACGCCTGCTTTTTGATTGCCTCCAGATCGGTATTCCACAGGTGCAGATGCTCATTTTTGACAGTGATCGTGGCTGATTCACCGTTTTCCATGCGTAGGATACAGCAGAAGATGATCGCCAGATCCAGATACCGGATGTGGGGCAGGTCGTGCAGACGCTTTTCATTTTTTTCATAGTTGATGACCTGAAAGACGAGCCGTTGGCGCGCCTGCTCGTAGTCTGTGAAAAAACTCGGGTCGATCGGATGATTGAGCCGTACTTCCAGAAATACGTCGCAGATGATATGGCACAGCTCGTCGATCGGTGTACCATTGTTATAGAGTGCGTAGTAATCATCCAGATAGATGGTAGGTGAAATATTGGTGCCGGGTTCACGGATGATCAGTGCGTCCAGGGCGATATCGTTGTTTTTCTGGATGGACTGAAGGCTGATCTGTGTCTGAACCGGAAACATCGGAGTGAGCTGGCGGATCAGTTCATCGGAAAACTGGGTAAAAGTGAACGGGTGATTCATAAAAATACCTCCTTGTCAGATGGGACAGAGGGAGAAATGTCAGATGCAATACAGGGAATGCAATAGATTTCATGTCGGGGAAAGCTATCGTTGTGAAAAATCCACGCGGCCGAAAGAAATGGTCAGCGTGGATTTACTGTAGCATAGAGTGACGGATGATTCAATTGTCAAATAAGTAGAAATTGTCTGTTTGATAGGGCAATATTACTAAATGCGGTATGAAATAATTGGTTAGTTTTTCAGTGGGTCGATGACGCGCAGACGGCAACGGGCAGCGTCTGTGCGGTAGAGGTCCATCAGCTGTTCGAATAACAGATGTACTTTGCTGGAAACGTAGGCATCGGCTTCGATCGCATACGGAGCCAGTTCGGCGACATCAAAGAAACGCATCCCCAGTGGAGGCAGAAAGATCAGACAGGTCATACGGGTCTGGTCAGCGTGGGTGAGTACATGTTCGTAGGAGATCATACAAAAATCCTGACCCTTCCATGTACATGCATATTCTACGAAACATTCATCTACCAGCCATTCGGTGCCATCCTGTGTCACATGTTCCTTGCAGGATGCATCCAGATCATCGGTGGACTCAATCTGCATACTCCAGTTCAGTCGTCCGCGACGGGTCTCTTTCATCATTTCATCCAGAGTGTTTGCGAGCTGTCTTGCATTCATCATGATAGTATCCTCCTAAAAAAATATGACTATCCCGGACAAACGTCTGGAATAGCCATCGAAAGCTGGAAATCGGACTTGAACCGACGACCTACTGATTACGAATCAGTTGCGCTACCAACTGCGCCATTCCAGCCTGTGAACTGTGTCTGAAACACATCACCTTTAGCATTATAACGATACTTTGCACTTTTTGCAACAGTTTTTTTGCGAAAATATTGTGTTTATGAAAAAAAATTGTTATAATCATTGCGAATATGTGGAAAGGATCATGACCGGGTGGTGCCAGACGGTTATGAAAGGACTGGAATCATGAGTGAAAAAGAAAAACGTGAACATGGGGAACATGGAGAGCATGGAATAGAAGAGATACAGGAATTTGTCGTTTCGTCCGCCAAGCAGCGTTCTGAACGGAAAAAAGCAGAACAGGCGAGCATTTCAGCGATTGCAGCCTGGGATTCGAAAAAGAAAGGCATTGCGCTGCTCGCACTGTTTGCATTGCTGGCGCTCGGTTATGTATTGCTGGGTATATATGTCTGCAAGCTTGCACCGGTAATCGTGTGTGTGACACTGCTGGTACAGGTAGCGATCGGTGTACTGCTCGATCAGAATCCGGTCTGGCTGCATGCGTGTGTAGTCGCTGCGGATGTGATCGTTGGTATCTGCGTGTCGCAGGTGCTCCTGATGGTATTAGCTGCAGTGATTTATGTCGCAGCGATTGTTGTATTGGAGATACTCCAGCGCATGGGCATGGTCGCCCGGGCGCAAAACTAGATGCTATGAAAAAAATAAGAGGAATGATTTTGGCGCTCGCATTCATAGTCGCAGGATCCGCCTGGATGCCGGCAGCGGCATATGCCAGATCGGATTTCGACGCGAGAGCCATCGTAAGCTATCAGGCACGTTCGCCAAGAGCAAAGGCAAAACTCAATATTTCAAAGATCTGTGTAGGTCAGTCGAAAAATTTAAAAATTGCGGGGGCACAGAACCGGGTCAGATGGAAATCCAAAAATAATGACATCGCCGAAGTCTCTGCCAGTGGCCTGTTAAACGCAAAGAAAACCGGGACGGCTGTCGTGGTGGCCAGAATTGGACGCAGGTCATTCACGTACAACATAAGCGTTCTTGCGCATCAGTACCGGGATGCGACCTGTACCGAGCCAAAGACCTGCATGCGCTGTGGAGCTACAGATGGTGATCCGCTAGGGCATCAGTACAAGCCAGCAACATGTACAGATCCGCAGATCTGTATCCGTTGTGGGGATATGGTCGGAGTCGGAAAGGGACATCAGTACAAGAATGCCACCTGTACCACACCTGTCACATGTGTGGTGTGCGGCGAGACAACCGGAAAGGCACTGGGACATCAGTATAAGGATGCTACCTGCACAGAACCAAAGACCTGTACGCGCTGTGGAAAACAGATAGGAACGGCGCTCGGACATAAATATAAAGATGCGACCTGTGTGAACCCGAAGATCTGTACAGTCTGCGGTGCGACAGAGGGTATGTCTCTGGGGCATCAGTATAAAGACGCGACCTGTACCACACCGGCTACCTGTATCCGCTGCGGAGCCACACAGGGAGATCCGTTAGGCCATCAGTTTGATACGGCAAATGGACAGATCGTTGGGACGAAGGGTAGTCTCCAGGGCATGAAATGTACGTGTACGCGCTGTGGCACAACGCAGCAGCTTTCGGCAGATCAGCTGCCGCTTCGGATCAAACTGCAGTATCACAGTACAGCCGGATTCGATGGAGAGAATGCGTCCGTATTGCAGTCGGTCTATTCGATTTTAGACCAGATTATCACACCGGGTATGTCGGATGATGCGAAAGTCCGGGCAATTCATGACTACCTGATCTATCAAGCCAATTATTACGAAGGTGACTTGGACAGAGCACCAAGATGGGTATGGGCAGTGAAGGGTGTGGTACAAAATGGCAGTGGTGCATGTAACAGTTATGCATTAGCTTTTTATACCATGGCGACTGCAGAAGGAATACCGTGTAGATTTATCTCCGGAAGGGCAGACAACGGCATCTCGGTTGGCGGACATGCCTGGGATCAGGTCTATCTGGGTGGAACCTGGTATTATATCGATTGTACCTGGGATGATCCGTATGGCGGAGGAGCCGAGAACGATCGTTATTACCTGAGCCAGACTTTGTGGTCAGATCATACGCAGTCATCGGTGAGTGAGCTGGTGGATGAAAATGAAATCGTATGGAAACAGTTTTATCTGTGCGGATAATATAGCGGAGCTTATTCATTTGAAAAATAAGTTTTTAATTTTCCCCTGTGCATTTTTATGCACAGGGGAATTGTTTATAAACCAGACTTTATTGACAATTAGTGTA
Organism: bacterium; assembly: GCA_050874485.1. Lineage (GTDB taxonomy): Bacteria > Bacillota > Clostridia > Lachnospirales > Lachnospiraceae > W0P33-017. The sequence continues at coordinate 4,433 of JBNMKT010000146.1, forward strand.
TCTATTATATAATGAACATATAAAAATCTTGTATAGGGGGTAATACAAATCATGAAAGTAGCATTTATCAAAAGAGTAACCGTGGTTGCGATGGCAGCAGCTATGGTAAGTACGACAGTCGTACCGGTAGTCAGCAATCCGACAGCAGTGGAGGCAGCCACAAAGAAGACTGACAAAGCAACGCTGAAAAAAGCGAGATTCAAGGCTTCTGCAATTTCATTGTCTAAGGATGGAAATACCATCTGTGTGAGTGGTGTAAAGCTTGTTGCAAATAAGAAAGTGACAGTCAGCATCGATGGCAAGAAGGCAGCGGTTGATCATATGAATCGGTCTAATGAAGACGGAAAGTGGATGACACAGATTTATCTGAAGTCAGCCTTAGACGCTGGAACTCACAAGATTTCGGTGCAGGAAAAGGGCTATAAGGCAGTGACGAAGAATGTCAAGTATGAGGCTGCGAAAGATAAGTTAGTTTTGTACAATCCTTCTGTGGGTGAGAATAACGGTAAACAACAGGTAGTTGTCTGTGCTAATCCGAATGTGGATGCAGCGCAGGTGAAGTGTACCATTGATGGAACAGAGGTGACATCCACATGGAACGGTCCAAACGGAGATGGGTTACTCATGATAGGATATGATATATCGCAGTTTGGTATTGGAACGCATGCGATTGAAGTTTCCAGTGAAGGCTATGAAAGCTATGCAGGTACAATTACTATTGCTGCAATGTTTGGTGTTCGTGGTGTAAATGTAGGCAAAGGAGACAACGGAGAAGATGTCTTATTCGTTTGCATGAGTCCGGAGGTGAATCCGGAAAAAGTAAAGTGTACGATTGATGGAGTGGAAGTGACAGCACGTTGGCATAATATAAATGGAGATGGTCTGCTTATGCTTGGGTATGATGCATCGAAGTTTGTCAGTGGAGAGCATGAGATTACGCTTTCTGGAGAAGGCTATGCGACGTATACTGATATATTTATTGTAAAGTAATAGAGATTAAGATATACGAAAGAAGGCGGCAGGAGGTATCTGCCGTCTTTTTAGCCTCAATAATAGCAATTACATCATCTATATCTGTACCTGTATATGTGGCAATCTGTTCTGTCGTAAGTCCATTTTTGTGCATATTAAGAATAATTCTAGCTTCACCTTCAGCACGTCCTCTGGCTTCACCAATCGGAATTTGTGGAGAGATTTCTTGAACTTTCCTTATTTTACAGGCTTTCCAGCCCCTTAAATAGTGAAATGATATGTATTTTCCCTTATTTTTGCCCTTATGCGGAATCAGCAAGGGAAATAAGGGAAGTTTTTATTTAGTCGTTGCCTGCTACTTTATCAAGAAGTCTGGCGGAGTTTCGCTTTGCTTTTCTTGTAGAGTGGGCATAGACATTCATTGTGGTACTGACATCAGAGTGTCCTAACAGTTCCTGCACATCTTTTGGAGCAGCTCCGTTTGAGAGGAGGTTGCTTGTGTAGGTGTGTCGCAACTGGTGGAAATGGAAATTCTCAAATCCGTCCAGTCGTTTCGCAACTGACCGGCAGGCAATGCTGAGTGTGCTTGGCAGTTCCAGACATCCGTCCGGTCTCAGGCAGACAAAGGAGATTTCCTTGTAATCTGCCGGGATTTCTTCGGTTCCGTCCAGATGATAATATTCATAATACACTCTGTTCTTGTCCTGTACTTCTTTGTAGAAATTGCGGTGGTAAAGTTCACCATATTGCATCCGGCTTTTAAGC
>JBNMKT010000147.1:0-6163 GCA_050874485.1 bacterium
GCGAAGAAGAGTTTCCGATCGATGAGGAACATCCGTATGATAAAAACTGGACGAAAAATCTGGAAACAGACGATCAGGTCATCCTCCGTAGAGCGAAGCAGGCGCAGGAGATGGAACAGACGGCGATGTCGAAGTATCAGGAAATGATGATCACGGGTGAGACTGCGACCGGCATCGAACGAAAGGGAGAGGTCACTGAATATGCGAGTGTCACTCAAAAAGAGGATGAGGAACCGGTCTGGACAATCATGTCATTTTCTGCCGATGGAATCGTGTATAATAAGTGCCAGGACGGTAAGATCATAGACAGCTGGGAAATCAAATATAACAATCCGACAGATGCTAAGAAAGTATGGGATTTTCTCGCCGGTTTTGGTGAAGATGATGATCTGGATTTTGCCGATTCTAAGGAATTCTGGGAGAAATTTTTGGAGAAGGAATGAGTCAGATGCTAAAAATAGCGATATGTGATGATGAACAGCCGATCAGAGACTACCTGAAAAAGCTGACACAGGCATGCACGAGATCAGTGTCTATCAGGACAGGCTGGGAGAGATGGAGCAGTTCGATATGAAATACCATACGGGTCATCCGGTGACTGATGTCATTCTGCAAAAATGGGGGCGGAGTTGTAAAAATTGCGGTTGAATTTTACAACAGATCGGGATATAATGAGCGCAAATGAGAAAAATGCAACTTTATTTGCATTTGACGAACAGCGATATCATTGCACATGATACACAATGTGCGAAGGGAGTTGAGATATATGCCAAATATCAAACCAATTTCTGATCTGCGAAATTATAGCGAGGTACTGCGCGATGTGGCTGTTGGTGCTCCGGTTTTTCTGACAAAGAACGGGCGCGGCAGGTATGCGATCCTCGACATGCAGGATTTTGAAAAGACACAGGCAACACTTCAGCTGATGAATGAACTTGCAAAAGGTCGAAAATCCGGCGAAGAGAAAGGCTGGCTGACATTAGAAGCTGTGGAGAAAAACCTCGGGATTGTCAATGAATAATTTACATTTATCCGAAGAAGCCCAAAATGATCTCATGGAAATTAAATCCTATATTGAGGAAGATTTACAGAACCCATCAGCAGCCTTGGCAACTGTAGGTCGAATTACAAAGAGTCTCCGTATTTTACAGACCTATGCACAGGCAGGAGCACCACTAGCTTCGATTGCGGATATAGAGAGTGATTATCGTTTTATTGTAAGTGGAAATTACATCAGTTTTTATCGCGCTTATGATAGTGAGGTCTATATTGATCGTATTCTTTATGCGCGCCGAGACTATATGCGGATTTTGTTTGGAGACATTGCAACAGATGAATAACGGTCATTTTCCGTTCTGTAATAAATGACATACTAAGAAACGTGAGCGTGCGGTACAGCTTGATATTTAAAAAGAGGCGATGGATAAATACAGGGCAGACATTCAGAACAATACTTCTGTCCAGGATGAAGAAACAGTTCATTGGTGCAATCTCGAGGATTATACGATGCAATGTGTCAGAATCGGTGGCAGAGAAGAAAACGGCAAGCCGTTATCCGCCGAGGCGCTGCAGAAACTTACCGATTCCTTTGAATCCCATGCGAGATGCACTGCGAAATTCTTTACACATAATACCCAAAAGGAGTAGGAGCATATGATGTACAACCCGCAATTAGATACATTTCTGTGCGTTGTTGAGGCTGGCAGCTTCAGCAAGGCGGCAGAGAAACTGTATATCTCGGCTCCGGCAGTCATCAAACAGATCAATTCCCTGGAGGCAGGACTCGGTGTACAGCTATTTGCGCGGACACACAGAGGATTGGTAGTGACGGCAGCCGGGCGGTCACTCTATGATGATGCAAAATATCTGATCGGGTATTGTAACGATTCCGTAAGGCGGGCGAAGGAAGCAATGCAGGTATCAGATGATGTGATTCGTGTGGGAATATCTCCGATGACACCGCCGCAGATCTTTGTGGAATTATGGCCACAGATCCAGAAGATCTATCCGGAGATGAAATTTCAACTGGTGCCGTTCGAGAATACATTGGAAAATGCACGGGAGATACTCAGTCATCTCGGACAGAATATCGATGTCGTGGCAGGTATTTTTGATGATGCGATGCTGAAACTGCGGGGATGTAACGGAATAGAGATTTCAAGAGTGCCATTCTGCGCGGCGGTATCCATCCATCACAGACTGGCGAAAAAGGAGCGGATTACACTGCAGGATCTGGATGGTGAACATCTGATGCTGATGCACCGGGGATGGAGCCATCAGGTGGATGCGCTTCGCGACGAACTTGCAGAGCGCTATCCGAATATCGGGATCGTAGATTTTGATTTTTATGATGTGGAGATATTTAACCGGTGCGAAAACAGTAATGAGGTGCTATTAGCGATCAAGAGCTGGGAGAGTGTCCATCCGCTGATCAGGATCATACCGGTGGAATGGGACTATACGACTCCGTTCGGTCTGTTATATTCAATGGAACCGTCTGAGAAAGTGTCTAAGCTCATTCAGGCGATACAGAGCCTGAAATAAAATAATAAGACATATAACCAATAGGTTTATACTGCATAACAAAACGAGACTTCTTCGGACGTCTCGTTTTATTTATAATAAGGGCAGGTAGAAAAGGAGGAATAGCAAATGGAATACATTACATTAAACAATGGAGTCAAAATGCCGATCCTCGGATACGGTGTATATCAGGTCACAAAGGACGAATGTGAAAGATGTGTCAGCGATGCGCTCAAAGTAGGATATCGGGCGATCGACACGGCGCAGAGCTATTTTAATGAGGAAGAAGTGGGAACTGCAATCGCAAAATCAGGCATTCCCAGAGAAGAGATCTTTCTGACAACGAAGGTATGGATCGAGCATTACGGATATGAAGAAGCAAAAAAATCGGTAGAGGAATCTATGCGAAAGCTGCAGACCGATTATCTGGATCTCGTATTGCTGCATCAGCCATTCTCCGATGCTTATGGCGCATACCATGCACTCGAGGATCTGTATGAGGAGGGCAAGCTCCGTGCGATCGGCATCTCGAACTTCTATGTTGACCGAATGGTTGACTTTGCAGCATTTAACCGTGTGAAACCGATGGTCAATCAGGTAGAGACACATATTTTCAATCAGCAGAAAGAGATGAAAGAGTGGGCGGATAAATATAAGATCCAGCTGGAGGCATGGGCGCCGTTTGGCGAAGGCAGAGGAGGCACATTTGACAATCCTACGATTATGCAGATTGCAGAAAAATATAAGAAAACACCTGCACAGGTGATGCTGCGCTGGCACATTCAGAGAGGTATTGTAGTCATTCCGAAGTCCACACATATCGAGAGAATGGAAGAGAATTTTAATGTGTTTGATTTCACGCTTTCCGACGAAGATATGCAGATGATCGCAGATCTGGACAAGGCACAGAGCTCATTCTTCTCACATCAGGACCCGAAGATGGTCGAGTGGTTTGTCAATATGGTAGAAGAACGGAAGAAAAATCACGACAGTTCGAAGGAAAAGAAAAGCTGGTAGGGGAGAAATGTAATGAAAGTGTTATTAGTAAACGGCAGTCCGCATAAGGAGGGCTGTACTTATACCGCTTTGTGTGAGGTCTCAAAAGCGCTGAACGAGAATGGCGTAGATACAGATATCTTCTGGATTGGAAACAAGCCGCTGTCTGGATGTGTTGCATGTAAAAAATGCCGGGAAAACAACCGGTGTGTATTTTCTGATACAGTCAATGAGTTTCTGGAAATCGCAGGAGATTATGATGGATTTGTATTCGGAACACCGGTTCACTGGGGCGGCGCAAGCGGTGCGATCACTTCGTTTTTAGACCGTGCTTTTTATGCGGATCTGAATGGGGGAGGCATGCGTTTCCGGCTGAAACCGGCAGCAGTGGTGACATCTGCGAGACGCGCGGGTACGACAGCGACATGGGATCAGGTCAATAAATATTTCGGACTGATGGAGATGCCGATCGTGACATCGCGCTACTGGAATATGGTGCACGGAACGAACCCGGAAGAAGTCAGACAGGATCTGGAGGGCATGCAGGTGATGCGTGTACTCGGTAATAACATGGCATTTATGATTAACTGCAAAAATATTGCGATGAAGATGGGGCTGGAGATGCCGAAAGCACCGGATTTTGTGTTCACGAATTTTATCCATTGATCGTGGCAGGCTATATGGTATAACAAGATGAGACTTCATGGTGGGATGGGGTCTCATTTTTACTGATAGCAGGCGAAATTGCCCATAAAAAGTCAATAAAATGCAATAGAATAAAATAGCTTGGTGGGAGAACTGATGCGAATGAATAAAGCGATAAACGAGAGTATATTTACAGCAAAATCACGGATTGTGGATGTCATGGAAGATCAGACCTTTCAGGATTATGGAAGACTGATTTTCCCGATTGATATAGAGATTGATCAGAATTTGCAGTTGAAAGATGTGCGTTCGATTCTTCCGTGGTATAGCGAAGTAAATGTTTCAAAAACGGTGGAGATCGTAAATTACATGAAAATGCAGGCCGATTCAGGCAAACAGATTTTTTATGATATATACAGCGATGAAGAAAAGGCGGCAGACCCGCAAAAAGAAAATACGGGCTTATTTTTCTTTCGTGGTGATGCAGGTGCAAAGACAGCCATTACGAATGCGGGCGGTGGATTTGTATATGTAGCGGGTATCCATGACAGTTTTCCGCATGCTCTGGAATTGTCAAAAAAAGGGTACAACGCATTTGCACTTATTTATCGTCCGGGGGCACAGACCGCATGTGAGGATCTGGCGCGCGCAATCGCCTTTTTATATGAACATGAAGATGAATTACAAATAGACATGACGGATTATTCGTTGTGGGGCGGCTCCGCGGGCGCGAGGATGGCAGCATGGCTGGGCGCTTATGGAACAGCGTATTTTGGAGAAAAGGATTATCCCGCTCCGGCAGCCGTTATCATGCAGTATACCGGACTCTCGCAGGTGACAGGTGCGGAGCCACCGACCTATGCCTGTGTGGGTACGAGTGATGGTATTGCCTCATATAAAAGTATGCAGAATTTCATTGCACAGATAAAGCGTAATGGAACAAATGCAGAAATAGAAGTATTTAAAGGGCTTTCACATGGGTTCGGACTCGGACAGGGTACGGTAGCGGAAGGATGGATTGACCATGCCGTCGATTTCTGGGAAAACAATATGAGGAAAAACAGATGAACAGAAAGTTGTGCGTAAGGATTTTCATTGATATAGGAATGACGGTGTGCCTGCTGCTGCTCATGCCATACAGCCTGCTCGGCGAGACAGCACATGAATGGATCGGCATGGGGATGTGTGTACTCTTTGTCATGCACCATGTATTGAATCGAAGATGGATGGCATCGATTGCAAAAGGAAGATACACATTGTTTCGTGCGATACAGACATTGCTTGTTGTTGTGATGTCCCTGCATCTTGGAATTCACTGGAATATGATTGTCTCAATATGCGGCAGGCTGTCTGGAGGTCCGTCGGTTGTGCGAACATGGATTGCGCGCGGCGTGGCTGTGCTGGTTGCGGGATACGGCGCATATGCGTTTGATAAAAGACAGATAGCGAAGTATCTTTCTATGAAAATGCATTTTGCGTTCTATGATTTTTCTGAGCCGGTGTTATTTTTTATATGGGATTATGTTGCGGTGATGGTCATGATCGCTTTTATAGCGTATTACATGGGAAAACGATTGAGAAAGGCAGAGCGATAAATGAATAGAGACTTCTAATCGGGATATAGATTTTTTATAATGTCGGTGTAATCAAATATGGAAGGAGACAAATAGATGAAATCAAAAAAATTACTTTCAATCATTTTAGCAGGTGTAACAGCCCTGAGTCTGATGACTGGATGCGGAGCTTCTACCGATAGCCAGACGCAGGAGACAGACTCCGATTCACAGAGTGGATCTGAGGGGAGTGCCGATACCGAGAGTGCCGGAAAAACGCTGGTTGTTTATTATTCTGCGACAGGACATACAAAAGATGTTGCTGAGACGATCGCACAGGTAACAGGTGGCGATTTATTTGAAATCGAACCGGCAGAGCCGTATACGAGTGAGGATCTGGACTGGACAAAGGATGACAGCCGTGTGACAAAAGAACACGAGGATGA
>JBNMKT010000148.1:0-6087 GCA_050874485.1 bacterium
CTGGTACGTGAAGCGATCGCACGTGAACTGGCGCGTGGTGGACAGGTCTACTATGTATTTAACCGCGTGAACCAGATCGCGGATGTGGCGACAAAGATAGCGACACTTGTACCTGAGGCAAATGTTGCTTTCGCACACGGTCAGATGAAGGAACTCGAACTGGAACGGATTATGTATCAGTTTGTCAATGGAGAGATCGATGTTCTGGTATCTACAACAATTATTGAAACAGGACTTGATATTTCGAATGTCAATACGATGATCATTCAGGATGCAGACAACATGGGTCTGTCGCAGTTGTATCAGCTGCGTGGCCGCGTCGGACGCAGCAACCGGACAGCGTATGCGTTCTTTATGTATAAGCGGGATAAGATGTTGAAGGAAGTCGCGGAGAAACGTCTCGCTGCCATCCGCGAGTTCACGGATCTGGGCAGTGGCTTCAAGATCGCCATGCGTGATCTGGAGATCCGCGGTGCGGGCAATCTGCTCGGTGCACAGCAGCATGGGCACATGGAGGCAGTCGGCTATGACCTCTACTGTAAGATGTTAAACGAAGCGGTAAAGGCCCAGAAGGGAGAGCTGCCGCCGCAGGCATTGTTTGAGACGACCCTGGATATAGAAGTGGATGCGTATATTCCGCCGTCGTATATTCCAAACGAATATCAGAAGCTCGATATCTACAAGCGGATTGCCAGTGTCGAGACTGCTGCGGAGGGAGATGAGATGCTCGACGAACTGATCGACCGGTTCGGTGAACCGCCGCGTTCGGTACAGAATCTCCTTATGATTGCCAGACAGAAGGCACATGCGCACCGGATGTATGTCACCGAGATCACGCAAAAGGGAGATACCCTGCGCTTTGCCCTGTATGGGCAGGCGCCGGTTGATCCGGTGAGGATTCCGGATTTTGTAGATAAATTTGAAGGAGCAGTTATTTTCGTACCGGATAAGGATGCACCGTCGTTTTTATATCGCATGAATTTCAACAGCAGACAAAAGACTGCGAATGCACTCGAAGCGGTCGGCACATTTTTAGATGAGCTGGGGGCACTCTATCCGATGCAGGAATAAGCCCCTGTTACTTCTATAAATATAAAAGCATATCATGTGAAAAAATAGTGAACAGAGGGCATTCTCTTGCATTCTGGCGGGTGAGGACGTATAATCGGTAGTGCGGGTGGATGATGGGACTGGGTCATCGGCCGCATACAAGATTTAGGAGGATGTTTATCATGAGATTAAAGAAATTATCCATACTGGCATTGGGCGGTGTGGTTATGACAGGTGCGATGCTGACAGGCTGCGGATCAATCAATCCGGACAAGACAGTGGCGACTGTAAACGGCACAGAGATCAGCCTGGGACTGGCAAATTATATGGCACAGTATACAGCAGTGGATTATGATACCTATTACATGTCTTATTTCGGCCAGGATATGTGGACGAAACAGAGTGGAGATAATGCAGAGACGATGACAGATCGTGTCAAAGCAAATACTTTGCAGTCGCTCGAGGACTCCTATCTGCTCGAGGAGCACATGGATGATTATGGCGTATCGCTCACTGAGGACGAGATGACACAGATTGAGACGGCAGCGGCGGATTTTATGTCTGCGAATACAGAGGAGGCACTCGAGGCAATGGGTGCGACAGAGGAGTATGTCAAGGAGCAGCTCCGGCTGGCTACACTGCAGCAGAAGATGTACGATGCAATTGTTGCCGATGTAGATACAAACGTGTCTGATGAAGAATGTGCCCAGAAGACGTTCAGCTATGTGTGTGTGTCAAAGTCAGCCAGCGGAGATGATGCGGAGAGCAAGACGGATGAAGAGGCTGCGGCCGAGGCAAAGGACAAGGCACAGCAGATCTTGGACGAGGCGCTGAGTGGCAGTACAGAAGATCCGTTACAGACAGCAGCCGAGGCGCATGATGCGAGCAAGGCTACCTGCTCTTATGGCAGCAAGGATCTGCAGAGCGAGGATGACAATTCAACATATCTGGATATGGCAGTGCTCGAGGCGGCAGACAAGCTGGGCGAGGGTGAGTACAACCAGACACTGATTGACACAGATAAATATTACTATGTGATCCGTATGGACAGCTTGGATGACAAAGACGCAGCAGAGCGTGAGCGCCAGTCGATCATTTCAGACCGTAAGCAGGCATTGTATGATGAGACATTGAACGGATACAAGGATGCGGCGCAGTGGTCTGTAGACGAGAAAGCATGGGAGCCGGTGAATTTCGATACGATTTATTCTAAGGCATTGCAGCAGACTGGCGGAGACAGCGCGACAGAGAGTACAACCGGATCAGCAGTAGGTACAACATCAGATACAACATCAGATACAACATCAGATACAACGACCGATTCGACATCAGATGCTGCATCAGACACAACTACTAATTCAGAGTCAGGGTCATAAAATCGGCTGGGACAGAGATACTAATTGCATAACTAATAGTATAAGGGAATTCAGGAATCAGGAACCACGCGGTTCCTGATTCTTTTCGGAGAATTATTTATGAAAAAGTTACTGGTATATCTAAAGGATTATAAGAAGGAATCGATCATTGCACCGCTGTTCAAGATGCTTGAGGCGTTGTTTGATCTGCTGGTGCCGCTTGTGGTGGCATCGATTATCAACCATGGTATTAAATATGGGGACAGGCAGTACATTTATAAAATGTGTGGAGTGCTCATATTGCTGGCAATTGTGGGACTGACCTGTGCGATCTGTGCACAGTATTTTGCGGCGAAGGCCGCGGTCGGATTCGCAGCTAAGCTGCGCCACGCATTATTCGCACATATCCAGTCGCTTTCGTTTACGGAGCTGGATACGCAGGGAACGTCGGCGCTGATGAACCGGATGACAAGTGATGTCAATCAGCTGCAAAATGGTGTCAATATGACCCTGCGTCTGCTGCTGCGTTCACCATTTATCGTATTCGGGGCGATGATTCTGGCGTTTACCGTCAATGCACAGGCAGCGATGACGTTTGTAGTCGTGATTCCGATATTGTTTGTGATCGTGTTCGGCATCATCTATGCGACACTGCCACTGTACCGGCGTGTGCAGGAGCGGCTGGATCAGGTGCTGCGCCGCACGAGAGAGAATCTGACAGGTGTGCGTGTGATCCGGGCATTTCATCGTGAGGATGAGGAAGTAGACAGCTTTCACCGGGAAAATGAGGTATTGAAAAAGGATCAGCTCTTTGTTGGAAAGATATCTGCACTGATGAATCCGCTGACTTATGTCGTTATCAATCTGGGTGTGATCGCGCTGTTGTCACAGGGCGGACATCATGTATCGGTCGGTACGATGGAGCAGGGCGATGTGGTAGCGATGCTTGATTACATGTCACAGATTCTGGTAGAGCTGGTAAAGATGGCAAATACGATCGTGCTGCTGACCCGTGCACTGGCGAGTGGCAGACGTGTGGCAGATGTGCTGGAGGTGCAGTCGTCCATGGAGTTTGAGCCTGAGACGGTGATACAGCCCGGGCTGGCAGATGGCGAGGAGATCATTGGATTCTCACATGTGGATCTGACGTATGCGGGAGCCGGTGACAAATCATTGACAGATCTGAACTTTTCGATAAAAAAAGGCCAGACAGTCGGTATCATCGGTGGAACCGGTTCCGGCAAGACATCTCTGGTGCATCTAATTCCCCGTTTCTATGATGCAACCGCGGGTGAAGTGCGGATCGCGGGAAAAAATGTGGGATCCTATACAAAGGAACAGCTTCGCGGCATGGTCGGAACTGTCATGCAAAAGGCGGTGCTCTTTCAGGGCACGATCCGGGAGAATCTCTTGTGGGGCAATCCGGATGCGACGGATGAACAGCTGTGGAAGGCACTGACGATTGCGCAGGCAAAAGAGATCGTAGAAGGAAAAGCAGACGGACTCGATGAACAGATCGAGCAGGGCGGCCGCAATCTGTCCGGTGGACAGCGCCAGAGACTGGCGATCGCGCGGACGCTGGTTGCAGAGCCGGAGATTCTGATTCTGGATGACAGTGCTTCGGCGCTCGACTATGCAACAGATGCCAGGCTGCGTATGGCGATTGCAGCACTCGATCCAAAGCCCACCGTACTCATCGTGTCACAACGTGCAGCATCTATATTATATGCTGATTTAATTATTGTGATGGATGGCGGAGAGATCGTCGGGATGGGAACGCATGAAGAATTGCTTGCATCCTGTCCGGTCTATCAGGAGATCTATGATTCTCAGTTTGACAATCGAGAGAAAACAGCGGGAGAGGAGGCATAAGAGGCATGGAGCAGAACAAAGATTTTAAACGTGAGACAGTCAAAAAGGTACTTCGATATGTCAGTGGCTACTGGTATTATCTGGCAGCCAGTATCCTGCTCGCATTGCTTGTCGTTGTACTGACGCTGTGTGTCCCCAGACTGACGGGAAACGCGATCGATTGTATCATCGGAAAAGGACAGGTGGACTTTGCCGCTCTAACACGTGTGTTGAGGTTGATCGCAGCGGTTATCGTAGGAAACAGTATCGGTCAGTGGGCGATGGCGCGCTGCAATAATCGACTGACTTACAATGTGACACAGGATATCCGCAACGATGCCGCCGAGCGGCTGCAGCATCTGTCGCTGGCGTATCTTGACGGGCATTCGGTCGGTGATATTACAAGCCGTATGATCTCTGATGTCGATCAGTTTGCAGATGGACTGCTGCTTGGATTTACCCAGTTATTTACCGGTGTGATCACCATCTTTGGCACGCTGCTGTTCATGCTGCGCGAGGATGTGGGTATCGCGCTCGTCGTGATCGTGGTGACACCGTTGTCACTGTTTACAGCGAGTTTTATTGCAAAAAAGACGTATCACATGTTCCAGGAGCAGGCGCAGATCCGTGGCGAACAGACTGCGTACATGGATGAGATGGTACAGAACCAGAAGGTCGTACAGAGCTACGGTCATGAGGATGAGGCGCAGGAGCGCTTTGACGAGATCAATGACAGGCTGGAGGAATGTTCGAGAAAGGCAGTATTTTTCTCCTCACTGACCAACCCGACGACACGATTTGTCAACAATATTGTATATGCGGCAGTGGCAGTATTCGGTGCATTATCTGCAGTGAATGGTCATCTCACGGTCGGTCAGCTGTCATGCTTCTTAAATTATGCGAGCCAGTATACAAAGCCGTTCAATGAGATCTCAGGTGTCGTTGCAGAGCTGCAGAATGCGATTGCCTGCGCGGCGCGTGTATTTGAACTGATTGAGACGCCGACAGAAGTCGTAGAGGATACGGACGCAAAAGTATTGACTGATGTGGAGGGCAATGTTGATCTGGAGCACGTCTATTTCTCCTATACAGAGGAGAAGCGGCTGATCGAGGACTTTAACTTGCATGTGCAGCCCGGACAGAGGATTGCGATTGTGGGTCCGACGGGCTGTGGCAAGACGACGCTCATCAATCTGCTCATGCGGTTTTATGATGTGAAGGACGGTTCGATCCGTGTGGATGGCACAGACATCCGCCATGTGACGAGGGAGAGCCTGCGCGAGGGCTATGGCATGGTGCTGCAGGAGACATGGCTGCACTCTGGCACGATCCGGGAAAATATCTGCATGGGCAAGCCGGATGCGACAGACGAGGAGATCATCGCAGCAGCAAAGGCGAGCCATTGCCACAGCTTTATCAAGCGTCTGCCACAGGGCTATGATACACCGATGGGTGAGGACGGCGGAGGTCTGTCACAAGGACAGAAGCAGCTGCTGTGTATCGCACGTGTGATGCTGTGTCTGCCGCCGATGCTCATACTCGATGAGGCAACGAGCTCTATCGATACACGTACTGAGCTCAAGATCCAGAATGCATTTGCAACGATGATGAAGGGCAGAACGAGTTTTATCGTAGCTCACCGGTTGTCTACCATTCAGAGTGCGGATGTCATACTGGTCATGAAGGATGGTCATATTATCGAGCAGGGTAATCATGCGCAGCTTCTCGCAGCAGACGGATTCTATGCGAAGCTGTACAACAGCCAGTTTGCACATTAAGCCGGGACGGCCATATATAAAATATGCGTCTGCACGCATATCAGCGCCGTGCA
>JBNMKT010000149.1:0-6050 GCA_050874485.1 bacterium
GAAGTGGAGGCACAGACACATGAAAAATCATCGACAGGACATGCATTTTATGATATAATTTTTCTGTTTATGGAGACTTTGATTCAGAACCCGGGGTTTGGAGGGGTTTGGATTTTTAAGGAGTTTATAGAAGAATGATACATAAAAACATGTTGGCGGGTGTGCTGGCAGTCGTATTGTTGTGTACACCGATACAGGTGCAGGCTGCGCAGTTAAGCCAGTCAAATCAGACAACGGACAGCACCCAGACCGCGGAGCAGGAAGCAGGTACAGCTGCGGATGCAGACAGCACCCAGACAGCGGAGACTGTGTATTATACGGTTCGTTTCGAGTCAAACAGAGGGGCGAAGGTAAAGACAACCATAACGCTGCGCCCCGGTGATAAATATGGTACATTGCCGAAAACCAGCCGCGATGGTTACAGATTCAAGGGTTGGTATACAAAAAAACAGGGCGGAACAAAAGTGACTGCGGCAACGAGATTTCGTTTGTCGGAGGATCAGGTGCTCTATGCCCAGTGGCAGAACCAGACGGCGACTTCCGAGACGCAGCCCAGGCAGTTATCTGATATAACCGGCCCACTGGTGAACTACACAAAACATGCCGCGAATGATTACCAACAGAATGATTACACCGGCTATCTGGTGCTGAAAAATTTTAAAACACAATATCTGTATTGCCAGTACGATTATGATCGTTTTATCGGCAGCAGCGGCAAAAATGTCGGATGCACGGCGACCGCTGATGCAATGCTGGCATCGATCTACCGGGACAAGCCGTTCAGCCCGAATGATGAGGGGTGGATTCCGGGTGTCGGTGCGACGTGGACGAATTCGGTTGTATTGGACGGAAGCAAGACTTATTCAGTAAAAAAACAGTGTCAGGTTGTATATGATTATCTGAATCAGGGCATACCGGTGATGATCCGTGTTGTGGGTCATTCTGTGACTGCGATCGGAGTGCGCGATGGCGTCTCACGTAGCCAGCTGACACCGGCGGATATTTTGATTGCAGATCCAACGGATGCAAAGGTCAAATGCGCGAACGAAATGGGCTGGCGTGTGATGGTCGATGCAAACGGATGGGGACTGCGAATACCCAAAGATGGAGGAATTGCAAAATAGATGATAGACCAGAGTAAAATTCGTAATTTTTGTATAGTAGCACATATTGATCACGGAAAATCCACACTGGCAGACCGCATTATCGAAAAGACCGGTTTGCTCACGAGCCGTGAGATGCAAAACCAGGTACTCGACAATATGGATCTGGAGCGGGAACGTGGCATCACGATCAAGTCACAGGCGGTGCGTATTATATACAATGCACAGGATGGTGAGGAGTATATTTTTAACCTGATCGATACGCCGGGTCACGTGGATTTTACCTATGAGGTGTCGCGATCACTGGCTGCCTGCGATGGCGCGATTCTGGTCGTGGATGCGGCACAGGGCATCGAGGCGCAGACACTCGCGAACGTGTATCTGGCGTTGGATCATGATCTGGAGGTATTTCCGGTCATTAACAAAATTGATCTGCCGAGTGCGCGGCCGGAGGAAGTCGTGCAGGAGATCGAGGATGTGATCGGTATCGAGGCGCAGGATGCACCGCGTATCTCTGCAAAGACCGGAGAGAATATCGAGCAGGTGCTGGAGGCAATCGTACACAAGCTGCCCGCGCCGACCGGAGATTCGTCGGCACCGCTGCAGGCGCTGATTTTTGATTCGTTATACGATGCATACAAGGGAGTCATCGTTTTCTGCCGGATCAAGGAAGGCACGATCCGTCCGGGCATGACGATGCAGATGATGGCGACCGGGGCGAAGGCAGATGTCGTAGAGGTCGGTTATTTCGGAGCTGGACAGTTCATTCCTTGTGACGAACTGAGCGCCGGAATGGTAGGATATATCACTGCATCTTTAAAAAATGTGAAGGATACGCGTGTAGGAGATACGGTTACGGATGCGAATCGTCCGTGTGCTGAGCCGCTGCCGGGATATAAGAAGGTCAATCCGAAGGTGTACTGTGGTCTGTATCCGGCAGACAGTGCGAAATATCCGGATCTGCGGGATGCGCTCGAGAAGCTGCAGCTCAATGATGCATCCCTTCAGTTTGAACCGGAGACTTCCGTGGCGCTGGGCTTTGGTTTCCGATGTGGATTCCTCGGACTGCTGCATCTGGAGATCATTCAGGAACGTCTGGAGAGAGAGTATAATCTGGATCTCGTGACGACAGCACCGGGTGTTATTTATAAAGTGCACAAGACAGACGGAACGGTCATTGATCTGACGAATCCGTCCAATCTGCCCGATCCTTCCGAGATCGAATATATGGAAGAACCGTTTGTGACGGCGGAGATCATGGTGACGAGTGAATTTATTGGCTCGATCATGGATCTGTGCCAGGAGCGCAGAGGCGTGTACCTGAGCATGGAATATATTGAGGAGACGCGTGCTCTGCTCAAATACGAGCTGCCGTTAAATGAGATCATCTACGATTTCTTCGATGCGTTAAAGTCCCGTTCACGCGGCTATGCATCGTTTGATTATGAGATGAAGGGTTATGTGCGTTCTGAACTCGTAAAGCTGGATATCCTGATCAACCGGGAACCGGTCGATGCACTGTCGTTTATCGTGTTTGCGGGTACGGCGTATGAGCGTGGCCGCAGGATGTGTGAGCGTCTGAAAGACGAGATCCCCAGACATTTATTTGAGATCCCGATCCAGGCAGCAGTCGGCAGCAAGATCATCGCCAGAGAGACGGTAAAAGCGGTGCGCAAAGATGTGCTCGCCAAGTGTTATGGCGGAGATATCAGCCGAAAGAAGAAACTCTTAGAGAAGCAGAAAGAGGGAAAGAAGCGTATGCGTCAGGTCGGCAATGTAGAGATCCCTCAGGAGGCATTTATGAGTGTCCTCAAGCTGGATGAGGGCAAATAAAATCAGAAAAGGGAAAATAGCATGGAATTATATATCCATATTCCGTTTTGTGTCAGAAAATGTGCATATTGTGATTTCCTGTCCGCGCCTGCGGATCAGGACACGATTGCGCGCTATATAGAGCGTTTAAAAGAGCAGCTTGTACAGCAGGCTGCTTTTTTGCACGAGTGGGATGGACAGGCGGCGATTGATACGGTGTTTATCGGAGGCGGTACACCGACGATCCTGCATGCATGGCAGCTGGAGGATTTATTACATACCATACAGAAAAATTATGCACTTGCAGAAAATGTGGAGTTTACGGTTGAAGCGAATCCGGGTACACTGACACCGGGAAAGGCGCGCGCATTGGCAGCGGGCGGTGTGAACCGCGTGAGTCTGGGGCTGCAGTCTGCCTGTGAGCAGGAGCTGCGCCTGCTCGGGCGTATTCACACGTATCAGGACTTTCTGCGCAGCTATGAGCTGGTGCGCGAAGCGGGTATCGCGAATCTGAACGTAGATCTGATGAGCGCGCTGCCGGGACAGACTGTGTCATCTTATGAACAGACACTGCAAAAAGTGTTGGCGCTTCATCCGCAGCATATCTCGGCGTACAGCTTGATTATTGAGGAGGGCACGCCATTTTACGATCAGTATCGTGAGGATGAGAGATTGCGGGATGCTGGAGAGCGACCACACCTGCTGCCGGATGAAGAGAGTGAACGCGCGATGTATGAACTGACAGGGGACTTGCTCGCCGCGCATGGCTATGAACGCTACGAGATCTCGAATTATGCCAAGCCGGGCTATGAGTGTCGTCACAATATTGGGTATTGGACGGGAGAGCCGTATCTGGGAGTGGGACTGGGTGCATCATCCTATATCGATGCATGCAGATATTGTAATACTTCAGATCTGGATGCATATTTGGCAGGTGATTTCTCAGCATATGAGAAGCAGCAGCTGTCGAAAGAGGACCGCATGGCGGAGTTTTTCTATCTGGGGCTGCGCATGACGCAGGGCGTGGAAAAAGCTGCGTTTGTGCAGCGCTTTGGGATGCGTGCGGAGCAGGTCTATGGAGAGGTGCTCACGCAGCTTGTAGAGCAGCAGTTACTCGAGGATACCGGCAGCGGCTACCGGTTCACGCCTTATGGGAGAGATGTCAGCAACCAGGTGCTGTATCGGTTTTTGTGATTCGAGGGGTGCAGCCATAAGTAACTATTTTGATCATCCGGGCTACCTGGCTGTGACCTGATATCATAAGTGCTTGCATAACTCAAGACATAAGATAAATACGATTGCACCCACCGCCGGCAACACATTTTTTGATCACATCACAATTACCTGTCTGCACAAAACAAAAAGGAGAACAGAAATCTGTTCTCCTCAATTTTAGTAGCGAGAGAGAGACTTGAACTCTCAACCTCCCGGGTATGAACCGGACGCTCTAGCCAGTTGAGCCATCTCGCCATATTTTGTTAGGTATGGGACCTATAGGGCTCGAACCTATGACCCTCTGCTTGTAAGGCAGATGCTCTCCCAGCTGAGCTAAGATCCCATGTCTGTGAGTCGTTTTCGCGACCCGACTTAATGAAGTATACAGAAAGAATTGGAAAATGTCAACACTTTTTTTAATTTTTTTTTCATAAGTTTTTTCGGATGCGAAAATTGACACTCTTGTATAGGAAATGCTATACTAAAATGAATTATTGTTAATCACGAAAAGGGGAGAAAAAATGGCAGGTTTTTTTAATGCAGACAATAAACTGTGGTCGGCAGTCAATTCGGCGGTAGATGCGATTCTGCTCAATATTATGTGGCTGATCAGTTGTGTGCCCATCATCACGATCGGAGCAGCGACGACTGCCTATTATTATACGACACACAAGGTGATCCGTAATCAGCGCAGCGGTATCTGGAAGGAGTACTGGTCATCGTTTAAAGGCAACTTTAAGCAGGCAACCAAAACGTGGCTGATCTTTTTAGCAATATTTGTGATGTTCTATCTGGATATCAATATCTGCGCGGCGTATCTGAAGGCAGGGGACAAGATCGGGACGATGATCTATCTGTTTTACGGGCTGCTGGCGATTGCCCTGATCTGGTTTGTATTTGTGTTTGCGTATATGGCACGATTTGAAGATGCTATGAAGACAACACTCAAAAATGCGGCAATCATAGCTTTTACCAATCCGGTGAGTGCAATACTCGTGCTTGTGATCACGGCGGCAGCGCTGTACGCGAGCTGGCTGTTTATTCCTTTTGTATGGTTTATTCCGGCGATTGCAATGGTATTTCTTAATCTTGTGATCGAAAAGGTATTCCGTAAATACATGACGGAAGAAGAACTGGCACAGGAACAGGAAAACGACATGATGAGAAAGTAATATGATAAAAATAGATGAGGAGATAAAAAATGTCGATGACAATTCATAACCGGCTCCCGGAGCCGGAAATATTAAAAATGGAATATCCGCTGTCTGCAGAACTGACAGAGATCAAACGTGTACGTGACGAGGAGATAAAAAAGGTATTTACTGGTGAATCCGATAAGTTTCTCGTGATCATCGGGCCGTGTTCGGCAGATAATGAGGATTCGGTCTGCGAATATGTGAGCCGGTTGGCGAAGGTGAATGAGGAAGTGAAGGATCGTCTGATCCTCATCCCGCGTATCTATACCAATAAGCCCAGAACGACCGGAGCCGGGTATAAAGGCATGCTGCATCAGCCTGACCCGACACAGGAACCGGATCTGTACAAGGGACTGGTCATGATCCGTAAAATGCATATCCGTGCGATGAGTGAGAGTGGCCTGACTGCGGCAGATGAGATGCTGTATCCCGAAAACCGCAGCTACCTCGATGATATTTTATCGTATGAGGCGATCGGTGCGCGTTCAGTGGAGAACCAGCAGCACCGGCTCACGGCGAGTGGTATGGATATTCCGGTCGGCATGAAGAATCCGACGAGTGGGGATCTGTCTGTCATGCTCAACGCGATCAAGGCTGCGCAGAATCCGACATCCTTTATCTATCGCAGCTACAATGTCAGCACGAGCGGCAATCCGCTCGCACACTGTATCCTCAGAGGCTATGTGAACAGCCGTGGCGAGTGTCATCCGAACTATCATTATGA
>JBNMKT010000150.1:0-5875 GCA_050874485.1 bacterium
ACTTATATTCGCTATTATAATCTGTCAAAATAACATTTATCAAGCCGACTGCGCGTTGTCAGTTATTACCATCTTTTATGTCGGTGAAACCATACATCAAATTGATACTATCTTTATTGTCAGTTGTACGCTGCACATCGACAGCATACATCCTATTGCACGCGCAAAGCATTCTTTGTGGAGGTACCAATAATGATCGATACACTAGGTGCCCGTATCACCCGCCTACGTGAACAGGCTGGCCTGTCCCAGACAGAGCTTGCCAAGCGGCTGCATGTCAGTCGCTCTACGGTTCAATCGTGGGAGAGCGGACACACCTGCCCCTGTACAGATAAAATAATTGCACTTTCCAAGTTATTCCATACATCTACGGATTATCTGTTGGACTGTGAGAATGAACATACCATCTGTCTGGATATGTACAACGACCATGAACAGGCTTTGGTGCTGCGCCTCCTGCAATATTTCGACGAAAATCCGGATCTGGATCACAAACCGTTCGATCCGGCGAAATAATTATGTACCCGACTCCCGGCAGCACAGAACATGTGTGTCGGGAGTTTTTACGCTACCATGCATCTAATATATCCAAAAACTGCCAGTACCAGTAGCTGCAGGTTTTATGATTTTCCCATCATCTGCTTATCAAATTCCGGATTGAAGAAATAATAATTCTTGCAATTCAGATTATCCTTGGTCATCTCCAACGCTTCACCGAAACGCTGAAAATGCACAATCTCACGTGCCCGCAGGAACTTTAACGGTTCTCTGACATCCGGATCATCAATGATACGCAGCAGGTTATCATAAACAGTACGTGCTTTCTGTTCTGCTGCCAGATCCTCGTACAGATCCGTCAGTGCGTCACCCTTTGACTGATATTCGATCGCATTCTGCGGCAATCCACTTGCTGCCTGCGGCCACAGTCCGGTCGTATGGTCGATATAATATGCATCAAATCCCGATGCTTTGACCTGCTCCGGTGTCAGATTCTTGGTCAGCTGGTACACCATGGCGCAGATCATCTCCATGTGATTAAGTTCTTCTGTCCCTATATCAGTTAGTAATCCTCCGACACGTTTCACAGGCATTGTGTAGCGCTGTGCAAGGTATCTCATAGAGGCTGATAATTCGCCATCGGGACCGCCGTATTGACTGATGATCTGCTGGGCAATTTTAGGATTGCATTTGCTGATCTTTACTGGAAATTGTAAGCGTTTCTCATAGTTCCACATTTACACGTGCCTCCTTCCCACGGTGCGGGGCAATCGCCCCAACTGAATTCTCCGGTACTGCCTGCTGTACGGCCAAGCATGCTATCAATCGTCAGCGGGTAGTACAGTCTGGCGTATTCCTCGAGCAATTGCACGCGTCGTTCCTGCAGTTTGCTAAATAATTCCATTCCCTGCATGCAGTCCGGATGTGTATCCAGATACAGGGTCAGATCATTGACTGCAAAGCTGATCTGATTGATCTCCATCATCAATGCTTCCTGTTTTGAATTACAGTTTTTGGGTTGGCAAGCCATATTCACGGTTGACCAGAATTCCAGGTTTAAATCAGGAAAAATGGTACCATTGCACAGCGCCGTATACCAGTCATACAAATCGCCCCATTGCTGCATGGGTACTTCTGCCATTGCATACTTCTGGCACTGGCAGCCGCAGCGATCCTGTTTGTACATAAGAAATCCTCCTTTTTATTGAACTTTGATATATGATTAGTTTATACTGAACAGGAAATAATGTGCAGGAGGACAATCCATGACCTACGATTTAGCACCAATGGAAGGTATTACTACCTATATTTATAGAACAACCTACGCAAAGTATTACGGCGGCATCGCCCGCTACTACACGCCATTTCTCGCCAGTATGCATCTGTCAACACGCGAAAAGAATGAAGTACTTCCGGAACACAATGCCGGTATCACCGTGATCCCACAGATCCTGTCCAATCGTGCAGATGAATTTCTGTCCATCACAAAAGAGCTGCAGACCTATGGTTACGGCATCGTCAATCTCAACCTCGGATGTCCGTCCGGAACTGTCGTGTCCAAACACCGGGGCGCAGGTTTTCTGGCTGTCCCGGATGAACTGGATCGCTTTCTGGATGAGATATTCTCTGCCTGCCCACTGAAGATTTCTATTAAAACAAGAATCGGTATCAGTGACGAAGCTGAGTGGGAGGATATTCTGCATATCTACGAAAAATACCCGATTGAGGAATTGATCATACACACACGCCTGCAAAAGGATTTTTACAAATTGCCGACACGTCCGCATACCTATCTGGCAGCAAAACGTCTGAATATTCCACTCTGCTACAACGGCGATGTCAACTCCCCTGCGGCATTGCAGCATGTGCTGTCCGTCGATCCGTCCATTGACCGGATCATGATCGGGCGCGGCATCATTGCCAATCCGGAACTGCCCGAAGCACTGCGCGGCGAACCGGCCTGTGACAAAGCACGGCTGCAAAGTTTTCTGTCCGATATCTGCGACCGCTATCTAACAGAAATGGGCGGTGGCGACCGGAACACCTTGTACAAACTCAAGGAATTGTGGGTCTATATGGCAGTTCTTTTTCCTGATTCAGAGAAATACATCAAGCGCATCAAAAAAGCGAACCGCCTGACAGAATATCATGCAGCGGTAGATGCACTGATGCGCGAAAAACCTTTACAAACCGATACTTTTAGCGTATACTAAGGTGGTTGTGTCCACCGCTAACACACACATGTTTTTCACCGACAAACATCGCATTTTATTTGTCCGTGAGTGAAATACATAGAAACAGAACGATAGAAAGTAGGATAACATCATGAGAGAAATGACAGAGATCCGCTGGCACGGCAGGGGCGGACAGGGAGCCAAAACGGCAGCATTGCTGTTGGCTGACGTCGCATTCAATATCGGTATGCACGTACAGGGCTTTCCCGAATACGGTCCGGAGCGCATGGGCGCACCTATCACTGCCTATGACCGGATCAGCGCAAAAGAGATCCGTGTACACTCCAACATCTATGATCCTGATTTTGTAGCAGTCGTTGATGACACCTTGCTGCATTCGGTAGATGTGACCAAAGGTCTGAAGGAGGATGGCGCGATTCTCATTAATTCACAGCGCACCAGGGAGCAGTTACTGCCCTTATTAAACGGATATAAAGGTAAAGTCTATGTGATCGATGCACACCATGTATGTATGCAGACACTGGGCAAGTACTTCCCGAATACACCTATGTTAGCCGCTATGGTTAAGATATCCGGTGTCATGGAAAAAGAGATCTTCCTGAAAGAGATGCAAGGCTCTCTCCAACACAAATTTGCAAGAAAACCGGAAGTTCTGGCAGGCAATCTTGCCGCACTTCGCATGGCATTCGAGGAGGTGCACGAATGAGTAATCTAAAACAGCATGAACGCGCCGAATTCATCAATGAGATGACCCCCTGGCATCAGCTGACAGACGGTCTGCAGATCTATGAGCCTGCGACTTCCCGCCAGTTTTTCACCGGCGAATGGCGCACCAATACACCGGTCTGGGATACAGAAAAATGCAAACAATGCCTGTTATGTGTCCCTTATTGTCCTGATAGTTCCATCCCTGTCGTGAATGAAAAACGTCAGGACTTCGACCTGAACCATTGCAAAGGCTGTGGTATCTGTGCAAAGGCATGTCCCTTTCACGCAATATCTATGAAGGAGGGCAAATAACATGTTAAAAACACGTATGTCCGGAAATGAAGCCGTGGCACATGCGATCAAACAGATCAACCCTGATGTCATGCCTGCATTTCCGATCACACCTTCCACTGAGATCCCGCAGTTTGTTGCTGGTATGATCGCAAACGGAGAGATCGATACCGAATTTATCCCGGTCGAGAGCGAGCACAGCTCCATGAGTGCCGCCATCGGATCATCCGCTGCCGGCGCACGTACACTGACCGCTACTTCTTCCTGTGGACTCGCATTTATGTGGGAAGTCCTATATGTAGCAGCATCCAATCGTCTGCCGATTGCGATGGCTGTCGTAAACCGTGGTCTGACCGGTCCTTTGAATATCAATGCAGAGCATTCTGACAGTATGGGAGCACGCGATTCCGGCTGGCTGCAGATCTATGCCGAGAACAATCAGGAGGTCTATGACAACTTTTTACAGGCCTACCGCATTGCAGAGCATCCCGATGTCAAGCTGCCGATCATGATCTGTCAGGACGGCTTCATCACGAGCCATGCAGTTGAAAACATCACCCTGTGGGATGATGCCGCGATGAAGAAATTTGTCGGAGAATATCATCCGGATCACTATCTGCTCAATGCCGATGAGCCGATGGCTGTCGGTCCATACGCTGCTTCTAATTATTGTATGGAAGCAAAAAAAGCACAGACCGAAGCGATGAAGCGTGCGAAAAAGGTCATTTTAGATGTCGCCAAGGAATTCGAAGCGTTGACTGGACAGTCCTATGGGTTCTTTGAAGGTTACCGTCTCGATGACGCAGAATATGCGGTCGTTGCAATCGGCTCCGTCTGTGGTACAGCAAAAGATGCCGTCGATGCTATGCGCGAACGCGGTCTGCGTGCCGGACTGTTAAAGATCCGTGTCTTCCGTCCGTTCCCTGCTGAAGAAATCGCAGCAGCATTAAAAGACTGCCGTGCGATCGCCATCATGGATCGTTCTGAGGGCTACAACGCTGTCGGCGGACCACTCGGTGCCGAAGTAACCGCTGCACTCTACCGCGCAAAATCGCATGCAGAAGTCATCAACATCATGTACGGCCTGTCTGGTCGTGATGTGCGTGTCGAAGATATTGAACAGTTATTTGACAATCTGGTAAAACTCGGTGACGGCGAACAGGTATACGATGAGACCTGCCCGTATCTGGGTCTGAGAGAGTAGGTGAATCATGGAACAGAAAGCATTTCATTATAAAGAAATACAGGGACGACAGGAACGTCTGGCCCCCGGACACCGCATGTGCGCCGGCTGTGGCGGAACAATCGCTGTGCGCAACGTCCTAAAGGCACTGCATCCCGGAGATAAAGCTGTCATCGGTAATGCCACCGGATGTCTGGAGGTATCCTCCTACATGTATCCCTATACAGCGTATGAGGACAGCTACATCCATAACGCATTTGAAAATGCCGGTGCCACACTTTCCGGCGTGGAAACTGCCTATCACGCGTTGAAAAAACGTGGAAAAATCAAGGAAGACTATAAATTTATCACATTCGGAGGCGATGGCGGAACTTATGATATCGGTCTGCAGTCTCTCTCCGGTGCGATGGAGCGCGGACACGACCTCGTCTATGTCTGCTACGATAACGGTGCATATATGAATACTGGTATCCAGCGCAGCTCTGCGACTCCGCATTTTGCAGATACGACCACGACACCGAGCGGCTCACATTCTGACGGAAAGCCGCAGGGACGTAAAGATCTGGCCGCAATCATCGCTGCACACAACATCCCTTATGTTGCACAGACGACCTTTATCGGCAATATGAAGGATCTGTACACCAAATCCGAAAAGGCAATCTATACTCCGGGCGCAGCGTTTTTAAATATCATGGCCCCCTGTCCGCGTGGCTGGAAGTATGATGCACCGGATATCATCGAGATCTGCAAGCTGGGCGTAGAGACCTGCTACTGGCCTTTATTTGAGGTCGTAGATGGCAAATGGATCCTGAACTATGAGCCGAAAAAGAAACTCCCACTCGAAGATTTTCTGCGCAAACAGGGACGTTTCAAGCATCTGTTCAAGTCAGGAAACGAGCATCTGATCGAGGCATTCCAGGCTGAGACAGACCGCCGTTGGGAAGAACTCCTGACACGTTGTAACGCATAACCTGAGAGGTCTGCATCACAAGCAGACCTC
>JBNMKT010000151.1:0-5840 GCA_050874485.1 bacterium
ATCACAGGCTCTGCCATCTCATAAAAACGATCCTCATCCATCGCTTTAAAGTATTCGCCGTTCATCCATTTGAGCTTGACCATATCAAACACAGCCGGAGATTTGCTGATATGCCTATAATCAAACACTTCTACCAGTTCAACCAGTGTGAGGATCTCACGGTTATCACTGGGGCTCCAGCCAAGCAGTGCCACAAAGTTCACGACTGCCTCTGACAGGAATCCCTGCTCGATCAGATCCTCGTAAGAGCTGTGTCCGCTACGCTTAGACAACTTCTGATGCTCCTCGTTGACGATCAGCGGGCAATGGATATATTTCGGTTCTTCCCATCCAAACGCCTTGTACAGAATCGTATATTTCGGTGCGGATGACAGATACTCGCATCCGCGGATCACGTGTGTGATACCCATCAGATGGTCATCGACAACATTTGCAAAATTGTATGTCGGATATCCATCGGATTTGATCAGGATCATATCATCCAGTTCCTCATTCGGTGCAGAGATATCTCCGTAGATCTCATCATGGAACGTCGTCGTACCCTCAGTCGGCATATTTGCACGGATGACAAACGGCTTTCCGGCTGCCAGATTCGCCTCTACTTCTTTCTTGGACAGATGCAGACAATGTTTGTCATACATCATGATCTCCTTGCCTGCTACTTCACGGCGCAGGGAATCGATACGCTCTTTATCGCAGAAACAGTAATAAGCAGCGCCTTTTTCGATGAGTTCCTTGGCGTATTTCATATACAGTCCACTCTTGCAGCGCTCGCTCTGTACATACGGTCCGACGCCACCATCCTTATCCGGTCCCTCATCATGCTTGAGTCCGGTCTTTTCCAGTGTACGGTAAATGATATCCAATGCCTCTTCATAAAAACGTTCCTGGTCCGTATCCTCTATTCTTAAAATAAAATCGCCGCCCTCATGCTTTGCGATCAGATAGGTATACAATGCTGTGCGCAGATTACCTACGTGCATTCTTCCGGTCGGGCTGGGGGCAAATCTGGTTCTTACTTTGCTCATGATGTCTCTCCTTTTCATTTCTGGTGTGTTCAGTGCAGGCATAATGACCCACTTTCGCTCATTATACATCCAGTGGCACAAATACACAAGACTATCTTCATACACAAAGTTTTTGTCTCTGCTGATGCTATTAGAACGAGGCACGAGTGTATAATAAAAAAGCGCCGCATCGTACATACCAATCTGTACCAACACGGCGCCATTATTCAGGTTCGCTTTTCCAGTTCACCTTATGCTTCTCCTTTCAATTCTTTCAACAATAAACATCAAATTTCGGTGCCTCCTCCACCGCTTTATCCTCCAACTGTGCACGAAAGATCATCTGAAATGACGGCTCTTTCTTCTGTTCCTGCTGCTGACGTTTATCACGCTGCGGCATGTACCGGATCTGTGTTACCGCACCCACCGGCATGATGCTCTGGTATCCAAATTCGTATTTTGCAATGTCCACCTCCCATTCAGGAACTGATCCTGCTCTTTTGTTACTTTTGTTATTAATATTATCGGAAAATTCTCCGAAAACTTAATAGTTTTCGGAGAATTTTAAACAGTTCAGCTATCACCTGATTATTCTGCCAGCAGCGCATCTACCAGTGCATCCATCTGTGCCTCAGAATCCGCATTTAACGTTGAACGAATCGTCACAGTCGGCTCCAGCATCTGGATATTCTTCATACCCTCAAAGATCGCACGCATCTGCTTGCCTGCAGTCGGTGCCCATGTACCATTCTCTACGAATCCTACGGTACGCTTCTGATAAGCCTTTGCCTTCAGATGGTGTAAAAAGTCCTCCATCACCGGGAACAGACCTGCATCATAGGTCGGGCAGCATACAACCAGACGATCATAACGGAATGCATCCTCGACAGCCTCTGCCATATCATCTCTGGTCAAATCGGTAAATGCCACCTTCAGGTCTGTCTTTGCCTTCAGCTTCTCTACGAGCTTTTCAGCAGCAGCCTTTGTATTGCCGTGGATCGATGCGGATGCAACGAAAATACCCTTATCCTCCGGCTCATAGCTGCTCCATGTATTGTATTTATCGATATAGAATCCCAGGTTTTCCTTTAAGATCGGGCCATGCAGCGGGCAGATCATCTGAATATCAAGTGCTGCTGCCTTCTTTAACAATGCCTGTACCTGTGCACCGTATTTTCCTACGATATTGAAATAATAACGGCGTGCCTCACATGTCCAGTCCTCATCGGTATCCAATGCACCAAATTTACCGAATCCATCTGCTGAGAACAGAATCTTCTCACTGGATTCGTATGTGACCATGACTTCCGGCCAGTGTACCATCGGAGCCATCACGAATGTCAGTGTATGGCTGCCGAGTGACAGCGTATCGCCCTCTGCGACCGTCACATTGCGGCCTGCAAAGTCCGTACCGAAGAACTGCTTCATCATCGGAAATGTCTTGGCATTCGCTACGATCTGCATCTGCGGATACTTTTCTGCTGCCTTTGCGATATTTGCCGCGTGATCCGGCTCCATATGAGATACCACGAGATAATCAGGAGTACGTCCATCGAGCGCTTTGTCGAGATTGTCAAACCACTCATCTGTTGCACGCGCATCTACAGTATCCATGATCGCGATCTTGTCATCCTTGATCAGATAAGAATTATAAGATACACCATTCGGAACAACATACTGACTCTCAAACAGATCGATCGTCTTGTCATCTGCTCCGATATAAATGATATTTTCTGAGATAGTTGTGTCTTTCATTGTTTTTTATCCTCCTTTTGTTTCCTCTGCGTGCTCACACACAGATAACACTTTTGTCTTGCCTGTCCCTAATCATCCGCGAGATCAATGCGGCGCAGCTTCTCCAGCAACAGATCCTCCTCGGTCGGTTCATCCTCCGCCTGCTCAATCCGGTTGCGGATCTCATACATCTGCGTATCGATCTGCGAGATCCTGGTCGCACACTCCGTCAACTGATCTACGATCTCCTGCTGATCGGGCACTTCTTTTTTGTATTTTAGCTGATGCTCCAGGCTCGCCCAGAAATCCATCGCAATCGTACGGATCTGCACCTCCACCTTCATATTTTTCGTCTGATCAGAGAAAAATACAGGCACACTCACGATCAGATGATAGCTGCGATAGCCATTCGGCTTGGGATTTTTGATATAATCCTTAAAATTGAGCACCGTGATATCATCCTGCTTGGCCAATGCATGTGCCAGACGATAGATATCATCCACATAATAACAGATCACGCGGATGCCGGCAACATCATGTAAGTGCTCATTGACATTTTCGACGGAAAACGGTACATCGAGTCTGGCCAGCTTCTCCATGATGCTCGCGCTGCTCTTCAACCGTGAAGTGATCGATGCGATCGGATTGCGCTGATAACGCACATTAAACTCCGAGTTCAACACATCGAACTTGGTACGAATCTCCTTGATCGCACAGCTATACATCATGCGCAGTTCCCGGTATTCCACGACTGTCCCCGCCATCTTTTTTGCCTGTTCAAATATACCATTATCTACCATCGGCACCATGAACAGTTGATTGTTCTCAGTCCCGGTATGTTCCTCATTAATCGGTAAAAAATCATTGTTCATTCTCTGCTTACGTCCTTTTCATTTATCTTATAATGGTTTATAATAGCTAATATGTGTGTCAGAAATATGTTCCAGAAAACACACTACCTAGTATACCACAAAACAACAGAAATGGAGGTCTTTTTATGAGTCCGCAGAAAATCATCAGAATCATTATAGGTATCATCCTGGTATTTGCCGGGATCTATTGTATCATTACACCCGCCGCCACAGTCGCTCCACTCGCATGGACTATCGGCCTGCTTATCATTGTCCATGCATTGAGCTGCATTGGCGTCTGGCAGGAACGTCGGGCACTCGGCTTTGGTGAAAACTACGAGCTGATCAGCGCCATCCTCTCATTGATCTTTGGTGCCGTTCTGATCGTCAGCAACTTCTTCCAGACAATGGTCAGCACCATTCTCAGTTATATACTGGCTTCATGGATCGCCATGATCGGTATCTTCCGGTTACTTGTAGCCTCTAACCTGCGCAAACTGGAAGTCGATACCTCTGTCCGCATCAACAACTATAACACACAGATGATCATCGGTGTACTGTTGATTCTGATCGCTGTACTGATCTTTATCCGGCCTGCGATTGTAGCTGCAGCGCTCGGCATCTTCATTGGCATCTGTCTGGCTGTATTCGGCATTGTCCAGGTCGTATTAGCGGTCAGAAGTTAAATTTTATTATGAACATTACCTACAGAACCTGTCACCGGCAGCTTCTGTAAATGCACGACAATACAAAAGTCTCCTGGCAGTTTCCTGCCGGGAGACTTTTTCATAATTCACCATATAATTCATGGCATCATGGGGATAACTATATCGTACCTCACAATAGAGTCAATTACAATATCATTCCAAAAAATCTATACTTAACTGGAAGGTCGCTATCTGAGGGCATCCTATAACTGTCCGCGAACATCGCGGCCTTGATTCGTCCTGTTCCGGACAAGTACAGCACTACGATATGAGAGGTAATCCCATGAACAATTCTGAGTATGGCAGACTGGAACTGCATATTGAAGAACTTCTGCAAGAAAGAGGCATCAGTAAAAATACGCTATGTAAGACGATGGATATTCCAAGATCCAACCTAAACCGCTATTGCCGGAACGAGTTTGAGCGCCTAGATGCCACTTTTATCTGTAAGTTACTCTACTTTTTGCAGTGTCCATTGGACGAATTGATCACATACGAAGATAACCGTTCTGCAGACTGATACCGTACATTCGTAGATGCCAAGGGCTTGCTCTGGCTATCGCTCATCCCGGTATCCACCTGTATCTGCATCTGCTGTGACGGATGGACATCGATGCTCCAATGTGCACATTTTTCTAATTCTATACACTGTGCGAGCTGCCTGCACAGCAGATCCACGCGGTCAATACGATACAATTCCATCAGCGCAAGCAGCGTATCAGCCGGAGGGTAACTCAGTCCGGATTCATATTTATATATTGCCTGTACAGACCCCAAACAGAGATACTCACGGACATCCTCTACTGTTAAACCCTGTCTCTCGCGTGCCCTTCTTAGATTTTTTCCGATTAACACCTTATTATATTCACGTCTGTGTCTCATACACGATCCCCCTCATCTACGGACAGCATTGCCTGCTATCCACAAACATCTGTGTACAGCAGACAACTATTTGGGATGTATGTATCATATCATACCGCGATATGAATTGTCATTGTCGGCATAGTTGAAAATGCCCGTTACACCTGCAAACCATTCTCTGTAATATAGGCACCGATCTTTTTATCCATGCCCAGAATATGATTGCTCAGCCAGCTCAGCAGAAACTGAATCAGATCCTGCAGATATTCTTCCTGATTATCATCCATGGCATCCAGTTCAGACAGATCGATCTCCACCAGACGCCCCACAAATGCACTGTGCGCACGCTTTTGTGCATCGAGGCCAGGATAGTGGATGCGCTCCATCAATGCCTCCTCATCGCTGAAATGCACCTCGGTATATTCACGCAATTCTGCCAGCAGACGCATGATCTCATCATATTTGTCATGCAGAAGCTCAGCATGAATCACATCATTAGTATCCTTGATGATCTCAAACAGACGCTTATGTTCATCGTCCACGAGTTCAATACCTGTCCGATACTTATCGGTAAACGCGAACTGATCCTCGGTCTGCTCGGATGCGGGCGGGATCTTTCCGATCATGATATCACTGCTGAGAATATGATGATACAACCAGTGTACCAGATATTCCAACAG
>JBNMKT010000152.1:0-5836 GCA_050874485.1 bacterium
GAATGAAGCAATAGCAATAGATCTATCTTCGGAGGAGAGTCTTGCGTGCAGCAGGCGCGTGGACAAGATTCTGGAACAACTGATTGATGAGCAGTCGGTGGAGTAATCCACCGGCTGCTTTTTTCAATTTTCCAAAAAAACATACGTTCCATTGATTTTTTTGGATGAAAAGAGTATAGTAGGAACATAAGTGGAGGAAAGTGGTGTATATGTGGTGAAAAGTGGTGGATAAGTTCATAATGATGTGTATAAGTTGATGAACTTTACCAACGGCCATGTATATACGATGAGGACCCAGAATGTTTACCGGTGAGTACAATCATAGCATTGATGCAAAAGGCAGAGTGATCGTCCCTTCCAAGTTTCGTGAGCAGTTGGGCGAGGAATTCGTCGTGACAAAAGGTCTCGACGGATGTCTTTTTGTGTACCCCAAGAGCGAATGGGAAGGTATCGAGGAGAAGTTCCGCGCATTGCCTTCGAATGCACAGACACGCCGGTTTATGAGATTCTTCTTTGCAGGTGCAGCAACCTGCGAAGTGGACAAGCAGGGTAGAATTCTGATTCCTCCAAACCTCAGGGAACATGCGGATCTACAGAAGGATATTGTATCCGCGGGTGTGCTCAACCGCGTGGAGATCTGGAATCGTGATCGCTGGGTGGAGAGCAGCAATTTTGACGATATGGATGAAGTAGCAGAGCACATGGCAGAACTTGGGTTCAGCTTTTAAACGAATGGAATGAGAGTGAGGACAGATACATGGAGTTTAACCATACTTCCGTATTGTTGACGGAAACGATTGAAAATCTGAATATCCGTCCGGATGGAATCTATGTGGATGGCACATTGGGCGGTGGCGGTCATTCCTATGAGATATTGAAACGTCTGGGTGATGGAGGACGTCTGATTGGAATCGATCAGGATGCGGATGCGATCGCAGCGGCAGGAGAGCGGCTGCATGAATTCGCGGATCGCCTGACTGTGATTCGCAGTAATTATGCCAATATGAAGGAAGAACTGGCGCGTATCGGTGTATCTGGTGTGGATGGCATTCTGCTGGATCTGGGCGTGTCATCCTTTCAGCTCGATACGCCACAGCGTGGATTCACCTATCGCGTGGAGGATGCACCACTCGACATGCGGATGGATCAGAGAGCACGCGTGAGCGCAAAAGATATTGTCAACACTTACAGCGAGGGCGAACTGTATCGGATGATCCGTGATTATGGTGAGGACCGTTTCGCGAAAAATATTGCAAAGCATATCGTTGCAGCGCGGCAAAAGGAACCGATCGAGACGACCGGACAGCTCAATGCCATTATAGAGGCAGCGATCCCTAAAAAGGTTGCAAAGACCGGAGGTCATCCGGCAAAGCGTACCTATCAGGCGATCCGGATCGAATGCAACCATGAGCTGGATGTATTAAAAGACCATCTCGACGAGATGATCGGGCTGCTCAATCCGGGTGGCAGGATCTGTATTATCACGTTCCATTCACTGGAGGACCGGATTGTCAAGACGAATTTCAAGATGAATGAGAATCCATGCACGTGTCCGCCGGATTTTCCTGTGTGTGTATGCGGAAATGTATCAAAGGGAAAGGTGATTACACGAAAGCCGATTCTACCTACGGATGAGGAGATGGAGAACAATCCCCGCTCAAAAAGTGCAAAGCTGCGGGTATTTGAAAAAGCGAAAGATTGAAGATAAAGGAAATATTGGAAATAAAAATAACGGTATCAGGGATGTACCGGGTATGAGGGGTAAGCAGTTATGACAGAATCAGGCAGAGATTACAGAAGAATGACTTATATTGAGGGAAATGTCGTGCGTCGCATGGATGCGATGCCTGATAACTGGGAACGTGAGCAAAAACAGCGCAGGGAGCGTGAGGAGCAGGAACGCCGTGAACGTATCAGACGGCGCAGACAGCGGGCGATCGCCAGACGCAATCAGGATCGTGCGCTTGTCATGGATCGCAGCTATGTCGCTTTTTTGACAGTTGCAGCAATTGTCACTTGCATTACGGCTGTGTTTTATATTAAACTACAATCAGATGTCACCATTCATCTGAATAATATTGCGGCATTGGAGGCGACGGTCAACAACCTGAAGACAGATAACGATGCCACGGACAAGCGTCTGGCAACGGCGATACAGATGGATACTGTGAAGGATGAGGCGATCAATGAGCTCGGCATGACGTATCCGAGTCAGGATCAGATCGTATATTATAAGATTGACCGCTCAGATTTTATGTCACAGTATGGTGAAATACCGGAATAAAGAGAGATTGATAGATTTTGGCGAATCAACAGCGAAGACCAAGAAGAAAAACAAAAAAATTTACGATCGGCATGAAAAAGAAACTGATTTTTCTGTTTCTGCTGATCAGTGGTGCACTCATCGGACTGGTATGCAGAATCATCTACATTCAGTATGTGAAGGGTGCGACTTATGAGAAAATAGTGTTGTCACAGCAGGCATATGACAGCGAGACGATTCCGTATCGCAGGGGCGATATCCTCGATGCGAAGGGAACGATTCTTGCGACAAGTACGGATGTATACAATCTGGTATTGGACTGTAAGGTACTCACCAGTGATGTGAGTGGAAAACAGCCTTACCTGGAGCCTACATTGACAGCTCTTTTTTCATGCTATCCCGAATTGAGTGAGAGTGAGATCCGGCAATTAGTCAAGGATTCACCGGATAGCCAGTACAATGTACTGATCAAAAAAATGAGCTACGAGGAAATGTCAAAATATGCAGATCTGGCTGCGGATACAGAAAACAACCCGAATCTGAAGGGCGTATGGTTTGAGAAAAGCTATATCCGTTCGAATCCATACGGAGCGCTGGCGAGTCCGGTGCTCGGTTTTACGCGCTCGGATAATGTCGGCATGATCGGGCTGGAGAGCTATTATGATGATGTGCTCAGCGGTACAAATGGCAGGCGCTTTGGATATCTGAATTCGGATAACGATCTGGAAAAGACTGTGCGTGAGGCAGTGGACGGTGATACGATCGTAACGACGCTGGACGCAAACCTGCAGAGCATTGTCGAAAAAAAGATACAGGAATTTTGTGATACATTTGAGGATAATGACAGGGAAGGTCCTGCGGCAAACAATATAGGTGTCCTGATCATGAACCCAAAGACCGGAGAAGTCATGGCAATGGCGCAGTATCCGACGTTTGACCTGACAGATCCATGGAACCTGTCAGACAGGTATACGAAAAAAGAGCTGGCAGCGATGAGTGATGAGGAACTCGATGATGCGAGAAACCGCCTGTGGACAAACTACTGTGTATCCTCCACCTACGAGCCTGGTTCTACTGCGAAGCCGTTTACGGTGGCGGCTGGACTGGAGACAGGTGCATTAAAGGGAAATGAGACGTTTGTCTGTGATGGTGGCGAGACCATATCCGGACATAAGATTAAATGTGTGAATCGGTATGGCCACGGCGTGGAGACCATCCGCAAGTCGCTCATGGATTCCTGCAATGATGCACTCATGCAGATGTCATACCGCATCGGTGTGGATGACTTCTGCAAATATCAGAACCTGTTCGGATTCGGACTGCGGACGAATATTGACCTGCCGGGTGAGGCACGTACCGACACGCTGCTGTATCATGCGGAAGATATGAAGACGGTCGATCTGGCAACGAACTCGTTTGGACAGAACTTTAACGTCACGATGATCCAGATGGGTGGTGCTTTTTCTTCACTGATTAACGGTGGGAAATATTATCAGCCGCATATGGTATCAAAGGTACTCGATGAGAACGGCAATGTGCTCCGTACAATCGATCCGGTACTGATCAAGCAGACGGTCTCTGAGGAGACGAGCGCGCAGATCCGCAGCTATCTATATGATACTGTATCGGAAGGTACGGCCCGCTACGCCAAAGTCGCAGGCTATTCCATGGGTGGAAAGACTGGAACGGCGCAGAAGTCTGTCGGCGGTTCCAAGGATGCGGATAACTACCTCGTATCATTTATCGGTTATCTGCCCGCAGATGATCCCGAACTTTTGATCTATACGGTTGTGGATGAGCCGAATGCGCATGAGCAGTCGCATAGTACCTATGCACAGAACCTCACTCGTGAGATTTTGGAAGAAGCGCTGCCGTACCTGAATATTTATCCGGACGAGATCGCACCTGAGGGCGCACTCACACCGGAGGAGACGAATTATTTTACCGGATTGGACGGAACTGCAGTCCCTTCTGCGAGTGGGACAAAGATCGATACGGATACCGAAGCGTCGGATGCGTCCGCAGAGGGTCAGGCAGATGGCGCACAGGAAGGACAGACACAGGACGAGACGGAGGATCAGACTGGTGAGTCCACAGGAGATCAGCAGCCTGAGGATGTAGCCGAACCGCAGGAAGGTGACACATCGGGAGAAAATCAGTAATCGTATCATAACCTCATAAGAGCAGTAATAAATTATAGTAACTGCTTTTGTGGGGTTTTTATATATGACGGAACGGGAGGAATGGACAAAGTTTCACAATCGCAAGAAAATTGTAATTATGTTTTTTGTTGTGGCTGCCTGTCTGATGTTTCTGATCGGCAGACTCGTATATCTGATGGTGTGGGGGTCTACATATTACGGAGGAAGAGCGCAGGATATCCATGAGCGCGAACGCTCGATCAAAGCGGCACGCGGCAATATCTACGATCGCAATGGAGTGCTGCTCGCAGCGAATAAGACGGTCTGTACGATCTCGGTGATTCACAGCCAGATCGAAGATCCGGAGGCGGTCATAGCGGCATTGTCAAAAGCGCTCGATATGGATGAGGAGAAGGTGCGGGCACGTGTAGAGAAGGTCAGTTCGATCGAACGGATCAAGTCAAATGTGGATATCGAAACCGGAGATCACATACGTGCACTCGAACTGGCGGGCGTAAAGGTCGATGAAGATTATAAACGATATTATCCGCATGGAACACTTGCCTCAAAGGTGCTCGGCTTTACCGGTGGTGATAACCAGGGTATTGTCGGACTGGAGGTCAAATATGATGAGCTGTTGCAGGGAGAACCAGGAAAGATATTGACATTGACAGATGCAAAAGGTATCGAGATCGAGGGTGTCGGAGAGTCGAGAAAGGAGCCGGTAAATGGGAATGACCTGTATCTGACACTTGATTATAATATCCAGACTTATGCGATGCAGGCGGCAGAAAAGGTCATGGAGCAAAAGGAAGCGGACAGCGTGCAGATCATTGTTATGAATCCATCGAACGGAGAACTCTATGCGATGGTGGATCTGCCGGAGTTTGATTCGAATCATCCGTTTACACTCCCGGAAGACTATGAGCCACAGCCTGGTGTGAGTGAAAATGATGCATTGAACCAGATGTGGCGGAATAAGTGTTTGAATGACACTTATGAGCCGGGTAGTATCTTCAAGATCATCACGGCATCCGCGGCACTTGAGAAGGGAGTGGTGTCCGTGGAGGATCATTTTTTCTGCCCAGGTTATATTACTGTGGAGGATCGGAGAATCCGATGTCATAAAGTGACCGGGCACGGCAGTGAAACGTTTGCGCAGGGACTGCAAAACTCGTGTAATCCGGTGTTTATCACGATCGGACAGCGGGTTGGCGTGGATGATTATTACAAATATTTTAATCAGTTTGGGCTGAACCGGCTGACCGGTATTGACCTGCCGGGTGAGGCGGGGACGATCATGCATGCCAAGGAGAATGTCGGTCCGGTCGAGCTGGCGACGATCTCATTTGGACAGAGCTTTCAGATCACTCCGATCAAGCTGGCGGCGACGGCAGGCTCGCTCGTGAATGGAGGACTGCTTATCACACCA
>JBNMKT010000153.1:0-5806 GCA_050874485.1 bacterium
ATAGATTATGATAGATTACGATAGACACCTGACACAACACAAACAGGTGCACCGCCAAGCAGTGCACCTGTATAAATGTAAATGGGAGAATTATGAAAAATTTTTGTTTTTTTATTGTTTTTACTCGCTCTTCTTCTTTGATACTACATCGAAGATAACAGCTGCTAATAATACAAGTCCTTTTACGACTTTCTGGTAGTTGGCATCCACACCCATGATAGACATACCCAGGTTGATGACACCCATCAGAACCGCACCGACGATAACGCCGGGAACTGTACCGGTTCCACCGTATGCAGAAGCACCACCGATGAAGCAGGAACCGATTGCATCCATCTCGTAGTTCTGTCCGTATGTAGGCTGTGCAGATGTCATACGGGCAATGGTCAGCATACCTGCGAGAGCTGATAACAGACCCATGTTCGCATATGCTAAGAAATATACGTTATTGGTATTAATACCTGATAACTTGGTTGCCTTCTCGTTACCACCAACTGCGTAGAAGTAACGTCCGGTCGTTGTCATAGATGTAATATAACCATAGATCAATACGATCACAAGTACCCATACGAGTGCAGTAGGAATACCCTTATACTTTGCAAGGCTGTAAGAGAACCATAAGATCACAACACTCAGTACAATCGTCTTTCCGAGCAGTGCGCTGAAAGATCCAGTCTCATATCCTTTGGATTTCTTGGTCATATAGCCCTTTAACTGTACGATCACGAAGATCACAACTGCGAGCACACCAGCCAGTAAACAGGTCAGGTTGATTGATGCATTGCCAAATACATCAGGGATATAACAATCCGCGCCACCACCGAACAGATTGATGAATGTCTCGTTCTTGATCGAGATCGTCATACCGTTGAGCACTACGTTCGAAAGTCCTCGGAACACAAGCATACCAGCCAGTGTTGTGATGAATGGCGGTACGTGTACAAATGCAATCCAGAAGCCCTGCCATGCACCGATTGCCAGACCAACGAGTAACATCACAAGGATCGATACCCATACATTCACACCCTTGTTCTCCATCAGGGTCGCACCGACTGCTCCGACGAAGCAGACGATAGAACCAACGGAAAGGTCGATGTTACCACCAGTTAAGATACATAATAACATACCAGTTGCCAGTACGAATACATATGCATTCTGCGCGATTAAGTTGTTAATATTCTGGGGAAGCAGGATTTTTCCACCTGTCTTCCATGCGAAGAACGCGGTTACAAGCAACAATACGATAATCATCGTATATTTTTTTACAAATTCCATAATAGTTTCTTTATTCATTGTCTACTCTCCTTTGCTCGATTTCAGAATGTAAGACATGATCTTCTCCTGTGTCGCTTCTTCCTTGTTTACCTCGCCAACGATCTTGCCTTCATTCATGACATAGATACGGTCACTCATACCAAGAACCTCCGGAAGTTCGGAAGAGATCATGATTACAGATTTACCGGCTGCCACCAACTGATTGATGATGCAGTAAATCTCATATTTTGCACCGACATCAATACCACGGGTCGGCTCATCCAGAATCAGAATATCCGGATCAGCAAACATCCATTTTGCCAGCAATACTTTCTGCTGATTACCTCCGGAGAGGTTGCCGACATTCTGCTCGACCGTCGGACATTTTGTCTTTAATTTTTCTTTGTAGTCGACTGCGACTGCATATTCTTTATCTTTATCGATCACACGATGTTTGGAAACCGCATCAAGATTTGCCAGTGTCGTATTGATCTTGATCGGATTCGAAAGAATCAGTCCATTGCCCTTTCGATCCTCAGTCACATATGCGAGCTTATGATCGATCGCATCACGCACATTTTTTAAGTGCACTTCTTTTCCGTTGATGATGAGCTTTCCGGAGATATTTGTTCCATAGCTCTTGCCAAAGATACTCATCGCCAATTCTGTACGACCTGCGCCCATCAGTCCGGAAATACCTACGACCTCACCTTTGCGCACATTGATCGATACGTCATCTACTACCTTACGCTCTGTATACAGTGGATGATGAACGGTCCAGTTCTTCACTTCCAGGTTGACCTCGCCGATCTTGACATCCGGTCTCTTCGGGAACCGGTCTGCGATCTCACGGCCAACCATTCCGCGGATGATACGGTCCTCGTTGATTTCGTCTTTACCTTTTACCATTGTCTCAATGGTAGAACCATCACGAATTACGGTAATCTTATCTGCCACATAAGCGACCTCATTCAGCTTATGTGAAATAATAATACAGGTCATTCCTTCCTGTTTAAATTTCAATAACAAATCCAGCAGTGCCTTCGAATCAGTCTCATTTAGAGAAGCGGTAGGCTCGTCAAGGATGAGTAGCTTTGCATTCTTCGCCAATGCCTTTGCGATCTCAACCAACTGCTGTTTTCCGACACCGATATCTTTGATCAGTGTTCTCGAAGATTCTTTCAATCCTACTGTCTGTAAATGTTTATCTGCCTGGCCGTATGTCTCGGTCCAGTCGATCTTAGCCTTTTTTCCACGCTCATTTCCAAGAAACATGTTCTCGCCGATCGTCATATACGGAATCAGCGCCAGTTCCTGATGGATAATAACAATTCCTTTTTCTTCACTATCTTTAATTTTTGTAAATTTGCACAATTCCCCATTATATATGATGTCACCTTCATAGGTTCCATAGGGGTAAATACCGCTCAATACATTCATCAGTGTGGACTTTCCTGCACCGTTCTCACCGACCAGTGCGTGGATCTCGCCCTCTTCTACCTGAAGGTTGACATTATCCAATGCCTTTACACCGGGAAATGTTTTGGTAATATTTTTCATTTCAAGCAATGTCTTTGCCAAAAGAATCCCTCCCTGCTTATCTCCTTAAAAACAGGCGGGCCGTTTATAACCCGCCTGCAAAAACTCGTGTTACACGTTTTTACTTCAGATCATCCTCTGTATAGTATCCAGAATCGATCAGGAGCTCTTTGTAGTTGTCCTTATCAGCAAATACAGGCTCGCAGAGGTATGAAGGAATAATACCAGTTCCGTTGTCATATGTCTCTGTATCATTGACAGGTGCTTCCTCACCCTTCATGATGCTCTCAACCATGATAACAACCTGTGCTGCTAAAGCACGTGTATCCTTGAAGATAGACATTGACTGCTTGCCAGCGATGATGTTCTTAACACTTGCTACGTCACAATCCTGACCGGTTAAGATCGGGTACTTGCCGGTGTAGTTAGATGCCAGCGCATTGGCAACACCGAGTGCGGTAGAGTCGTTAGATGCTAATACAACATCCAGATCCTTGTCTGTGTAGTAAGAAGATAAGATGTTCTCAAATCTTGCCTGTGCAGTCTCTGTTGCCCAGTTAGCAGTAGCTACATCCTCTTTTGCGATCTGTCCGGACTGAACTACCAGCTTGCCTGCATCGATGTAGGGCTGTAATACGTCCATAGCGCCGCCATAGAAGAAGTTCACGTTGTTATCACCAGGATCACCGGTTACGATCTCCATGTTAAACGGTCCGTCCTGATTGTCCAGATCCAACTGGTCTACGATGTACTGTCCCTGTGTCTTACCTACTAAGTAGTTATCAAATGTAGCGTAGTAAGAAACTGCGTCAGAGTTCATGATCAGACGGTCATATGCGATAACCGGAATGTTCTTCTCTTTTGCCTGAGCTAATACAGTTCCTAATGAATCACCATCGATAGATGCGATAACGAGTACCTGGCATCCATTGTTGATCATGTTCTCAACCTGTGAAACCTGGGTAGCGATATCATTGGATGCAAACTGTAAATCTACATCATATCCTGCTGCCTCGAGCTCGCTCTTCATGTTGGTACCATCCTGGTTCCATCTCTGAAGATCCTTGGTAGGCATTGCAACACCGATCAGTCCGCCATCACCTGTTGCTGCTGCATCATCTGTTGAAGCATCGTCTGTTGTGTCAGCTGCTGCATCATCGGTGGATGCGTCGTCTGTTGCTGCGTCATCAGTTGCTGCTGCATCATCTGCAGGTGCATCTGTCTTTGCGCTGCCGCAACCGGTAAATACAGTTGCTACCATTGCTACACTAAGTACTGTTGCTAATAGTTTTCTTTTCATCTTTGAAAACCCTCCCTTGTTTTGATGAACTAACTATAACATATCGGTTTCTGTACAAACTTGTGATATTCTGCACATTTTTTTCTGCACAGGGCATTCGACAAAAAAATAGCAGGACAAAATTG
This sequence comes from bacterium, assembly GCA_050874485.1. GTDB lineage: Bacteria > Bacillota > Clostridia > Lachnospirales > Lachnospiraceae > W0P33-017. The sequence goes on from JBNMKT010000153.1 coordinate 4,219, forward strand.
CCATCCACAATTCCGTCCTGCACAAATATTTGCTATTACAAAAAAATGCGTGTTCCGTCTTATTTTACATTCAGGTATATCTCACTCTTTTCATGATATTTTCCGGTGATGATCTCGTCCATATTCTCCTTGGTGACTGCAATCGGTTCCAGACACTCATACATGATATCGTTTGATCCGTCCGAGATCGTCTGTGTCACGCCCGGATCTTCATCGTTTGCGAGCATCACTGCAAGCTCTGCCGCCCGCTGTGCCAGCTTTTCCACCGGTTTATAGACCGTCATGCACTGTGTGCCCTCGACAATCCGCTGGCACGCATCCAGATCTGCATCCTGTCCGACCACACACACGCTGCCCGCCAGCCGGTGTTCGGATAATGCACGGATCGCCTGACCCGCAATACTGTCATTGCCACACATGATACCATCGGGCTGTGGCATCGCGCTCAGGTAGCTGCTCGTCACGGAAAATCCAGTCTCTGCCAGCCAGTTCGGTGCATGCTCCGTCAGCGTGATCGACAGATCAGATCCTGCCAGCGCCTGATCGAAGCCTTTCATGATCTCAGATACATTGTTATCCGCGAGCGGGCCACAGATCTGTAAGATCTGTCCATCTCCCTTCAGATGCTCCCGCATATGTTCTCCCATGAGTTCTCCGACCCGTTCATTGTCAAATGATATGTACAGATCTGCATTCGCGTTTAAGATCTGTCTGTCATAAGCGATCACCGGAATGCCTGCCCTGTGTGCATCCGCGACCGCACTCTTTAGGTCTGCACCTTCCGTTGCCACCTGCACGATCACAATCGCATCGACTTTCTTCTTTATAAAGTACTCGATCTGATTGACCTGCTCCTCGATACTACCGTTTGCATTCTGGACATTCACCTGTGCGCCGAGTTCCTGTGCGGCTGCTACAAATACATCCCGGTCTCTCTGCCAGCGTTCGATTACGAACGAATCAAACGTAATACCAATCTGCAGCCGGTCATCGTCCTCCTGCTGCTCCTGCTGGTCTGCCGGCTCTGTCTTCTGACAGCCGCATAGCATCAGACAGCTCACAAGCCCCAATGCCAGTACTCTTCGGATGTTTGTCCGGATATTTGTCCTATTCCCCGTTCTCGTCTTCATTATTTTTCCCGCTCCCGATATTCTGTCGGTGTCAGTCCGACATTCTTTTTAAAGATCCGGCTAAAATAATTCGGATCGCTGTAGCCGATCTCAGCACAGATCTCCTTCATACTAAGGCTGTCATTCTTTAACATCTCCTTCGCCCGGTTCATCCGAAGTCCGGTCAGATATTCGACGAAGTTGCTGCCGGTCTCCTCCTTAAATAACTTGCTGAAATAATACGGGCTGATATCCAGTTCCCTTGACAGCTCATCTAACGACAGATCCCTCTTATAATTCTCATTGATGTACTCCTTTGCACGCTGTACCAGACTGTTCTCATGCTCATTCTTTTTCGTGTGCATGTTCGCATTACATTCACGGAACTTCTCCGTAAACCAGCTGCGCAGTTCCCGCACAGACCCCGCATGCATGATCTCTGTCAGATAATCGGCACGGTCATCAAAATGATACGTCAT
>JBNMKT010000154.1:0-5738 GCA_050874485.1 bacterium
CCTGTATCCCCGGTAATGTCCGGCTGATCCGCTCGGTCGTGCTGACTGTGGCAGAACAGGATTATGTGGATGTGGCAAAAAGCTATGGGGCGTCGAATGCGCGTATTATCTTTAAATATGTACTGCCGAATGCGATGGGGCCGATCATTGTAAATACGACGATGGCTATCTCTGATATGATTTTATCAGCTGCCGGACTGAGCTTTATCGGTATGGGTATCCAGCCGCCGTCACCTGAATGGGGCGCATTATTATCTGATGCGCAGTCACATATTTTTACGGAACCGTATCTGCTGGTTTTCCCTGGCATATTTATCGTGCTCAGTTCCCTGTCCTTTAATCTGGTAGGAGATGGATTGACGGATGCGCTGGATCCCAAACTGAAAGATTAGTGGAGGCAATGATGAGTGAAAATATACTATGTATCAAGGATCTGACGATACAATATCGGACAGATTTAGAGACCGTATATGCGGTCAACCATATGAACCTGAATCTGGAAAAGGGAGAGACACTCGGTATTGTAGGTGAGACCGGTGCAGGCAAGACTACCACGGCACTGGGTATCATGGGACTGCTCCCGGAGCGCACTGCCAATGTGACCGGGGGAAGCATCACGCTGGACGGAAAAGAACTGTTGTCTTTGAAAGAAAATGAGTATCAGAAGCTGCGTGGTGCGGACATTTCCATGATCTTTCAGGATCCGATGACAGCCCTGAACCCGGTTTTGACGGTAGGAGCGCAGATCGCAGAGACGCTTCAGCTTCACAATGAAGAGAATCTGACGAAAGAAGAGATCGAGCAAAAAGTAGACGAGACATTGGTGATGGTTGGGATCTCAAAAGAGAGAAAAAATGACTATCCCTACCAGTTCTCTGGTGGCATGAGACAGCGTGTTGTCATTGCCATGGCACTGATCTGTAATCCGCAGGTGCTGATCGCTGATGAGCCGACAACAGCGCTGGATGTGACGATTCAGGCGCAGATTCTTACGATGATCTGTGATCTGCAGAGAATACATAAGACCTCGGTCATCATGATCACACATGATCTTGGCGTGGTGGCTGAGACGTGTGATAAGGTAGCCGTGATGTATGCGGGAAATATAGTGGAATATGGTACATTGGAGGATATCTTTACCGGTGAAGACCATCATCCGTATACGACTGGACTGTTTCACTCCCTGCCGTCCCTGACCGGAGGCAGAAGACGTCTAGAGCCGATTGAGGGACTGATGCCGGATCCGACGCTCCAGCCAGAAGGATGCCCGTTTGCACCGCGGTGCAAACAGTGTATGGATGTTTGCAGCATACAAAAACCCGGTACCTATAAGCAGGGTCAGCATGAGATTAAATGCCATTTGTATGCGCAGAAGTAGGAGAAAGAGTGATGTCAGACCAGTTTTTAGAGATAAAGAATTTAAAAAAGTATTTTAAAACGAACAGAGGGATGCTCCATGCAGTTGATCAGCTGTCTTTTACGATTCCGGAAGGTAAAACGCTCGGAGTCGTCGGAGAATCCGGCTGCGGTAAATCCACACTGGGCAGATTGCTGCTGATGCTGGATCAGCCGACCGGAGGACAGATTCTGTATAAGGGAACGGATCTGTGTACGTTAAAGGGACGTGAATTGAAAAAAATACGGCCAAAGATACAGATGATCTTTCAGGATCCGTATGCCAGTCTGAATGGACGTATGAGTGTGCGGCAGCTGATTGCAGAGCCGCTGTTAGTCAATCATACATGCAGCTCCAGAAAAGAGATGGATGAAAAGATTGACCATATGATGGAAACGGTCGGTCTCGCACCGCGTCTGCAGAATGCGTATCCGCACGAGCTGGACGGTGGACAGCGCCAGAGAATCGGTATTGCACGTGCACTGATTCTGGAACCGGAATTTGTGATCTGTGACGAACCGGTTTCTGCGTTAGATGTATCGATCCAGGCGCAGATACTGAATCTGCTCATTGATCTGCAGGAGCAGATGAACCTGACCTATCTGTTTATTACACACGATCTGTCAGTGGTACATCATATTTCCGATGAGATCATGGTCATGTATTCCGGCCAGTGCGTGGAAAAGGGGGATGCTGATGAGATCTTCAGGCATCCGTCGCATCCGTATACGCAGGCACTGCTGGCATCGATTCCGATTCCGTCGATTGATTCCAAGCATAAAAAGCGCGAACTGATCAAGGGAGAGGTCGTGAGTCCGATCAACCCGCCCATGGGTTGCAGATTTGCCAGCCGGTGTCCGTATGCCAGACCGGAATGTAACATGAAGGAACTTGAATTTACAAAGATAGCAGAGGACCACTATGCGACATGCATATTGTGTGGTGAGGAGTAGCATGCAGGATGGAAGAATAAAATGGCCCTATGAAAATAAAATGGGTCAGGTACATAGAGTAACGTGTGATGTCCTTGTCTTGGGAGGCGGATTATCCGGATGTTTTGCGGCGATCGCGGCAGCCAGAAAAGGACAGAAGGTGGTTCTCCTGGAAAAGGGAGCCGTGGAGCGAAGCGGAAGCGCGGGTACAGGATTTGATCATTGGGAATCTGCCTGCACCAATCCATGCTCGTCAGTCACCCCGGAAGAGATCGCCTGGGCATATGTGAATGAGCAGGATCATTACAGCAACGGTATCGCCCATTATATTGAGTGTAGAGAAGGGTATGACCGTCTGCTGGATATCGAGCGTTTTGGAGGAAAGATACGCGATACGGACGGTGAATTTGCAGGTGCGGAATTCCGTGACGAGAAGACCGGTCTGATGTTTGCGTATGATTATAAGAATAAATTCACGATCCGTGTGTGGGGATCTACATTCAAACCGGCATTATTAAAAGAAATGAAGCGGTTGGGTGTGGAAATCTATGACCGGACGGAGGCGACTGCGCTGTTAATGGCAAAAGGAGCAGGTGGCAGCAAAGTCGGTGCAGGTGCGATCGGCATGAATGTACATACCGGGGAGATCGGTGTATACCAGGCAAAATCTACAGTGCTCGCCATGTCACGGCCGGCGCGTGTGTGGCTGTTTGACGCAGATCAGCCCGGCTTGTGTGAGTTTCGGCCGTTCCAGAGTATCGGTAGTGGTCATGCGATGGGATTTCGTGCCGGGCTTGAATTCACGATGATGGAAAAGACTGTCCGTGCGGAATTCTCTGCGGCAGGTAGGAGTTTTCCGCCTTACGGCGCAGGAAATAATCATAATACGTGGTATGCAGCGACGATGGTAGATGCGAATGACCGTGAGATCCCGTATGTCGACCGTGACGGAAATGAACTGCAGACGGTTTCTGAACGTTATTATCCGGCAGAGGGGCAGAAGTTCTTTCTAAAGGGCGGTGTGATTGACAATCCCAAATATGAATATCGTGGACCGGAGACGCTCGATTTTGATGAACTGATGAAGCGCGGCTATGAACTGCCGTTCTATGCAGATCTGTCCCGGATGCCGGAGATGGAGCGCAATGTTATCTGGGGAATGATGGTCGGTGAAGAATCGAAAACAAAAGTGCCGATTTATCAGAACTATACAGAGCGTGGATTCGACCCGAAGAAGCATAAGCTGCAGAGCTATGGTACCGGTTGGCAGTCTGCATCTTTTCTGGATCAGGAGAGACAGTTTTTTGGCGCACCGGGAGGCATCATGCACGACTGGCATCTGCAGACGAACATCGAGGGTATCTATGTGTGCGGAGATGCGATGTTTGCTTCTGATTGTGCCGGGGCTGCGTGTGCGACCGGATATTATGCGGGACGATGGGCATCCGAGCATGCAAAGACATCAGATCTGTATGAGATCAATGAAACGGATGTACAAAATGAGATCGAACGTCTGTACCACCCCTTCTATGTAGAAGAGGCAGACCGCATGAGCTGGAAAGAGTTAAATAAAGCAATCTCGAAAGCGATGCAGAACTATTGTGGTGGTACAAAGTGCGATGCACTTCTCCATCAGGGTCTGCTACTGCTGGATTCTTATGAGAAGGAATTCGTCCCGCGGCTATATGCTGGGAATCCGCATGAACTGATGCGTGTGCATGAGGTCATAGACATTCTGACGGTGGCAAAGCTGGTGTTACATGCCTCCCTACAGCGCAGGGCATCTTCGGATACATTGTGCTTTGACCGGAGTGATACGCCTGAGCGTGATCCGGAGTGGGATAGACGGCATGTGGTCATCCGGAATGATGACGGCGAAGTAAAAGTAAGATATGAGTCTTTGGATTATTTCGGTGATTTACAGACGGAGTATGAAAAGATCAATCAGGATTATATACAGACGGAGGCATCTCATGAACCAGAAAGTATTTAGTGTTTCAGAAGAAACGTGCAGTACCATGCCGATTATCTATGACCCGGATCAATGTGTCGGATGCAATCGCTGTGCGAATGTCTGTCAGTGTGATATTTTGCTGCCGGCAGAAAAGAAAGGGGAGCATCCGCTCGTGATGTATCCGGGAGAATGCTACTATTGCGGAGCCTGTGTGATGGCATGTCCGAATCCGGGTGCGATCCGGCTGGTTCATCCACTGATGAACCGGGCGCGATTTGTGGAGACGATGCATTGAGTTTTCATCTAATATGGATATAAAAAAGAGTCGCGGGCGACTCTTTTTTTATATCCTATTTATTCAGGTTTTTCTGCGCAGTCGAGAGCATCAGCTTGATACGGTTGAGCTGGTTGACCTCGCTGGCACCGGGATCGTAGTCGATGGCTACGATGTTTGCCTCCGGGTGCTCATGACGGATCTTTTTGATGACACCTTTACCTACGATGTGGTTTGGCAGGCAGGCGAACGGCTGGGTACATACGATATTTTTCGCGCCGCAGTGGATCAGCTCCATCATCTCTCCGGTCAGGAACCATCCTTCACCGGTCTGATTTCCGATCGATACGATCGGCGCAGCGTATTTTGCCAGCTCTTCGATATGTGCGGGCGGATCAAAGTGCGTACTCTTTTCAAAGGCAGAGCGTGCCGCGGAGCGCAGCCACTCGAGTGCCTTGATACCGAGCATGGAGTTGCGCGCTGATTTTTTACTCATGCCGAGTTCCTCTGCCTTGAACTTGTTGTTGTACAGGCAGTAGAGCAAAAAGTCCAACAGATCCGGTACGACCGGTTCTGCGCCCTCGGATTCGAGCAGCTCAGCGAGATGATTGTTCGCCTCCGGGTGGAACTTGACGAGGATCTCACCGACGATACCGACACGCGGCTTTTTCACATCCAGACGGGGCAGTTCATCGAATTCTTTGATGATCTGACGGCACATCCAGTTGAACTTGCGGTGGGAGAGCATGTGATCCTCAGATACAAACTGGGAGACACGTTTTTTCCACTTGCGGTGCAGCTTGTTGGTCGAGCCGGGCACCTTTTCATACGGGCGTGTCGCATAGACACAGCGCATGAAAATATCACCAAATACAGCCGCATACAGACCGCGCTGGACGAGCTTGGGTGTGAAGGTAAATCCAGGGTTTTTCTCGAGTCCGACCATGTTGATCGAGATCACAGGCACCTGTGGATAGCCGGCTTTTTCGAGTGCACGGCGGTAAAAGCCGATATAGTTGCTGGCGCGGCAGCCGCCTCCGGTCTGGGAGATCAGTACCGCGGTCTTGTCCATATCATAATCACCACTCTCGATCGCATGCATGAGCTGGCCGACGACGATCAGTGAGGGGTAGCAGGCATCGTTGTTGACATAGCGCAGACCGGAATTGATCGCTTCCTGGC
>JBNMKT010000155.1:0-5678 GCA_050874485.1 bacterium
CGCAGGATGAGGTTGGAGAACTGGCGGCTACCTTTAACCGGATGTTGGAGGAACTGGAGGTGTCATTTCAGAGGGAGCGGCAGTTTACATCCGATGCTTCCCATGAGCTGCGGACGCCGATGACCGTGATTACCGCCTGTACGGAGGATGCGCTCTATACCGATGATGAAACGATTCGAACGGAGAATCTCCAAGTGATACAAAAGGAAAATCAGCGCATGACAAAAATGTTAGCCCAGCTTTTGATGTTATCGAGAGGATATGAGGGGCGGTATCATTTTCAGCCGGAGACGCTCTGTCTGTATGATATGGTAGAGTCTGTCTCGCAATCGCTGGCTGCACTGGCTGAGACAAAAGGGATACAGATACACAATGAGATCCCGGAGTCTTATCTCATCGATGCGGATCAGAGCCTTTTTACCCAACTGTTGGTGAATCTGATCGAAAATGCGATCAAGTATGGAAATCAGGACGGAAATATCTGGGTCACATTAGAAAAAGCAGAGAACACACAGAAATCAGAAAATGAGCAGTATCAGCTCTGCATCAGTGATGATGGCATCGGCATCAGTGAAGAAGATCTGCCGAAGATTTTTGAAAGATTCTACAGAGCGGATAAGGCAAGAGACAGAAATGGTTCGGGTCTTGGACTTTCCATCGTGAAATGGATCGTCACACTGCACGGTGGAGAGATCAGTGTTCAGAGTAAACTCGGAAAAGGAACGAAGATGATCGTTGCCGGGTTTGAAAAATAAAATTGTTAAGCACTCGAAAAATCAATCAATTTCTGTAAATAGCGCAGCGCCTGCTTGTCAGTATACTTTTTCTGAACCGTGTCGCCGGAAACAGGCAGACTGGTGAGTAATGGCTGCCTGTTCGATTTCTGATATTCTCTCGCAGAGCAGTGAAAATGTCGCTCAAACATCTGGTTCATGTAACGTGTACTGGAAAAGCCGGATTCCAGACAGATGTCGAGCAGCTTCAGATCTGTTTTCTGCATGAGCATCAGGGCATGGCGAAAGCGTAAAAGGCTGATATATTCCTGAAAGGACATACCGAGCATCTTCTGTATAAAATGAGAAATGTGGTAGTCTGTGACATGCTCCAGTTCCGCGAGATCCTGCAGGCAGATCCGTTCGGTGTAATGTTTGTTCATGTAGTCTATCACACGGTTCAGGCGCAGTGTGTTATGGTAGGCAGATACGGATTCCTTTTCGGACGCGATATAGCAGCGGACATTTCCGGCGAGTTCATAGAGCAGCTGCAGCATGAGACCGGAGCATTTGAGTGTGTGGAACGGTGTGTCCTGAAAATAGGAAACCGCACACTGAAAAAAGAGTTTCTGCAATTTTTGATGGATCGCTCCTTCACAGATGACCGGATCTTCAAAACGCAGATATTCGAGGGAATAATCGACCTGCCGGTAAAAATCGGTATGAATCTGGGTTGCCAGTGTGAGATTTCGTCCACTGGAGGAGAGCGAATGAATCTGGTGGCGGTTAATGATATAGATATCTCCGGTCTGCAGTATGTAGGCACGCTGCTCAAGAAAGAGGGAGAGCGTCCCTTCTATCACCATACCGATCTCAAGATCATCATGTCCGTGCGGATTTCTGGACATTACTTCCACGAGAAACAGTTCCATAGAATTCATTTTTGTATGCTGTACGATCTCTACTTCTTTGGTGGTACGCATAAAATATTCCCCTTTTGATTGCATTTATCTCACTTGCGCTCATTATATCACAAGATCGCCTATAAAAAATCGCAAGATTGTCATTTTTATATCGGTAGATTCTGGTATATAATTAGTAAGAGAAAATGAAGTGATTCTTCTGATGGGGGTGGAGAAAAAAACAATGAAAAAGAAGGTAATTGTGGCAGGACATATCTGTCTGGACATCACACCGGTATTTGCGGATGGGACAGCAGCGCATGTCGAACAGATATTGAGTCCGGGGAAGCTGATTCAGGTGGGAAATGCGGATATACATACCGGTGGTGCTGTAGCCAATACCGGACTTGCGATGAAATTGCTGGGGAATGATGTCGCGTTGATGGGAAAGATCGGAACGGATGCATTTGGCAGTCTCGTGAAAAATGTGCTGGATCAATACGAGGCGGCGGACGGAATGATCTGTGATGAAGCGTCATCTACGAGCTATTCAGTGGTGCTCGCTATACCGGGCATTGACCGCATGTTTTTACATCATTCCGGAGCCAATGATACGTTCGTTGCAGAGGATATGGATTTTCATCTGATTGAGGAGGCGGCGCTGTTTCATTTTGGTTATCCGACGCTGATGCGCGCAATGTATGAATCGGATGGAGCGCGGCTGGTACAGCTGATGCAGCGTGTGCAGGCAGCAGGAGCGGCGACCTCTCTGGATCTGGCTGCGGTCGATCCGAAGTCAGAGGCGGGCAGGGCAGATTGGGATGTGATCTTACATCGGACGCTTCCCTATGTTGATTTCTTTGTACCGAGTATCGAAGAACTCTGTTTTATGATAGACAGGGAACGGTTTGAGCAGCTGCAGGTTCGTGCAGGCGGAGGTGACATAACGGATATTCTCGATATAGAACATGATGTAAAGCCGCTTGCGGAAAAATGTATGGCATACGGCTGCAAAGTGCTCCTGCTTAAATGTGGTGCGAAGGGCATGTATCTGCAGACGGCGGAAAGTGAGAAACTGAAACAGATCAGCAGCCGGGTGGGGCTGGATGCGTCTGCGTGGGCGAAGCAGTCCATATTTGAGCGAAGTTATGTGCCGGAGCGGATTCTGTCGGGAACCGGAGCCGGAGATACAAGTATCGCGGCATTTCTCACAGCGATGCTCGAGGGAGAGAACCCGCAGATGAGTCTGCATCTGGCGGCGGCAACAGGAGCGAGCTGCGTAGCTGCTTATGATGCATTGTCAGGACTGAAACCATTGGATGAATTGAGACAGAAGATTGAGAAAGGATGGGAAAAAGTATGTTAGTAAATATGAATGAGATTCTGCAGCCGGCAAAAGAAGGTCAGTACGGAGTCGGATTTTTCAATGCGGTAAATGTGGAGATGGCGCGGGCGATCATTGAGACCGCAGAGGAGCTGCAGGCGCCTGTCATGGTCGGCACGGCAGAAGTGCTGCTTCCTGCCATGGAGCTGGAGCTGGTCGCAGATTATCTGCTGCCGATGGCAAAGAAAGCCAGTGTGCCGGTATGCGTGCATTATGATCACGGTCTGACCTATGAGCGCTGCATGGAAGCGTTGAAACTTGGCTTTACATCTGTGATGTATGATTGCTCGACGGTATCATATGAAGAAAATGTAGACAGAGTCGCAGAGATGGTCAGAATCTGTCATGGAATGGGTGTGACGGTCGAGGCAGAGCTGGGACATGTGGGAGATAACGCCGGTAGCGGAAAACTGGCAAATCCCGAGGATTATTTTACAGATCCTGATACGGCTGTTGATTATATCCAGCGCACCGGTGCGGACTCACTGGCAGTCGCAGTCGGAAATGCACATGGTGACTACGCGTTTCCTCCGAAACTGGACTTTGAGAGAATCCGGGTGATCTCAGAAAAGACAAATGTACCGCTGGTGCTGCATGGCGGTTCTGGGCTGGCAGACGACGATTTTAGAAATGCGGTGAAGCTTGGCGTGTCCAAGATCAATATTTTTACAGATATCGACAAAGCAGGAAAGGCTGGTGTGGAGGCTGGCATCGCAGCCGGAGAAAAGACGATGATGGGTCTGATCCCGTATGAGATCCGGGCGATGAAGGCAGTGGTCGCAGAGAAGATCCGCCTGTTCGGATCGGAGGGCAAAGCCTGAGATTTTATTTTAAGAAAAATAGGATGGGGACTTCTAAAAACGGTAAAGTTTTGATAAAATGATTGAAAAACGAAGGAAGGGAAGTACCCATGGGCATTCACGGCGGAAATATCTATGAACATCCGGGAGTGATCGATTTTTCGGCAAACTGCAACTGTTATGGTATGCCGCCACGTGTGCAGGAGGCAGCGATCCGTGGCGTGGAGCAGGCAGCGCATTATCCCGATCCGCAGTGGTCTGCACTGCGGGAGGCGATCGGAGCTTATGAGCAGGTCGATCCGGCACAGATCCTGTGTGGAAATGGTGCGTCCGAGCTGCTCGCGGCGCTCATGCGTGCACTCAGACCCAGGCGTGCGCTTCTGATCGCGCCCGGATTCTATGAATATGAACGCGTGTTGGAACAGGCCGGCGCACAGATCACTTTTTATCAGACACAGCCGGAACATGGCTGGCAGCCCGGGGAGGCATTTTTAGATCTGATCCGGTCAGAAGCAGGGCCGTATGATGTCGTGATGCTCAGCAATCCAAACAATCCGACCGGAGCGCTGCTCGCACCGGAGTATATCAGGCAACTCGTTCAGATCACGGCAGATCATCAGATCCGGCTGGTGCTGGACGAGTGTTTTATTGAATTTATAAAAGACTCGGACGAGTACAGCGTAAAACAGTATCTGCAGGAGTATCCGCATCTGGTGCTCGTAAAGGCCTTTACGAAAACCTATGCCTGTGCGGGACTTCGCATCGGTTACGTGATGGGGAGTGATCACACGTTATTATGCAACTGCAAAATGGAACTGCCTGAGTGGAATGTGTCACTTCCGGCAGCATATGCAGGGATCGCGGCAACGCAGGAACGTGCGTGGCTGCGAGAGATGGCAGGGCGTATCCGTACAGAGCGGGAGTGGCTGCGTGGACAGTTAGAGTCGTTGGGCTGTACGGTATTTCCGGGGATGGCGAATTACCTGTTTTTTATGTGGGAGCAGGGTGTATATGAATATTGCCTCTCACGCGGCATACTGATCCGTGACTGCAGTAATTATCGCGGACTTGGCGAGGGAGCATATCGTGTATGTGTGCGCACACATGAGGAAAATGAGCAGCTGCTGGCGGTACTGGCACAGGAAAAGGATGAAATCTATGGCAAAAAATATTATGATACAGGGAACGATGTCGGGAGCAGGCAAGAGTCTGCTCGTAGCGGGGCTGTGCAGGATCTTCGCGCAGGACGGCTACCGGGTCGCTCCGTTTAAATCACAGAATATGGCACTCAATTCATATGTTACAAAAGAAGGGCTCGAGATGGGGCGTGCGCAGGTCGTACAGGCGCAGGCTGCCGGAATCGAGCCATCCGTGCGTATGAACCCGATTCTGCTCAAACCGATGAGTGATGTCGGTTCGCAGGTGATCGTGAACGGACAGGCGCGCGGCAATATGCGTGCGACGGAGTATTTTGCTTATAAGAAGCGTCTGCTGCCGGATATCAGACATGCGTATGATGAGCTGGCAGCAGAGAATGATATTATTGTCATAGAGGGTGCCGGTTCACCGGCGGAGATTAACTTGAAAGAAAACGATATCGTAAATATGGGTATGGCAGAACTCGTCGACGCGCCGGTGCTGCTCGTGGGCGATATCGACCGGGGCGGTGTATTCGCGCAGCTGTACGGAACGGTGGCACTGTTAGAAGAACAGGAGCGGGCGCGGATCAAAGGTCTTATTATCAATAAATTTCGCGGTGACCGTTCGATTTTGGAACCAGGCATCGAACAGTTAAAACAGTTTTGTGATATTCCGGTAGTTGGTGTGACGCCGTATCTGAACATTGATATCGAGGATGAGGATTCTCTGGCAGGGCGTC
>JBNMKT010000156.1:0-5665 GCA_050874485.1 bacterium
GTATAACATTCTGATGCAGCTCAAGGATCTTGGGCGAAAAGGCATGAACAACAGCGCGATGGCAAAAGCGGCAGGTATTCCGCCGTTTGCGGTCAGCCGTTCGCTCGGTCAGGCATCACGGCTGTCGATCGGCAGTATCGAGCATATTTTGTCCTATAGTGTGGAGATGGAGGAAGCGGTCAAGACCGGGCAGATGAATGAGCAGATAGCGGTCGAACTGGTGATTATAGAGGCGAGCCGCGAGCGGGAATATAAGTAAAAATAGGTAAAAAGCACACAAAAAAAGTCCGGCGAGGGTGACTCCTCCGGACTTTTGTTTGTGGGTTAATGTATATATTTTACTGTTCTTACTGTTCGACTGATTAAGCGATCTTGTTGACAGCTTTTGTCAGGCGAGAGATCTTTCTTGAAGAAGTATTCTTATGGTATACTCCCTTGGAAGTAGCCTTGCTGATCTCACCGATAGCAGCCTTTAAAGCCTCGGTAGCAGCAGCCTGATCCTTAGCAGCGATCGCAGCGTCTACTTTCTTGATAGATGTCTTTACTTTAGATCTGATTGCTTTATTTCTTGCAGCCTTACGCTCTGTTACAAGAATTCTCTTCTTAGCAGATTTGATGTTTGCCAAAACCGTACACCTCCGTTTTTTGATATTTTTTAGATATTTGTAGTCTCATGCTGCATCAGAGCCGGACACGGACGTATCTGATGTACGCACACTAGATTATAATAACGATTTAGGGTCTATCTGTCAATACATAAAAAGCGATTTTTTGCAAATAATTACACTAAATTGATGTGAGACGGAGGACGCAGAAAAATGTATGAGATCAGAACGGATCTGGCACTGGAAGCAAGGGAAAAATATGAACAGGACAATGTGGAGATCAAAGGTGTGCGTCTGGACGAGCAGACGATCGCTGATGATATCCGGATTACGACGATGGTGATCGAAACGGAAAACGGCGCACGCAGTATGGGACGTCCCAAGGGCAGCTACATTACGATCGAGGCGGCGAGCATGGATGATGAGGATGAATACTATCACCGGATCATCAGTGAACAGCTGGCGCGTCTGATCCGGCAGTTATCCCCGCAGGGGGAACGGCTTTCGGCGCTGGTTGTGGGGCTAGGCAACCGTGAGGTGACTTCTGATTCGCTGGGGCCAAAGGTCGTAGATCATCTGTTTGTCACGCGGCATATGATGCGTGAATTTGGCTCGGATATTTTTGGAAAACAGCAAAAACAGGTGAGTGCGATCGTGCCGGGTGTGATGGCACAGACCGGAATGGAGAGCAGTGAGATCATCCGTGGTATTTTGGCGGAGACACAGCCTGATTTTGTGATCGCGGTGGACGCACTGGCGGCGCGCAGCACGAGACGGCTCAACCGCACGATCCAGATCACGGACACGGGCATACATCCCGGCTCTGGTGTAGGCAACCACCGACATCCGCTTACCAGGGAGGCACTCGGTATTCCGGTGTTGGCGATCGGTGTGCCGACGGTCGTGGATGCGCCTACGATTGTCAATGATACGATGAACAATCTGCTTGAGGCATTGGCAGAACATGCACCGTATGCGGATATGAAACGTTCCTACCGTACATTGGATGAAGTCGAACAGTATGAACTGGTGCGTGAGCTGCTGGCACCGCATCTGAATACCCTGTATGTGACGGCAAAGGATATCGATGCATCGATCAACCGGCTGAGTGAGACCGTATCGGATGCAATCAATCTGGCCTTGAAGGAAGATGACTGATGCAAATCTCAGTTTTCAGTCATAAATGAGATCACACTGCCATATAATATCAAATATGGAGGTATGGTATTTGTGTGGACAAGAATGAGAAAATATGAACAAACGAGAAGGATAAGTGCCATTATTATCCTTCTTTTTTGTATATGTGCAGCATTTGCAATACAGTTTGGCAGCCGGTGGAGACCGGATACCAGCCAATCAATGGGATTTGCGGACTATGCGGGTGTGCGCATGCAGGAGAGCATTTATCAGAATGTACTCGACTATTATCTGCCGGTCATCGGCACGCAGCCACAACAGCAGCGCTCGTTGTCTGAGATTCTGGCAGATACTGTGACGGGATGCTTCCCGGTGTATACATACGCTGCGCAGGCTGGAAATGAGGCCGATCATGCGCAGTCTTTTGAGGCAGAACTCGAACAGCAGCTGGCATTGCAGCTCAAAGAAGAAAATGAGGCATGGTATACGGAAGAGAGTGGTTCGGATGCATTGGATGCGGCTGTAAATGGTGATGCAATGCAGCAGTCACATCTACATCAGATGCAGGAAAATGATCTGGCTGGCAGTCGGGAAAAGTCACTGTTTTCCTATGCGACAACGAAAAGTGTGCAGCTGGATCTGGACGAACTCGAAGATTATCGGACGCTTGTAAAGAAGCATTATTGTATCGATGGGACGACATCGAGCAGTGCGGAACAATTAAATATAAAGAAACTATTGAAGCAGGACATGACGCTTGCGGAAGATGCAGATGGACCGCAGATTCTGATCTATCACACGCATTCGCTGGAAGGTTACCGGGATTCGAAGTCAGGAGATCTGAATGAATCGGTTGTGGGGCTGGGAGATTATCTGACCGAGCTTTTGACGGAGCGCTACGGCTATGAGGTGCTGCATGACCGGAATACTTATGATTCGGATCGTGACCGGGCATATGGAGTTGCAGGACCGGCGCTGGAGCAGATTTTAGCAGAGAATCCCTCCATTGAGATCGTGATCGATCTGCACCGGGATGGTGTGCCGGAGGATGTCTATCTGCTGACAGAGGTGAATGATACGGTCATGGCACCGGTCATGTTTTTCAATGGTCTGAGCTACACGAATACGAGTGGCCCGGTGAGTGCGCTGAGCAATCCGAATCTGTCGACAAATCTGGCATTTTCCCTGCAGATGGAGCTGCTCGCGAGCGAATATTATCCGGGGTTCACACGTGGTATTTATCTCAAGGGACTGCGCTATAACATGCATTACTGTCCGAAATCCCTGCTCGTGGAGGTCGGTGCACAGACGAATTCCCTGCAGGAGGCGATGAATGCGATGCCTCCGCTCGCAGATACGCTCAACCGCGTGCTCAGCGGGGAAAAACCGTAAATTACTCACAAAGTAACTCCTCAAATGCTGCCTGTTCCATCGGGCGGTAATAGTAGTAGCCCTGTAATTCGTCGCAGCCTGCTGCGATGAGAAAATCGGCGACTTCCTTTGTCTCGATACCTTCGCACACGATCGAGTGGTGGGCACGTTTGAGCAGGTGGAAGATCTCCTCGATGACGATTTTTCCGTTTACTGTGAGTCCTTCTTCCAGAAAACGTTTGTCCATCTTGATCTCATCAAAGAGGATATCTTTTAATGTGTTCAAAGAAGAATAGCCGGAGCCGAAATCATCCATAGAGATGCGTATGCCTGCTGCATGACATTTTTCGATCAGGTGGTTGACCGCGTCAATATTGTGGATGTAAGCACTTTCCGTGATCTCGAAGATGAGAAGAGACGGATCGGGGTGATATGTCTCGGCAAGCTCCTGTAGTCTGCGCTCAAATGCCGTGGTGTTATAAAAATGTATCGGGGATACATTCAGTGAGATCGGTACGAGCGGCAGATGACTGGCTGCACGGCTGCTCAACCAGGAAAATGCTTTTTGGTAAACAAAATAATCCAATTCAACGATCTCTCCGGTTTCCTCTAAGATAGGCAGAAACTGATCGGGTGTCCATACAGTTCCATCCTCGCGCTGCCAGCGCACCAGCACCTCTGCACTGGCAATCTGGCCATTTAGACCACTGATCTTGGGCTGAAAATAGATGCAGATCTCATCTGTGTCGAGTGCGTGCTGGAAAGAATTGAGCACATCTGCGCGGCGCTGTTCGAGCTGCCGGATCTTTGGACCATAAGTCACGATTCCTGCGGCATGATCTTTGGCCATGCGTCGCGCTGTATTCGTGCGGGAGATGATCTCCTCCAGATTCACGGAAGGATCATCGATAAAATAGATTCCGGTGCGAAGTACAAAGTAGCTGACAGGAAACTGTTTTAGGATCTGTTGTTCGATCTCATGATTGTATTCCCTGATTTTTTCTTCGAATGCCTGTTTGCTCAGTTTGCCGGCGTTCGCCAGGACGACAAAGACGTCTGAGTGAAATCGTTTGGCAAAATTCACTTCCGCGTAGGTCTCGATGTTTTTTAATACAGTGTCCAGAATCTGATTTCCGACATCATATCCCCAATAATCGTTGATCAGGCGAAAATCCTTGATATCTGTCATGATAAATACATACGATGCATGCTCGTTATTGCTGATCGTTGTGTGGATCTTCTCAGCGAGATTTTTGGCAGAGATGCTCACTGCATTGGCAGATGAATGAGAAAACGGTGTCTGATTCGAATCGGACTCATTTCTCTTTTTATAGCGTTTATCCTCATACATTTTTTCATCTGCGATCTTCATCAGATCGGGTACGAGATAGTAGTGGTTCCGGTAACTGACTTCGTAGCCGACGGCATAGCTGATCTTATGTGGAGCGGTCAGATTGTATTCGTCCATATATGCCTGCAGACGGTGATTCATCTGCTCAAGTTGCTGGGGAGTTGTCTGTTCTTCGACGATCACAAATTCATCTCCGCCGTAGCGTGCCAGAAAGCTGTTCTCAGTTAGAATCCGTGTCAGATAGGAAGCAAAGGTCTGGATAAACAGGTCTCCGGCTTCATGACCGTAGTTATCATTTACTTTTTTCAGATTGTTCAGGTCAAACATCATGATACCCAGATCGAAGGTGTCATCTTTTTCCTGCAGTTCCTGGAGTTTTTTCTCCAATGCCTTTTTATTATGTACACCGACAACGTCTACCGATGCATAGTTCATCATGCTACGCATATAATCGATGATCGCGAGCGTGATCGCACAGCCGGCGAGCACCAGAAAGATCATCGTGATCCACAGCAGCATCAGTGCGCCGCTTTGGATCTCTGCCCGGTGTATTTTGAGATATATCAGCAGAAAACTCAGAAACAGAATATAAATACCGATCTGGAAGGCGCTGAATAATAACATTTTTTTGTTTTTTTCCATTTTGTTCTATCGCTCCTATGATTATGCGTCCAGCAGGATTACTTTTTGGGCGAGACTTTTTTCCAACCCGATCTTGGTGTCATTGATCCGCACGATAAAATAGCCATGCAGTTTTGACAACAGTTGGACATGCATTCCCTGTACAAATCCAATGCTTTCAAGATGGTGCTTTTGCTTTTCTAGTCCACCGATATGATGGATGACATAAGATTTTCCGATTTCAGCCAGATTCAGAGGCATATGAGTGAGTTCCTTTCTATTTGAAAATTAAAAATTAAAAATGCGATGGTTTGTATGATACGGCACTTACTGTAGTTAGCTTATGCTAACCGAGATAATATCACAAATAGATTTTGCTGTAAAGTATAAAAAAGCATATATTGTTTTTAGGTGGACTCCTTTGATTTGGTTTCTGGAGGAAGTGGAGGCACAGACACATGAAAAATCATCGACAGGACATGCATTTTATGATATAATTTTTCTGTTTATGGAGACTTTGATTCAGAACCCGGGGTTTGGAGGGGTTTGGATTTTTAAGGAGTTTATAGAAGAATGATAC
>JBNMKT010000157.1:0-5650 GCA_050874485.1 bacterium
GAACACGAGTTAGGCTTTTTCGAGGCTCATCGGAATGGTTCGTGCAATGAAAGCAAAATAGACATGCTTGCGGGAGCTGCGACCTCTTAACAATGTGATTGTATGACCCAAAACCTGACAAAAACAGTTTCGCAAACGCCTAAATAAAGTAACAAACAGAGAGGAATATGTATGAGTAAAGCACTAATTTTGCAGACAGATTTTGGCACTGCAGACGGAGCGGTCAGCGCGATGTACGGCGTGGCATTTTCTGTAGACCCGGAGTTGAAGATCTTTGATCTGACCCACGAGATCCCGCAGTATGACATCTGGGAGGCGTCTTACCGCCTGATCCAGACTGTGAGCTACTGGCCAAAGGGCAGCGTATTTGTGAGCGTGGTAGATCCGGGAGTCGGATCGACGCGCCGGAGTATCGCGGTAGAGACGGTAGACGGACAGTACATCATCACACCGGATAACGGCACACTGACCCATGTCAAGAAAATGACCGGGATCAAGGCAGCACGTGTCATCGATGAGTCTGTCAACCGCCTGCCGAATTCCGGAGAGAGTTATACGTTCCACGGCAGGGATGTCTATGTGTTCACAGGCGCGCGTCTGGCGAGCGGAGTCATTGATTTTGCAGGTGTCGGACCACAGGTGGATGTGGAGAGCGTCATTGAGCTGCCGACGGTCAGCCCGAAAAAGGAAAATGATGTGATCACCGGAACGATCGATGTATTAGATGTACGGTTCGGTTCCCTGTGGACAAATATCAGCCGTGAGAGCTTTTTAGAACTGGGGATCAACCATGGGGACCGTGTAGAGATCAGTATTGAGAACGGAACACGTACACTGTACAAAAATATTATTACCTATGCAAAGAGCTTCGCAGATGTATACGTCGGAGAGCCACTGTTATATGTAAACAGCCTGGACTGTATGGCGGTAGCGATCAATCAGGGTAGCTTTGCGAGGGCATATAATATCGGAACCGGTACTTCGTGGAAACTAGCGATCCGCAAGGCACCAAAACTAGTTTATGAATAAAGGATGATACGTAACATGGAGCCGATTATATCATTTGAAAACTTTGGTTTTCAGTATTTTAGCCAGTCCAAGCCGACGCTGTACGACATCAATCTGAAGATCTATCCGGGAGAAAAGGTGCTGATCGTAGGGTCTTCCGGATCAGGAAAAAGTACACTTGGACACTGCCTGAACGGGCTTATTCCATTTTCTTATAAGGGAGAGATCACAGGCTCGCTCAAGGTGGATGGCATAGAGACAAAGGAGAGCAATATTTTTGACCTGTCCAAAAAGATCGGTACGGTTCTGCAGGATTCGGACGGACAGTTTGTAGGCTTGTCCGTGGGAGAAGATATTGCATTTGCACTGGAAAACGAGTGCATGGATCAGGAGCAGATGAAGCAGACCGTACAGCAGGTCGCAGACATCGTGGATATGGGACATCTGCTCAAATCTTCGCCGCATGAGTTATCTGGTGGTCAGAAGCAGCGCGTATCGTTTGCAGGAGTGATGGTGGACAATGTAGATATCATGCTCTTTGATGAGCCGCTTGCAAACCTCGATCCGGCGACTGGCAAGACAGCGATTGAACTCATTGACAATATCCAAAAACAGTACAACAAGACTGTGCTCATCATCGAGCACCGCTTAGAGGATGTGCTGTACCGGCATGTAGACCGTGTCGTTGTCGTATCAGAGGGGCGGATCGTGGCAGATATGCCGGCGGATCAGCTCATGACGACGGACATGCTGCCGCAGCTTGGTATTCGTGAGCCGCTGTATGTGACTGCACTCAAATATGCGGGTATTCAGGTGACAGAGGACATGCGGGCCGGACAGCTCGAGACGCTGACACTCACAGAGGAACACAAACAGAAATTAAAAGACTGGATGGCAGCGGGAACGCCGCATGTGAATCAGGAGACACCGGAAATCTTAAAAGTAGATCATCTGTCCTTCCAGTATACAAAGTACCGTAAGATTTTGCAGGATGTATCGTTTGTGATCCGGCAGAAAGAGATGGTGTCGATCGTCGGTACGAACGGAGCCGGTAAGAGTACGCTCGCCAAGGTCATCTGTGGTTTTGTAAACGAGGATGAGGGCGATATTCTATTTGAGGGACACTCGCTCAAGGGTCAGACGATCAAGGAGCGCTCGCAGGTGATCAGCTACGTGATGCAGAATCCCAACCAGATGATCTGCAAGCCGATGATCTATGATGAGGTGGCGCTCGGACTGCGTCTGCACGGTGAGGCAGAGGATGTGATCAAAGAAAAGGTCGAGCATGCACTCAAGGTCTGCGGGCTCTATCAGTTCCGCAAATGGCCGGTATCTGCGCTCAGTTTTGGCCAGAAAAAGCGTGTGACGATCGCATCCATGCTGGTTATGAATCCGAAGGTGCTCATTTTGGATGAGCCGACGGCGGGACAGGATTACAGACATTATACGGAGATTATGGAATTTTTGCGGGATCTGAACCGCCAGGGTGTGACGATCATCCTGATCACGCATGATATGCATCTGATGCTCGAGTATACCCCGCATGCGATTGTTATCAATGACGGTAAAAAGATCGGTGATGGGTCTGCGGTCGATATTCTCACGAATGAGGAGATCACAGAGGCTGCGAGCCTGAAGCTGACATCGCTCTATACACTCGCGCAGATAGCCGGTATCGAGGATGCGCGTGGATTTGTATGGCATTTTATAGACTATGAGAGGGAGGTTGTGCGTACAGATGAAGACAAAGCTGTTTGATTATATTGAACGTGATAATTTCGTGTACAATCTCTCCGGAGTGACGAAACTTCTGTGTTTTTTACTGTTGTCGTTTGCGGTTATGCTTACATATGACATCCGAAGTGTGATTCTCATTTTGGTATTTTCATTTGTAATGCTGCACATTTCTGGCATCAAGCTCCGTCAGGTAAAGCTGATGATGTATTACACACTCGTATTTCTGGTGCTGAACTTTGCGCTCACGTATCTGTTTGCACCACAGTATGGTGTGGAGATCTACGGAACGAAGCATTTGCTGTTTACGTTCAATGCGCGCTACATCGTCACGCAGGAACAGCTGCTGTACCAGATGACAAAGTTCTGTAAATATGCAGCGGTCATTCCGCTCGGTATGCTGTTTTTGCTGACCACGA
This sequence comes from bacterium, assembly GCA_050874485.1. Classification (GTDB taxonomy): domain Bacteria; phylum Bacillota; class Clostridia; order Lachnospirales; family Lachnospiraceae; genus W0P33-017. The sequence goes on from JBNMKT010000157.1 coordinate 3,162, forward strand.
ACCCGAGTGAATTCGCAGCTTCGCTCAATTCGATCAAGGTGAGTTACAAGCTGTGTTATGCGTTTGCATTGACGCTGCGCTATTTTCCGGATATCATCACAGAGTACCATGAGATCGCGCTGGCACAGCAGAGCAGGGGACTCGATCTGTCAAAAAAGGAAAAGGTATCCACGCGTGTGAGCAATACGTTCCATATTATGGTGCCGCTGATCTTTTCAGTGTTAAACCGCGTGGAGATCATCAGTAATGCGATGGATCTGCGAGGTTTTGGCAAAAATAAAAAGCGTACCTGGTATGCAAGGCGGCCGCTCAAAGCCAGCGATATTGTCAGTGTCAGCGTGTGTGCGGCGATTCTGATCGGCACGCTGCTGATGGCAGCATTTGTGAACCACGGACGTTTCTGGAATCCATTTGTATATGGCTGGTTATAAATCATAGAACCGGTATTCATAAAAAAGTAAGTGACAAAACAGGAGGATAAAATAATGAGTATGTTTGACAAACCAATTTTAGTATTTCAGACTGATTTTACCTATGCAGAGGGCGCTGTCAGTTCCATGTACGGAGTTGTAAAGACCGTAGACAGGGAGCTTGAGATCTTTGACGGTACACATCAGCTGCCGCAGTATGATACATGGAGCGCCAGCTATCGTCTGTATCAGAGTCTGCAGTTCTGGCCGAAGGGTACGATCTATGTATCAGTCGTAGACCCTGGCGTGGGAACGAGCAGACGTGCCTGCGTAGCAAAGACTGTAGACGGATATTATATCGTGACACCGGATAATGGTGCACTGACCCATGTCAAGCGCTTTATCGGTATCGAGGCTGTCAGAGAGATCGACGAGAGTGTGAACCGTCTAAAGAGTACCGCCGGTACATCCGTATTCCACGGACGTGACCTGTTTGGCTATACGGCTGCGCGTCTGGCGAGTGGTATCATCGATTTTGAAGGAGTCGGACCTGAGTATCCGGTTGACGAGATTGTAGAGCATGAATTGCTCGAGCCGGAACTTTCTGATGGACATGCGAAGGGCATCTTCGAGATCAACGATCCGAACTTTGGAAACCTGTGGACGAATATCTACACCGAGGACTTCCAGAAAGCCGGATTTGCATACGGAGATACGATCCATACCGTTGTCCGCCACGACGGAGAAGTCGCATATGAAGCAGACCTGTTATTCGAGAAAAGCTTCGGATTTGTTGACAAGGGCGACGTGATGATATATAACAATGAATTAATGAAGGTATCACTGGCAGTCTGTCAGGGCAGCCTTTGTAACATGCACCACCTCGACTTTGGACCTGATTGGACGGTCGAGTTTACAAAAAACAACTAACAACACACGAGGAGGAGTTAGAGTATGAAAGACGTATTTAAGATCAACACAAAGACTATCGTTGCCACAGGACTTGGCGCAGCACTGTTTGCTGTACTGTTCATGTTCGTGAAGATCCCGACCGGCATTCCGGAGACACAGATCCAGACCGCATACGGTATCGGAGCATTTTTCGCAGCACTGTTCGGTCCGATCGCCGGCGCAGCGATCGCATTCATCGGACATGCGGTCTCAGATAGTGTACAGTATGGTTCTGCATGGTGGAGCTGGGTTGTAGCATCCGGTCTATCCTGCTTTATCGTAGGATTCGTAATGCCTAAGCTTCACGTAGAAGAGGGTTCTTTTGGCAAGCGTGATGTCCTGTTATTCAACGTATTCCAGATCATCGGAAATGCCATCGCATGGATTGTGGTTGCACCGGTACTGGATATCGTTGTGTACAGCGAGCCGGTAAACCTTGTATTTACCCAGGGTGTCGTAGCTGCGATCTCAAACGCTGTATCCATGGGCGTGATCGGCAGTCTGTTACTGTTGCTCTACAGCAAGACAAAATCATCCAAGGGAAGCCTGTCTGCAGAGGACTAATCACTATCTCTGTGGCAGATCTGACGAAAAAAGAGGAGCCGGAAGCCGAGCCGACCACAAAGGTCTGCCCGTATTGCCGCAGCGAGATCAGCATACTGGCGACACGCTGCCCGCACTGCACATCCGTGCTGGAAGAGTCCAAGGCTGAATAACAGGAAATGAAAAATAGCTAAAGAAGAGACATCCGTGCATCATGATGCATGGATGTCTCTTGCAGTCTCAGAGATAAATGAATGTATTTTATATCAGACAAATAAACGGTCGTTTACTAATTTTTCCGTGTCAGTTATGGGATGCCGGAGAAATTCAATGGATGGTTTGTCCGGTGCTGGAGTGAGCGTGCGTGAGATGGCATGAAAATAAAGAAAAATTAAAGAAAATTTCTTGATTATTTCTTTGCTATTACATATACTATAAGAAGAAAGACTAACTATTAAAAGTCAAGTCAAAAAATGAATTTTTATGAATGAATTGCAGAAATGCATTTCAGATATATTTGTACCTTGAAAACTGCATGACAAAAAGAGTGTCATTAGCGGCACTCAGCTAGGAGATATTTACAGA
>JBNMKT010000158.1:0-5573 GCA_050874485.1 bacterium
CACCTTGCGCAGCGCATCCGCCTCAGAGGAGAAGTCCACGGATACCTGCGTAGAAGCACTCGCACGCATCATATACGCGCCACAGGTGCCGCTCTGCTTGAAATGTGCATCCATAACACGATAACGCTCCTTCGGCAGCAATTCAATATCCATGACAGACTGTTCACCTGATGCCACAAACGGTAACAATGCGCCCTCATGCAGCCGGTATCCACATGCCGCAAAGATCGGATCCGCCACTGCACGAAACGCATCATAGATCTGCCGGATCTCGTTCACGTCCTCCAACGGTTCGATACTGATCTCCAACTGGCATCCGGGCTCCAGGCTGAGTGCATAGCCATCCGCCTCTACGCCGAGCAGTTTACCATCCAGAATGTATGGTGTTCCACCTACCTTCTGAGCAAACTGTTCCAGACAGGCAGCCATCTGCCCATAGGGAATCACATGATACTGCTCATCATAGATCAGGTGCTCCAGTTCCAGTCCCAGACGCTGCTTTTCATTTGCCCCGTCCATGATATATGCTACGATTTTTTGAATATTTTCCTGTTGTGTCATTGCTGTACCTCTTTTTCATTTTTCCAATGTGCCAGAATCCCACTGCGATACACTGCCGCTCCGATAATGATCACGTATCCGATCACACTAAAGATATCCGGGCGCTGCCCGAAGATAAAAAATCCCCAGATTGCCGCAAATATCACCTGTGTATAGTCATAGACCGAGATCTCCTTCGCCGGCGCATATGTGTAGGCAGCCGTAATCGCCAGCTGTCCACCCGCCGCTGTCAGTCCTGCTCCGCACAGGCATAACAACTGACGCATGGACATCGGTTCATAGCTGTACAGGAAGAACGGCAGACAAAACAGTGTGGAAAATGTCGAGAAAAACATAACCACAATCGGCCCGGTCACGCCCTTTTTCCCCAGTTTGCGCACAAACGTATATGCCACACCCGCGCCAAAGCCGCCGAGTGCACCGATCAGCGCCGGGACAGTACCCATGTCAAAGCGGGGTTTGATCACAAACAACGCACCGATGAATGCGACCGCCACAATTGCCCACTCTTTTTTGCCCGCTTTTTCTTTTAATATGACAATACTCATCAACATCGCAAAAAACGGAGACAATTTGTTCAGCATATTTGCATCGGAAATATTTAACCGGTCGATCGCATAAAAGTTACAGATCATACCGAGAGTCCCGCAGATCGAACGCATCAGAAGATCCGGCAGATCGGCGCGTCTGATACGGATCGGCTGACGCCCGGCAAACAGCATGATCCATGCGATGATCGCTGCCACCAGATTCCGAAACAACGTCTTTTGCATCGTTGGCAGTTCGCCCGCCAGATGCACCATCACTGTCATGAGCGAAAAGAAAAACGCCGCCATGATAATGCAGGCGATACCTTTCGCCCTTGTATTTGTACGATCCATACCACACCATCCTTATCTCAATTTACCCGGTGCAAGTATAGCACCGGTATGTAAGATATTCAAGGGCAATTCATAGGAATCTACTCAGATTCTGTGCATATAATATAATGAGTGCAAACGAGTCAACATGCTTGCATGATTGACGAGTGACGAATGTTGATCATGTGCCGGTTTTGCACATGATATAATGAAATAATCTTTTGGAGAATGATATATGATGAAACAATTACCCTATCCAAACACCGTGTGTACCCATATGATGGATGCCCCGCCAAACGCCGTCGCACTGGTCAGCGGCAACAAGACGTATCCCGAGATATCCGGCATGGTGAAATTCTATGACACGCCCTACCACGGGATCATTATCTATGCGGAATTTTTCCATCTGCCACTCTATACACCCGAGGATATCCCCTCCTTCTACGGATTTCATATCCATGAAGCCGGAAACTGTACGAATAATTTTGCAGATACAGGTCCGCACTACAATCCCAAGCATCAGCCACATCCCTATCACGCTGGTGATCTGCCGCCCGTCACTTCCTGTGACGGCTACTCATAGATGTGCGTCTACGTCGAGCAGCTCGCTCTCGCGGATGTACTCGGACGCTCTGTTGTCGTACACGCCAAGGCAGACGACTTCACCACACAGCCAGCCGGGGACTCCGGTGATAAGATCGCATGTGGCATCATCGAAGAATGGCACGGCTGACAGTCTGAAAAACATCTCATAAAACAGCAAAATGGCGGTCGCCCCTTACGGGCGGCCCACCATCTGTCTCGCAGGATAATAGTAGCCATCCGGCTTGGATGCCCACTTGATCTGTAAATACGGTCTTCCCTTGCTATCAAAACCTCCACAGCTGTATCCGGTGATCATCTCCACATGATAGATACCTCTATAGCGGCCATTGTCCGCTCCGGTCTCAAACATCAGATCTCCAGCATTGATATTCATCTGTCTGACATTCGCCGGACTCAGTCCACCTTTGACCATTTGCTTTTTTGTGACACACCATTTTGCGATATCTGCTGCCACCGGCGCATAATAGGAAGCGCCAAAATTGTTGCCATTTTTCGAATATGCTTTCCAGACAAGCGAACTGCAATCATAGTATTTCTCCTGCATACGATAGGGCTGGCTGTAGGTACAGGTCTGCGCAATGTGGATCGCCCGATTGATCGCCTGCTTACGACTCACCGATACCACCGATACTGCACAGCCAAATGCGCAATCACCGATCTGCGCCTTCACAACGGCATTTCCATTTTTACGCGCCGTGAGCTTTCCGTCTGGAGAAACAGCGACTACAGTTTTATTACTGGATGACCATTTCACCGGCAATTTTTTTCCGCCCTTCACATGCAGCTGCTTCGTCTGGCCCGGTGTCATCAATGCCGAATTAGCTGTCAGATTCACATAAATCGTATCGAGCTTCAGCTTGAACAGTTTCTGATCGTTAATGCTGACCGTGACAGTCGTCTTTCCGGTCGTAGATGGCGTGATCGTCAGCACATTATTTTCCAGGCTTGCGTATACACTGATCTTCGAATTTGACGAGGTGCATGACAAAACGACCGTATTCCAGTCTTCGGTCAACGGCTCCCTGTTCGTCAGACGGAACGTATAAGTCGGCATCGTCCACGTATCAGAGGTATAACCGGTCTGCGATGTCTTGTTAATTTTCACCTGAGACAGATCCGGTGACACCGTCACATCATAGTATGCCTGAAACAACAACTGCTCATAAGTCGAATAAGACACATTATTATAATTATCATATTCGTCGCCCCAACCATCACTGACCGTCTGCAGCGTATAGACCTCTACCACAATCTGCGTATTTCCTGTATGTACAGCAGTCACCTGACCATTCGCATCTACCGATGCCACAGAATCATCATAAGACGAATATGCCTTTCTGGACACCGTATAGCTGCTGCCAGCATATTGCACCACAGAAGGCACCTGTAACTGTGCCGTGCCTCCGGTCGACAGACGAAGCTCCCCGCCATCCTCCGTGACACTGACCACACCAGTAACACTGGCGGCTCTCGCCGTACCGACAGGCAACAATGTCAATACCAGTGTCAGACACAGCAGCAGTGCCAGCTTCTGCTGTAAACTTTTGTAAAATTCCCTTGTAACCTTCATTTGCACTCAGCTCCTTTGTTTTTCACAGGTGCAGTGTAGCATACCAGTAATCTATCGTCAAGAATCCGATGATTTCACTGAAAGATTCGGATAATAATCAATCGCATCAGAAGGGCTCACATTGATATCTACATCCATCAAATCCATCGTAAGCGTTGTATGATTCAGCTCCGGTTCCACCACCCGGACTTTGCAATGTCTACTCTGACTGCCGGAAGATGCCGTGATAGTCACCGTACCTTTTGCCTTTGCGGTCAGCTTTCCACCCGAAGATACCGCGACAATCGAGGTATCCGAAGAACTCCACGACACTTTTTCAGGTGCGTTGCGAACCTTTAACGTTGCAGTTTGTCCCTTCACCAGTTCCAGTTTCGTTTTATTCAGTTTCATCTTTTTCACAACTACCGGTGTACTTTGTGCAGAACTGCTCGACGACGCAGTTGTCCCACTGTCCCCATTCGGGAAACATTTTTGACAGGGTGTCAGCCCCCGCGCGATCGCTGATGAGCGCGAAGCTGCATAATAGGTACCATTTCCGCACTTATGGGTATGATATCTTGCCCCTGTACGAGTGACATAAACCGTCGTATCCGCCTGTGCGGTCTCCACATACCCCGGAATAATCGTACCTGTCATCATAACAACGACCATCGTCAACAGAGCAAACCGTTTTTTCAATCGTTTTTTCACGCTTTGCATTTGTAACTCCTCCTTTAGGCAATGTTCCTTTATTCTCGTCTTTAGAATAGCACATCGGTCTGCAGGTTACTGTCGATTTTTATCGAATTTTTATTACTCTGGATCTGGGATTAAAATTTATAAAAAAGAATTGTAATGAAATTATGCTTATGTTAAAATTACCAAAAAGCACAGCAATTTTCTAACAGATAAGGCGACTCGCAATATCTATCATATTAAATGAATACATCTTATCACCAGCTTCTAAATTTATCGAAAATTCTTGCTTTCCCATAACAAAGCAGGAGTTTCGACTGTATATAAGCTCCTGTCACATAACATTAAGGAGGTTATATCATGGAAGAAAAGAACCTATTGCTTGACGCAGAACAATTAAATTATCTCTTAAAAAGCAATGCCGATAAGATCGGAAATCAAAATGGCTGGGAGCCATTCATTACGGCTTTCATATTTTTCGTGAGCAGCCTATTCGCCAGCTCCCCATCATGGCTAATCTTCTCTGCCAATACAGTAGAGGCTTTTGTTTTGTCAACCGCATGTATTCTAATGATCAGAGGATTGTATTTAGCCTGTAAAGATAAGAAATACACCTATAAGGATTTATATATGGAAATCAAAAACCAAAATAAAATCAAACATCCATTTTCAATCATTGTGATCAAAGATGAGTTTCAGACATATCCAGACCATTTTCTGGTTTATTATGACAGTCGATGGAAATGCCGCCTTTTTCCGAACTATCATACCGCGGAAAATTTATCCCAAAATGAATCCATTATAAAGGAAGCATTATCTAGAGATTTACACCTGCATACCTCAGACATTCAAATTGATTATAAAGACACCATTTTACACAAAAAGTTTTCACACAGTGATCAATGTGAGAAATGGTACGAACATACGATCTACCAGGCACATATCTCTAACTTTCCAGCCGCGGAACAATCCCCTTGTTTCCAAATCAACGGACGACAATTCTACTGGATGAGTCTTGCGGATATGGAACGTGACCAGACCATTCAGGAAAGAAATGGGGATATTGTATCATATATAAAGAAACTGATCGTCTAAAAAAGAGCAGAACCCGCCATTCCCGGTAAGTCCTGCCCTTTGACTATGATTCTATATTTCTAGTATTTGCTATTCAGCGTCACATCAAATGCTCCGGCTGCGCCGTATGAGATCTCGTATTTATCGAATGCAACGACTGCCTTGCCATTCTTTTTCAAATAAAAATCGCACTTATCGGCAGAGATCGAATTCAGGCCGTCCTCAGA
>JBNMKT010000159.1:0-5541 GCA_050874485.1 bacterium
GCGGATGCCGCGATCATCGTGATCACAGCGGGAGCCGGACAAAAGCCCGGAGAGACCAGACTCGACCTCGTACACAAAAATATTGCGATCTTCCGTTCGATTATTCCAGAGATCTGTGCGCGGGATTTTGAGGGCATCCTGCTCGTCGTGTCCAATCCAGTCGATATTCTCACCTATGTGACAGCAAAGCTGTCGGGCTACACGGAAAACCGCGTGATCGGATCGGGCACTGTGTTAGATACGGCGCGACTGAAGCGGGCAGTATCAGAACATCTGAATGTGGACAGCCGCAGTGTGCATGCATTTATCATCGGTGAGCACGGAGACAGTGAGATCGCAGCCTGGTCGGGAGCTAATATTTCCGGTATACCGCTGAATGATTTTTGTGAGCTGCGCGGGCATTATAAGCACGTAGAGGAGACGAGCCGTATCGCGGAGGAGGTCAAAAACAGTGCTTATGAGATCATCCAGAAAAAACAGGCGACATATTTTGGTATTGCGATGTCGGTCAAGCGTATCTGCGAGGTGATCCTGCGTGATGAGAAGTCGATCCTGCCGGTGTCCTCGCTGATGTATGGAGAGTATGGAATCTCGGATATTGCGTTGTCGATGCCGGCGATCGTTGGCAAAAATGGTGTGGAGACGAGAGTACCGATCCCGTTGTCAGCGGATGAACTGGAGCGGCTGCAGCGTTCGGCATCGATGCTGCGGGATGTGCTGGACGAGGCTGGAATGTAGGAGCCGATCAGGATGGTCACACAATATGTGAACAGTCATAACTGTGTTTTTGTTGCATCGGGTGATCTGAATTGGTACAATAAAAAGAATAGGATCACACACGACCGCTACAGATTTGTGACAGGAAATAGATAACTGAAAATAGATAGCAGAGAATTGTGATCAGGAACAAGGGGAGGAATCGCGTATGAGGCAGATCGTAGCTGCGATGGAGCAGGATACGGAGGAGATCTATCAGCTATACCGCTCACAGCTTGGGACGGAATGCTGTGTGTGGGATGAGCATTATCCGGGGCTGAAGGAGATCGCCTTTGATCTGGATCGGGACGCACTGTTTGTCATGAAAGAAGAATCAGGTGAGGAGCAGGTCATCATCGCAGCGATCTCGCTCGATCAGGACGAAAATGTGGAAGGGCTGCCGTTTTGGAGTGCAGATCTGCAGCCGGGCGGCGAGGTGTCGCGGCTGGCGGTGCGTATCGATCATCAGAATCAGGGCATTGCCAGAGAGATGATCCACTATGCAATGGGAGAACTGAAAAAGCGCGGAAAAAAGAGTATTCACTATATGGTGAGTGAGAACAATGCCAAGGCCGTCCGGTCTTATGCACATTTAGGATTTGCATTTGCAGGAAAATGCCAGATGTACGGACAGCCGTACTTATGTTACGAGCAGAAGCTGTAAAAAGGGGGTAACTATGCAGCATTTATTATATGGCGCGGCATACTATGATGAATATATGCCTTGTGAGCGTCTGGAACAGGATATCGAACTGATGAAAAGGGCAGACATGAATGTCGTGCGTATCGCAGAGAGCACGTGGAGTACCTATGAACCGCAAAACGGCGTGTTTGATTTCTCACATGTCGACCGGGTACTCGATGCGATGGAACAGGCGGGCATATCCGTGATTGTTGGCACACCGACATATGCCATACCGACATGGCTTGTGAAGGAGCATTCGGATATTTTGGCAACAACAAAGAATGGCAAAGAGATCTATGGACCTCGCCAGAATATGGATATCACGCATCCGGCGTATCGTTTTTACGTGGAGCGCATCGTGCGAAAGCTGGCAGAGCGCACTGCCGGGCGCAAGTGTGTGATTGGCTATCAGCTCGATAATGAGACAAAATATTACGGCACGGCGGGGGCGAATGTCCAGCATAATTTTGTGAAATATCTAAAGGAAACGTTTCACGGCGATCTGGATGCGATGAACCGTGAATTTGGACTCGACTATTGGAGTAACCGGATCAATACATGGGAGGATTTCCCAGATGTGCGCGGCACGATCAATGGCAGTCTCGGTGCAGAATTTGAAAAGTACCAGCGCGGCCTCGTGACGGAGTATCTCTCATGGCTGGCAGGGCTGGTCAGGGAGTACAGCAGAGAGGATCAGTTCATCACGACGAATCTGGATCTGTCATGGAGGGGCTATTCCCATGGGATTCAGACTGATGTGGATCATCCACAGGTGGCGAAGCTTCTCGATGTGGCAGGCATCGATATCTATCATCCCACGCAGGATGAACTGACTGGAAAGGAGATCGCCTTTGGCGGTGATCTGACCCGTTCATTAAAGCATGATAATTATCTCGTGCTGGAGACACAGGCGCAGGGATTCCCGGACTGGACACCATATCCGGGGCAGCTGCGGCTGCAGGCATTCAGCCATCTGGCAGCAGGAGCCAACGCGGTCGAATACTGGCACTGGCACTCGCTGCACAATGCGAAGGAGTCCTACTGGAAGGGCGTACTCAGCCATGATTTATCAGAAAATGAGGTATACCGGGAGGCAGCCAGGATCGGAAGTGAGATGAAACGATTATCGTCCCGGCTCGTCAATCTGAAAAAGAATAACCGGGTAGCCATATTGGTGAGCAATGTAGCGCTCACGGCGTTGAACTGGTTTCCGATCCAGGCAAAGGCAGGTAGTGAGGATAGTATTGCGTATAATGACGTCGTGCGTCATATCTATGATGCGCTGTATGAGCTGAATGTCGAGTGTGATATCATCTGGGACGAGGATGTATTTGAACAGTATCAAGCGATCATCGTACCTGCGTATTATGCGATTGCAGAATCTACAATCGGAAAGCTGCGGGACTATACCGCACAGGGCGGATCCTTGATCGCGACTTATAAGACGGCATTTGCAGATGAATATGTGAAGATCTATCACGATCTGCAGCCGCACGGCCTGACGGATGTATTCGGGATGTATTATCAGCAGTTCACATTTCCCAGGCATATCGCACTGGATGGAGACGGACTGGTGGATGGCGAACGCTATGAGGCGCAGCATTTTATGGAGCTGCTCATACCGCAGGGCGCACAGGTGCTCATGCATTATGCAGATGCAAACTGGAAGGACTATGCGGCAGTGACGGAACATCATTTTGGCAGAGGAACGGCATGCTATATCGGCTGTGGACTGCCGCAGGAACTGTTAAAACAGCTATTCACACGTGAACTGACACAGGTAGGCATCACGGTGCGTGATGATGTGCGCTATCCTGTCATTGTGCGCAGTGGTGTGAATGAGCAGGGCGAACACATCAGCTATTATCTGAATTATTCCGCACAGGAACAGATGGTATCCGTGCCAGATTGCAGGGAAGTACTGGCTGGTACATCAGAGGGCAGCTGCCTTCGGCTGGCACCATGGGATGTGGCGGTCGTAGTGACCGGCTGATCCAATCGTGATTAGGCGAATAAATATGACGGGTGCAAAGGAGAAACGATATGAGCGGGGATGCATGGACAGCACGCGCACAGGATCAGATCGTCCGGTATAAAAATCCACTGCGGGAGGAATCTCATCCAGAGCTTCTGGCAGATTTTCCATATAAGTATATCGAACAGCAGTTTTTCACAGGCAGAGAGGGCGCCCCGTGGCACTGGCATCCGGAACTGGAGATTTTTTACATAGAAAAAGGAACGCTGGAATACCAGATACCCAACAACGTATATCAGTTTCCGGAGGGCAGTGCCGCACTGATCAATACGAAGGTGCTGCACCGGACGAAGATCGATGTGGGTGCAGCGTGTGTCGTGCAGAAGATACATATTTTCAGACCTGAATTTGTCGGCGAGCGGGAGAGCCGTATCTATAAAAAGTATGTTGCACCTGTTTTACAATCAAACATGCCAGTATTTCTATTTGACAGCGATCTGTGCGAACTCGTGCAGGCCTCGGTGCGACTGTCACCGGGGGATGCTGGTTATGAAATCCTGCTGCGGGATCTGTTATCACGGATTATGGCTGCCTGCTGCGGGATGCTAAAGGAGGCTGATGCACCTGCTGCGGGCATGGATACAGATGAGAAACTGCTTGGCATGGTCGCATTTATTGAGGAGCACATGGGACAGAAGATCTCGGTGAAGGACATCGCGGATGCCGTGTATATCAGCGAGCGGGACTGCTACCGCAAGTTTCAGAACGGACTGTGCGAGACGCCACTGCAATATGTGCAGAGCATACGGCTTGAACATGCATGTCGTTTGCTGACTGACACGGATTTTTCTATTTCAGAGATCACTGCGCAGTGTGGGATGGGTGACAGCAGTTATTTCGGGGCAGTTTTTCGAAAACAAATGGGATGTACACCCGGGCAGTACCGCAGGCAGCATAGTGTTCGGTTATAGAATCAATCTGGCAGAATTTTAATATAATAGTGACAGAAAACAGGGTATAATTTTGACGGGATTGGCGGTATTATCATGAAAATGATTGATTTTTGTGATGGAGGACCGTACAATGGGAAAAAGTAAAAAAAGAATATTTTATATGCTGCTCGGCAATATTTTATGCGGAATCAGTGTCGGGATGTTTCAGTTCGCGGATTTTGGTATCGATCCGTTCAACCTCGGAGTCATGGGTCTATGGAATTTATTCCATTTGTTTGATTATGGAACATTTTATATGGTCTTGAGTTTTACATTACTGTTTGTGGATTTTTTCCTGCTTGACCGGAAAAAGCTGGGACTTGGCACTGTAGCGAATATGTTTCTCGTGGGATACGTGATCGAGTTTTCCTATTGGCTATGGAACCGTTTGTTTGCCGGGAGTGGAATGGTGCTGCGTATGATATTCCTGTTGGCTGCGCTGGTGCTTTTGTGTTTTAGTTCTGCGCTGTATTATGTGGCGGATATGGGGGTATCGCCCTACGATGCGATACCGCTGACGATCTCGGAACGGACGCATGTGCGTTTTAAGATTGTGCGTGTGACCGCGGACTGTTTGTGGGTCATCATCGGACTGATCGGCAGCCAGCGGGTAGGTGTCGCGACACTGCTCATCGCATTTTGCCTGGGACCCTTCATAGAGGCATTCCAGCCGCTGTGCCGCAGGCTGGTAAGAGAAAAAGGAGACGATTAATCATGGGAAAAATATATTTTACGAGACACGGACAGACGATCTGGAATGTAGAGAATAAGATCTGTGGAGCAACAGATATCGCGCTCACACCACTCGGACACGAACAGGCGGTACAACTCGGAGAGAGGATTTTAAAAGAACAGATACGTATCGATGAGATCCTCTACTCGCCGCTCATGCGGGCGGCGGATACGGCGAAACACATCGCAGAGATCACCGGTATTCCATGCCGTGAAGAGTCGCGGCTGACAGAGCAGAATTTTGGAATGTATGAGTCCACGCCCAGAGACGGCGCAGAATTTCGTGAGGCCAAAAAGCAGTTTGTGAATCATTTCGAAAGCGGTGAGACGATGCTGCACCTCGCACAGCGCATTTACAACTTGCTCGATGAACTGCGTGAGCAGTCCGACACAAAGACGTA
>JBNMKT010000160.1:0-5363 GCA_050874485.1 bacterium
GGCCGATTGGCTCCGGCAAGGGATTTAAAGGTGTCTATGACCGTGGGACAAGAAGTGTGCGTATCTTTTCTGATACACGTAAAGGTACAAAAGAGGGCGAGGAACAGATCATTCCGATCGATGCGCCTGAATTAGAATCTGTGATCGGGACAGAATATAAGCAACAGCTATTGGATGAAGTAGAATTGCTCGATGGTGCGAGTGCGGAATTTGATCAGGAACTTGTTACAAAGGGAGAACTGTCACCGGTATTTTTCGGATCGGCACTCACAAACTTCGGTGTAGAGACATTTTTGCAGCATTTTTTACAGATGACCTATGCACCGTTGCCGAGGCAGTCAAATATCGGGTCGATTGATCCGTTTTCTGAGGATTTCAGTGGATTTATTTTTAAGATTCAGGCAAATATGAATAAAAATCACCGTGACCGTGTCGCATTTATGCGTATCGTGTCCGGAAAATTCGATGCAGGCATGGAGGTATACCATGTGCAGGGCGGCAAGCAGATCAAACTGTCACAGCCCCAGCAGATGATGGCGCAGGAGCGCAAGATCGTAGATGAGGCTTATGCCGGAGATATCATCGGTCTGTTTGATCCGGGTATTTTCTCGATCGGAGACACACTCACGACTGCAAAAGAGAAGTTTGAGTTTGAGGGTATTCCGACATTTGCACCGGAGCATTTTGCGCGTGTGCGTCTGATTGATTCCATGAAGCGTAAGCAGTTTGTCAAGGGTGTCAACCAGATCGCGCAGGAAGGTGCGATCCAGATCTTTCAGGAGTATAAGGGCGGCATGGAGGAGATCATCGTCGGAGTCGTCGGTGTCCTGCAGTTTGATGTCTTGAAATTCCGGCTGGAAAATGAGTATAATGTAGATATCCGATTGGAGAATCTGCCGTATGAACATATCCGCTGGATAGAGAATAAGGAAGAGGTAGATATGGACAGCCTGACCGGTACTTCAGATATGAAAAAGATCATGGATCTCAAGGGCAATCCGTTGCTGTTATTTGTCAATGCATGGAGTGTCGGCATGACACTGGATCGAAATAAGGGATTACAGTTGTCCGAATTCGGTCGGAACTAACGTGATGTGTACAATCAAAAGGAGGAGCTTTTATGGCAGTCATTCAGATTACAGAGGACAATTTTGATGAAATAGTGATGAAAAGCGAAAAGCCGGTATTGATCGATTTTTATGCAGACTGGTGCGGCCCCTGCAAGATGCCCAGCCCGATCGTGGAACAGATTTCAGAGGAGTATGCAGATACTTATCTGGTGGGCAAGGTCAATGTCGATGAGCAGCCGGGACTGGCGCTTAAATATCAGGTCATGAGTATACCGATGCTTGTGGCGATGAATCTGGGCATGTTCGCAGGCAAGAGTATCGGCGTGATCACGAAGGAAGAAGTACTGGATCTGCTGCATAAAGCAGAAGTGCTGCGTGATCAGAAAGTTGAGTCATAACAGGAACGTGCGTGGTGGCATGATGCTGTCTGGCATCCATAAGGAGTGCTTGACGCAGATCGCACAAAAAGCTATAATGAGAGCACCCGTTCTTCGGGTGTTCTTTTTATGTTACGACGATGGCAAATCAGATTTTCCCTGTTGACATTTGATATGAAGTGTATTATCATAGCCATAGACACGAACGAATGTTCGGTATTGGCGCGAAGCATATAGAACGATGAAAAATACATAAAAATAAAAAGGAGATTATCATGGCAGATGAAAATAAATTAAAAGCACTCGATGCGGCGATTGCGCAGATCGAGAAGCAGTATGGAAAGGGCTCCGTGATGAAGCTGGGAGATCCTTCCGCAGCGATGAATGTTGAGACAGTCCCGACCGGATCACTCAGTCTGGATCTGGCGCTGGGCCTCGGAGGACTTCCGAAGGGACGTATTATCGAGATCTACGGGCCAGAGTCCAGTGGTAAGACGACCGTTGCACTGCATTGTGTTGCTGAAGTACAGAAGGCGGGAGGCATCGCGGGATTTATCGATGCGGAGCATGCGCTTGACCCGGTCTATGCGAAAAATATCGGTGTAGATATCGATAACCTGTATATTTCACAGCCGGATAACGGCGAGCAGGCACTCGAGATCACAGAGACGATGGTGCGCTCCGGTGCGGTAGATATCGTGATCGTGGATTCGGTAGCAGCACTTGTGCCGAAGGCGGAGATTGATGGAGATATGGGTGATTCACATGTGGGTCTGCAGGCGCGGCTCATGTCACAGGCACTCCGTAAACTGACGGCTGTGATCAGCAAGTCCAACTGTATCGTAATTTTTATCAACCAGCTGCGTGAAAAGGTCGGTGTGATGTTTGGCAATCCGGAGACAACAACCGGAGGACGTGCGTTGAAGTTCTATTCATCCGTGCGTCTGGATGTACGCCGCGTGGAGGCACTCAAGCAGGCCGGAGAGGTGATCGGAAACCACACACGTGTGAAAGTTGTCAAAAATAAGGTGGCACCGCCGTTCCGTGAGGCAGAGTTTGATATTATGTTTGGTAAGGGTATCTCAAAAGAAGGTGATATTCTGGATCTTGCTGCAGGCATCGACGTCGTGAACAAGTCCGGTGCATGGTATGCCTATGATGGGGATAAGATCGGCCAGGGACGTGAGAACGCCAAGCAGTTTCTCGCTGACCACCCGGATATCTGTGCAGAGATAGAGGCAAAGGTACGTGCACATTATGGAATCGGAGAAGAAGTGCCGGATGCTGCCGCAGAGACTGTAGAGACGCAGGAGTAGCCGGATATGTCAGAAGTGATGGTTACAGCCATTGAACAGCAGACAAAGGGCAGACGTCTCGTGCAGCTGGATAACGGAGAACGATGGATGCTCTATCCGGGAGAACTGCGCACGCTGCATCTGTCAGAAGGCGCAGTGCTCAGCGATCAGCAGTACATACAGATTCGCCATGATGTGATCGGGAAACGTGTAAAAAAGCGTGCGATGTATTTGTTAGAGCGTATGGACCGCACGGAGCGTGATCTCAGACGTAAGCTGTTGGATGGCGGGTATCCGGAGGATCTGGTGGACGAGGCAGTGGCCTATGTGAAAAGCTATCATTATGTGGATGATGCGCGCTATGCGGACTGTTATGTGCGTTTACGCGGTGCATCCAAGAGCAGCGGGAAGCTGCGTATGGAACTGCAGCAAAAGGGTGTCGACAGAGAACTGGCAGATCAGGTACTGGCATCTTATGAGGATGAGCGTGATGAGGCGCAGATGATCCGCGATTTATTGCAGAAGCGTCATTATGATCCGAAGACGGCAGATCAGGGGGAACAGCGCAGAATGTACGGTTATCTGCAACGCAGAGGTTTTCGCAGCTCGGATATTTGCCGGGAGCTGAGATTGTCATAAAGAATCCTCTTGACATAATGTACAATAAAGGATAAAATTTATATGTTGTAGTTATGACAGATGTACGAATTTTTTGTTATATGTACAATGAAAACTTAATAAGGAGGTGCTCCTGCGATGGTAAGTATTGTTACGATGATAGTTGCTATTCTGGTCACCTTAGTTATTGCTGCAGTTGTGACAGTCGTTATCATGAATCAGTTAGAGCAGAAAAAGGCTGATTCCAAGATCGGTTCGGCAGAAGAACGTGCCAGATCGATTATTGATGATGCGGTAAAGACTGCAGAGGCAAAGAAACGTGAATCTCTGTTAGAGGTCAAGGAGGAGTCTATTAAGACAAAGAACGAATTAGACCGCGAGATCAAGGAACGCAGATCAGAGGTTCAGCGTGCAGAGCGTCGTGTTGAGCAGAAGGAGTCCAATCTGGATAAGAAGCTCGATGCTATAGAGCGGCGTGAGGCAAGCTTTGCAGCTAAGGAAGAAGAGATCAAAAAGCAGAAAGCAGAAGTCGCAAAGCTCAATGAACAGAGAGTACAGGAACTTGAGAGAATTTCAGGTTTAACCTCCGAACAAGCAAAAGAATTTCTTTTGAAAACCGTTGAAGATGATGTAAAACTTGACACTGCAAAACTCATTAAGGAAATGGAAACCCGCGCAAAGGAAGAGGCAGGAAAGAAAGCCAAGGATTATGTGGTGACTGCTATTCAGAAATGTGCAGCAGACCATGTTTCAGAGACTACGATTTCCGTAGTCCCGCTTCCCAACGATGAAATGAAGGGAAGAATCATCGGCCGCGAGGGTAGAAATATCCGTACACTGGAGACGCTGACAGGTGTAGATCTGATTATTGATGATACACCGGAGGCAGTCATTCTTTCCGGCTTTGATCCGATTCGACGTGAAGTAGCACGAATCGCTCTGGAGAAGCTGATCGTGGATGGACGTATTCATCCGGCCAGAATCGAGGAGATGGTAGAAAAAGCACAGAAGGAAGTTGACACCATGATCCGTGAGGAAGGCGAGGCAGCGACATTAGAGGTTGGCATTCATGGAATCCATCCGGAACTTGTCCGTCTGCTTGGACGTATGAAGTTCAGAACCAGTTATGGTCAGAATGCATTGAAGCATTCGATTGAGGTAGCTCAGATTGCAGGGCTGCTGGCTGGTGAGGTCGGTGTGGATGTCAGAACCGCGAAGCGTGCAGGTCTGTTACATGATATTGGAAAATCCGTGGATCACGATATGGAAGGTTCGCATATTCAGATCGGTGTGGATCTGTGCCGCAAGTACAAGGAATCACCGCTGATCATCAATGCAGTTGAGGCGCATCATGGTGATGTAGAACCTCAGTCTCTGATTGCATGTCTGGTACAGGCTGCTGATACAATCAGTGCCGCACGTCCGGGCGCAAGACGAGAGACATTAGAAACATATTCTAACCGCTTACAGCAGTTAGAGGATATTACAAACGGTTTTAAGGGAGTTGACAAATCTTTTGCTGTTCAGGCAGGACGAGAAGTTCGTGTTATGGTAGTTCCTGAACAAATCAGTGATGCTGATATGGTTATCCTTGCAAGGGATATTTCAAAGCAGATTGAATCTGAATTAGAATATCCGGGTCAGATCAAGGTAAATGTGATCAGAGAATCACGTGTTACGGATTACGCAAAGTGATTCGGACGATCATCTAAAAAAGAAACTGATTTGAAGGCGTTAAGATGTGTGATCTTAGCGCCTTTTGCTTTTATAAGGAGGTTTTATCATGGAAAACAAAATCAAACGAATTAACCGTACATTAAAATATGAGGGGGCGATCGTAGACTTTTACAGTGATACGATGCAGATGCCCGATGGCAGGACGGCGCAGTGGGATCTGATCCATCACAGAAAGGGAGCGGCTGCAGTCGTACCGGTATTGCCCGATGGAAAGATCGTGATGGTGCGCCAGTTTCGGAATGCCCTGGACCGTATCACATTAGAGA
>JBNMKT010000161.1:0-5355 GCA_050874485.1 bacterium
GGGTGCCTTCGTGATGGCCGGTGTATTATATGGATTCGGTACATGGCTGGAGTGTATCCGTATGGTTGGTTCCGGATCAGCAGCTTATGGACAGGGCTGGGATATGGATGCGATTGCAGCCTGCGTAGTCGGTGGTGTATCATTTACCGGTGGTATCGGTAAGATCTCCGGCGTTGTAACCGGTGTATTTATCTTTACAGCATTGACCTACTCCCTTACCATTCTCGGTATCGATACAAACCTTCAGTTCGTATTCTCAGGTATCATCATTCTCGTAGCAGTAACACTGGACTGCCTGAAATATGTACAGAAGAAGTAATCACTGAATTGTTTACTGGTTTTTTAAAAAGAGTGTCAGACAGGTTCTTGGTCTGGCGCTCTTTTTGTGGTATAGTGGGCTTATGTACTTGCGAAAAAGATAAAATTGGAGAGAAACATGAGTCAGTATACATTGCTCCTTGTAGATGATGAGGAAGAAGTTATTCAGGTGATTATGCATAAGATACCGTGGGAAGAACTGGGATTTTCTGTGATCGGTCATGCGAATAATGGTGTGAAGGCACTGGAGATGATCGAGGAGTCCCAGCCGGATGTCGTTATGACAGATATCCGGATGCCCTATATGGATGGACTGGAGCTGTGCAGCTGCATCCGTCAAAAATATCCTGCGACCCACGTGCTGCTGTTTACGGGCTTTGATGAATTTGAATATGCGAAAGAGGCTGTGCATCTGGAGATCGAGGAATATATTTTAAAACCTTCCAATGCAAGCGAGCTGGAAAGTGTTTTCGCCAAATTAAAAGTAAAGATGGATCAGGAGATCAGTGAGAAGAAAAATGTGGCTGTGCTTCAGGAATATTATATGCATTCACTCCCCCAGCTGCAGGCCAACTTTTACTCGATGCTGATCGAGGGCAGGATCCATGAGGATGAACTGCAAAAATATCTGGAGAATTACCAGATCTCGGTTGAAGGGCCACTGTTTTGCTGCCTGGTCATACACGTATCGAAAACGAATGCACCAAAGGATATGGATGAGCGGTTGCTGGTGGCATCAGTCGACAAGCAGGCGAGGGAGCAGCTGGCAGTCAAGTGGGCAGCAAAGAGCTTTACCTATCTGGACAACACCGTGATGATCGTATCATTGAAGGATGAGAATGCGCTCCCGGAGCTGACGGATGAGTGTGACCGCTTTTGCAAATATATGCACCGGATGATACGCGCAGTCGTGACTATTGGCGTGGGACAGATCTGCCAGCATATGATCGATCTGCCACAGTCGTACAACAGTGCAAAGGAAGCTGTATCTTACCGCGTATTGTACGGGGGAGAGCGCGCAATCAATATTCGTGAGATCATTCCCCAGAAGAAGGAACTACAGGCTGCGGACAGCGACAGCGAATTGTCCGAACTGCTGAAAATGATCAGTCTCGGGTCGGATGGAGAGATCATGGAGGCGATAGAGGCTTATCTGGATAAGATCTATGTGCGTTCCAGATCCCTGCAGGAGCATCAGATCGCAGTGATGGAGCTGATCAGTGCGCTCTACCGGTTTGCCGTGAACAATGATCTGGCTCTGGACGAAGGGTCAGCCGCGATCATAGGGGAATATTCCCGGCTGATCAATATGGAGAAGGATGTCTTGAAACAATGGCTCAGCAGCCATTGCCTGCGGCTGCATGAAAGTATACAGAGTGCGCGTGACAGTTCGACACAGTCGCTGATCCGCAGGGCCAAGGAATATGTGCACAATCATTATCAGGATGAGGGATTGTCACTGGATGATATCTGTGAAACGCTCGGAATATCCAACTCTTATTTTTCGAGCATCTTTAAAAAGGATACGGGCAATTCTTTTATCGCCTATCTGACGGAATACCGGATGGAAAAAGCGGCAAGGCTTCTGATAGAGACAACAGAGAAGAGTTATATGATAGCAAAGAGCGTCGGTTATACGGACCCGAATTATTTCAGCTACGTGTTTAAGAGACAGTATGGCGTCTCGCCATCGAAATACAGATCGGAGTATGTAAAGGGTGAATGATAGATTTGTCAAACAGCTAAAAAAATGGAAGCCTGGAAATATCCAGACTTCACTCATGATTGCGTTCTCGCTTATTTCGGTTTCGATTGTAGTGTGTATGGGTGTGATCATGTACATTCGGTTTTCTTCCGTCTCCAGACAGGAGATCGTCGAGAGTACACAGAAGTTGATGGATCAGACGAAGGACAGTATGGAAGAGTATCTGGTCAACATGCGCCAGATTTCAGATACTGCTTATTATAATGTGATCAAAGAGAGTGATATGGATTCTGACGCGATGCAGATCAAGGAGCAGATGCAGCTGTTGTATGAGGCAAACAAGGACAAGCTGCGGAGTATTGCGATCTATGATAGACAGGGAAATCTGTTAGCAGCAGAGCCGGTTGTGACGCAGAAGCCGGATGTGAGTGTCACAGACCAGCAATGGTTTGTGGATGCAATGGAGGAGATGGAGAATATTCATTTTTCGACGCCGCATATTCAGAATCTGTTTGACGATGGGACGATGCGCTATTACTGGGTCATCTCCTCGAGCCGGGTGGCAGATCTGACGTTCGGAGCCGATTCACAGTCCGGTGTTTTACTCGTAGATATGGATTATGCCGGCATTTCCAGAATGATCAAGCAGATCAACACGCTTGGCAGTGAACAGTATTTTTATCTGTGTGACAGTAATGGTGAGATCATCTATCATCCGCAGCAGGTACAGATCTCAAAAGGAATTGTGAGTGAAAATAACCTCGTATCGGCAAAGCGAAAAGATGGTGTCTACGAGGAGCATTTCGAAGGCAGACACCGCAAGATTATTGTAAATACGATTGGCTATACCGGCTGGAAACTGGTGGGTGTCGTTCCGTATTCGATTTTTACACATAAAATGATCGATATGCGCCAGTTCAGTATCGTTCTGATCCTGTTAATGATTATGATGTTAGTCATCGTCAACCGGGTTGTTGCACTGCGTATCTCGCGGCCGATCCTAAAACTCGATCATTCAGTCGCGGAGTATGAGACCGGAAGAGAGTCGGAAATCTATGTTGGCGGGTCGCAGGAGATCCGTCATCTGGGTGAGTCTATTCAAAAATCGTACCGGCAGAATGCGCTGCTCATGCAGGAAATTGTCTGGGAACAGAATGAGAAGCGCAAGCGTGAGCTCGAGGCGCTGCAGAGCCAGATTAATCCGCACTTTTTGTACAATACGTTAGATTCCATTACGTGGATGGTAGAGGGCGACAGGAACGAGGAAGCGGCCTTTATGATCTCCCAGCTGGCAAAACTGTTTCGTGTCAGTCTGTCGGAGGGACATACGATTATCCGTGTGCGGGATGAGTTGCAGCATGCACGCAGCTATATGAATATTCAAAAGACGCGTTATAAAAACAGGTTTTCCGTCTCTTTTGATGTGGATGAATCGCTCTATGAGTATTGCACGGTGAAGCTGTCCCTACAGCCACTTCTGGAGAATGCGATCAATTATGGTGTGCGGGAGCTGGAGGACTGCGGAGAGATCACGGTCAGTGGAACATTGGAGGCAGATGTTCTGACACTTTCCGTGACGGATAACGGAATCGGTATTCCACCTGATGAGGTAGGCTTCTTGCTCACAGACACCAAGCGTGTGCATAAGAAAGGCTCAGGGGTCGGTCTCGTTAATGTAAACAACCGGATTCAGATTCTGTTTGGCAAAGAATACGGACTGGAGATTACAAGTGAGCTGGATGAGGGAACAACGGTATCTATCCGGATACCGGCGATACCTTTTTCGGAGGAGCAGCAGCGTGTGCTTGAGAATGGGTCACCGGCAGGAACAGCGATGCATAGCAGGAAGGCAGGACAATAGAGCGTGAAAAGTGTGAAAAAGAAATATATTCTACTGGAACTGATCCTGGGAGCCTGGGTGATCGTGTTTCTGGGGGTCATCTTTTTTCAGAGACATGAGCAGCAGCAGCCCAGAGTCGCTGTGGTGCTCTCTGATTCGGACAGTAATCAGTGGTCTTCGCTGAAATACGGATTGCGGATGGCGGCTGAGGATCATAAGGTGGATGTGGTTTTCATCAGTACAGAGATCATAGAATCGATGGAGGAAGAAGTAAAAATCATCCAGTTTGCGATCCAGAAAGGTGCAGACGCGGTGATTGTGCAGCCGATACCGGGGAGGGATGCGGAGCAGATCCTCCAGACGGTATCACCAAAGATCCCGATTATGCTGATTGAATCAGCGGCAGGATATGACAGGAGCCGGTCTGGGTTTCCGACTACAGAGGCTGATGCGGCGTCGATGGGAGAACAACTGGTACAGGAACTGTTAGCGGACTGTGACGGAGATATCAGAGGAAAGCGGATCGGTGTCCTCACATCGGATATGACATCGGATGTGACACGGGAAAAAAAGAATACCGTCTATCGACTCCTGCAGGAGCAGGGCGCCGAAATCAGATGGAAGATCACCGGAAACTTAAATGATGCAGGTCTGGTGATTCTGGAAAAACAGCCACCCGTAGATGTCGTGCTGGCGCTGGATGACCGAAGTGTCGTGATAGCTGGAAAGTGCGGCGCGGATGATCGTCTGCACGGTGCGCGGATCTATGGCATCGGTAATTCAACAGAGGCTGTGTATTATCTGGATAATGACTATGCAGCATGTCTTGTTGTTCCAGATGAATTCGATGCAGGTTATCAGAGTATGTCTGCTGTAGGAGATAAATTAAACGGAACAGACCGCGACATGGAAGATATTACGGTAGGATATACCGTGCTTCGCAGGGACGAGCTGTTTACAGATGAAAACCAGGAATTGTTATTTATTATGAGTCAGTGAGAGACAGGTGTGGCCGGCGCTTAGGATGGAGCGCGCAGAGCCGGAGAATCGGCATAGTGAACAAAATAAAGAAATAAATATAGAAATAAAATCGAAGTAAAATAGAAGTAAAAATAGGAATCGAAACTATGAAAAAAAACAGAATCAGAAAGCATCTGTCTACAGTCTTTTTCCTGTTTGCCATGGCCGCGTGCCTGCTCACAGGTTGTGGCACGGACGAAACGGCGGATGCGAATCAGATCTATGTCGGCGTGGCCTGCTATGATCAGAGTGATATTTTTATCAATGAGCTGGTCCGCTGTTTTAGGGAAGCATTGAGCCGGGATCGCGGAGACTATGAAGTCATGGTCACAGTCCGGGATGCAGTAGGCTCGCAGAAGACACAAAATGATCAGATCAAAGAGATGATCGATGAGGGGTGTAATGTATTATGCGTGAATCTGGCAGATCGTACCGATCCGTCCGAAATCATTGAATATGCCAAGGAAAATGA
>JBNMKT010000162.1:0-5287 GCA_050874485.1 bacterium
GGTGAACATCTGGGAGGCGGCAGCTTTGGTGATGTATACCGGATTACCTGTCAGGTATATGAACGAACCTACGAAGCTGCACTGAAAGTGATCTCCATACCAAAAGATAAAGCGGAACTGAATGAAGTTGAGATGAGCTGCGCGACGAAGGAGGAGACGATCAGCTACTATGACCGGATTCGGCAGAGCATCACGACTGAGATCGATATGATGGAACAGCTCAAGGGAAAGACCAACATTGTCAGTTTCGAGGATCATGATATTATTCCGCATAATCATGGAAAAGAGCCTGGATATGATATTTTTATCCGGATGGAGCTGTTGCAGGATTTCGGCAGTGTGATCGGTCAGGAATCAAGACAGTGGACGGATAACCGTGAGATTGTCCGGCTGGGAAAGGATATCGCCGAGGGATTGCGGATTTGTCACGGGCACAAGATCATTCACAGAGATATTAAGCTGAGTAATACTTTCCGTTCTCCGGATGGTGATTATAAGATCGGTGATTTTGGAATCGCCCGAAATGTATCTGATGCACAGCTGACGATGTCGATCAAGGGAACCTACAATTTTATGGCGCCTGAGGTGTATAACCGGGAGTATTACGATTTCCGTGCAGATATATATTCACTTGGAATGGTGTTGTATCAGCTATTGAATAAGAACCGCGGACCTTTTCTGCCGTTGGATCGTGTACCGACTGCTGAGGAAAAGGAGCAGGCATTAATCCGAAGGATGAAGGGCGAGGCGTTAGCCGCACCTGTCTATGCAAAGGATGCGCTGGCAGCAGTGATTTTAAAGGCCTGCTGTTATGATAAGGAACAGCGTTATCAGTCAATGGAGGATTTCCGACAGGCATTGGAGTCTCTGACAGATGAAGATATGGAGCGGCCGGAGACGATCGCAGCATCTGCCGGGACTGCGGATGTACACGCACAACCTGTGGTGGAGCGCGAACCGGAGGATGACCGCACGGTAGCCTTTGTTGGGCGGCAGGAATCTGTGGCTGAAGAAGATGCACATAAAGAAGATGCATATAAAGAAGCTGCATATGAAAAAGAGGAATATGAAGAAGACGAATATACTGTAGCGTTGCCGGTGCCTGATGAGAAAGAAGTGCCGCAGGAGCAGCCGGAGCAGGCAACGGAGTCAGCGAAGCCGCGCAAAAAGTGGATACCGGTTGCCGTGGGGATCGCGCTTGTGGCAGTGGCTGCGATCGGTGTGGGAGCAGCATTTGCCAACCGGCCGCAGGAGCAACCGGTAGTTGCACAGGAGACAGGAGATGTACCTGCAGAACCCGAGACAGAAGAAAATGATGTGGTAGAGCCACAGGTTCATGAACCGGAAACACCGGATATCCAGCAGCCGGTAAAAGTGACACCGGTTTGTACAAAAGATGTAGCTGTGGTGAGCAAGTCTAACAGCAATCACCTGATTTTCGAGGGAGATGCAGCCGATACAGTGAAAGTCAGAGGGGCTTTTCAGGTGTCTGAAACGGATGCAACGGAAGTCCGGGGCGAGCTCACGATTGAGAATCTGCCGGAAGTATTTGATCAGTCTGCTGATTATGACTGGGAATTTGTCCCAGAAGACGATATGCAGTATGAGACGGTGCGTGGAACGGTACACGTATCCGTGGTACATAGAGATTTGATCGATGGCTTGGAGGAGTTGGAAAAATATCCGGATAAAACGGCTGTGTATCAACTTTCATTGACGGATTGCGGATTGACAGACCTGTCTATCCTGGAGGGAATGACGAATCTGGCGGTGCTTGTAGCCAGTGACAATGATCTGACGGATATTTCTGAATTGGCCAATCATCCGCTGTTGCAGCAGGTCTATTTAGATGGCAATCAGCATTTGGAACAAATCACAGTGTTGAACGATTTACCGAAGTTGAATATTGTGGATCTGGATGGTACGGCAGTTTCAGATAAGGCAAAGAGCAAGCTGGAAAAAAGACTTGCAGAGTAGGGGTTGCTTGTGAGTGTTACATGGGAGATTCTGGTCATATGCGGTGAAGTGCTGGGAATTGTTGGATTGATTGTGATACTTACCGTAGTGTTGGTCAGAAACAAGAAAACAAAAGAACTTCGTGGACACGTAGCGGATCAGGCGAGAGATGATCGTCTGCGTGCTGCACTGGAGAATCATCATGCTTCTGAGAGCGTGAGGGATGAAGCAGCTACAAACGTGGCATATGATATCGCATATCATGACGATTTTGAGAAAAAACAGGATGCGATATGTGTGCAGCTGGTAGCGCATAGTCCATTGTCAACAAAAAAATATATTTTCTATATACAGAGCCTGATTCGCATTGGCAGCCATGCACAGAGTGAACTAGTACTGGACACGGAGCAGAAGATATCCTGTGAAGTACAGTTGATACGCGATGGGCAGCTGCTGTACGTGAAGAACACCACGCCGATGCAGGCGGTTTCTCTGCAGAGAGGACGGCGTAGTTACGCGCTGGACGAGAGAATGGTGCAGGTTCAGGACGACGATCATATCCTCATAGGAAAGACGATGATCGAAGTGAAGATGTTGAAGGTGTGATAGAGAAGTATATCGGTGATGAACCGACGGAGAGGAGTGTTGGCGATGGCAATGATATTGTCTGTATATACGACGGATGCATTTAAAGAATGTATTTTGCCGCCGATTAATAATTCTGATTATGAGATCGTTCTGAATAAAAATGTCTTTGGACTTCCAGAGGACCTGAAGCTGAAGCTTGAGGTGATCGGAAATATCTGGAAGTTCCGTTCCAGTGAAAATTATCGTATTACAAAAAATGATGTGCTCTATGAGAATCAGCGGATTGAGGCACAGGATCTGTATCAAGTGGTCGTAAAAGGGGAGTCCCGGATCTCTGTGGTCGTGACAGAACGGCCAAAGGTATTTGTACCTTATACAAAGTATGATCTGTCAGGTCAGACACAGATTCAGATTGGCAAGAGCGAAGAGAACGATATCCGCTATACATTTCGCGAGTTTGTGTCAAAAAAACATGCCAGATTTGTTAAAAAAACGGATGGTTGGACGCTCGAAGATACGAGTGTCAATGGCGTGTATGTAAACGGTGTCCGTGTGCAGGGCAGTCAGGTGTTGAAATACGGAGACTACATCAATATTGTCGGGTTACATCTGGTGTATCTGGGAACATTGCTGGCAGTCGACACCGCGCATCCACAGGTGACTGTGGCAGATGGTGCCCTGGCATTATGGGAGGGCGCAGACCAGCAGGAAACGGTTGCGATCGCAGATCATGCAGGCAAATACCTGTTTCACCGGTCGCCGCGTAGTGTACAGAAGATAGAGACAGATCCGATAGAGATCGAGGCACCGCCGAATCCGGAGAAACCGGAGCAGATGCCACTGTTTATGGCGATCGGGCCGGCGCTCACAATGGCATTTCCGATGCTGCTCAGCTGTGCAATGATGATCATGGCATCCAGAAATAGTGGCAGCAACCGTGGTATTTATATGTATACCGGTCTGATCATGGCGGTTGCATCGGCTGCGATCGGAAGCTTTTGGACGCTACAGAACCAGCGTTTTCATAAGAAGCGGTTAAAGGAAAAGGAGATCCAGCGCTTTGAGGCATATAGTTCCTATCTGCTGAAAAAGACGGAGGAAGTGAAGCAGAAATATGAGCATAATATGGAAGCGATGCGCCAGCGCTATGTGCCTGCAGAGGAATGTGTGGGCTATACAGCGCACTCTGATAAATTGTGGAACCGCAATCAGCTGCACACGGACTTTTTGAATCATAGATTAGGGATTGGCGATGTACCGTTTCAGGTGCCGATCAAAGTTCCGGCAGAGCGTTTTGAACTGGTAGAGGACAACCTAAAGGACAAGCCGCAGTATATCTATGATAATTATAAAACCTTGTATCAGGTGCCCGTGACGTTGGATCTGACCGCGCACCGGCTGATCGGTATCGTGGGTGGCGATCAGAAGAGAGGTGCCATAGAAGTGGCAAAGCTGCTGTCTGCACAGATCGCCGCTGCAAATTGCTACACGGAGGTGAAGCTGGCATACGCATACGACCAGATGAATAGTGCAGATGCCGGTCAGTGGGAGTTTGCAAAATGGCTGCCTCATACATGGTCACAGGATCATCAGGTGCGTTTTGTCGGAAGTGATCAGGCGACATGCAGTGATTTATTTTACGAACTGACAAAACTCTTCCGCCGCAGGGAAGAAGTGGCGGGAAAAATGGAACATCGGTTATATTGTCCGCATATCGTGCTGTTTGTTTCAGATCCGCAGTTACTATCAGGAGAACTGCTGGAAAAATATGCATTTGAAGAAAAACTCAATTATGGACTGACGACGATTCTATTGACGGATGACCGTGAGCAGCTCCCGAATAGCTGCCGGTTTATCATAGAAAATACAGAAGCGTTTCAGGGTATGTATGATGTGATGGCCGGAGAGGATGAACGTCTGGCGGTTCAGTTTGATACGCTGACGGACGAGCATCTGCTGCAGTTTTCTAGAAGACTGGCGAACATAGAAGTACAGGAGACTGAGACCGGTGGTGAGATGCCGCAGTCATTAACATTCTTTGATATGTATCATGCGAATAGCCTGAATGATTTCCACGTGTTGGAGCGTTGGAAGAAGAACCGCATTTATGAGAATATCAGGGGCTTGATCGGACAAAAGGCCGGAGGCCGGGATTGTTATCTGGATGTACATGAGAAGTATCATGGGCCGCATGGATTGGTGGCCGGTACCACTGGTTCCGGAAAATCGGAGACGCTGCAAACCTACATGTTATCGTTGGCGGTTAATTACAGCCCGGATGATGTCGGATATTTTGTCATTGATTATAAGGGCGGTGGTATGGCGAATCTGTTTACAGGGCTGCCGCATCTGATCGGTCAGATATCGAATCTGTCCGGCAATCAGGTACATCGTGCGATGGTATCCATCAAGAGTGAGAACCGCAGACGTCAGCAGATTTTTAATGAGAATGGCGTAAATAACATTAATCTATATACAAAATTATATAAAAGTGGTGAAGCCACCGTGCCGGTTCCGCATTTGTTTATTATCATCGATGAGTTTGCCGAATTGAAGCGCGAGGAACCGGATTTCATGCGTGAATTGATCAGTGTGGCACAGGTCGGCCGAAGTCTGGGTGTGCATCTGATTCTTGCGACTCAGAAACCGAGTGGTACCGTGGATGATAATATCTGGAGCAATTCAAAGTTTCGTCTGTGTCTGCGTGTGCAGGATAAGCAGGACAGTAACGATATGCTGCACA
>JBNMKT010000163.1:0-5210 GCA_050874485.1 bacterium
CAGCGTAGATATGTCCGAACCTGAACCGGTCAGCGAACGCCGTCCAAAAGAAAAAACACAAAACAAGATCACACCCATGCGCAGTTCATCCAGACGTTCGCAGACATCTGGCGGTATGGAAGTATGTGTGATCAAGCCTACCACGTTTGACGAGTCCCGTGAGATTACAGAGACATTACTTGCCAACCGGACAGTAGTCTTAAATGTAGAAGGGCTGGATGTAGATATTGCACAGCGTATTATCGATTTCACATCCGGTTCCTGCTTTGCAATCAATGGCAATTTACAGAAGATCTCTAACTATATCTTCATCATTACACCGGAAAGCGTAGACATATCCGGAGACTTCCAGTCATTCATGGATAGTTTTGATATTTCAGGTATTTAATACGATGAATGAAGAAGCATTATATATCAGTAAGCGCTTTGCAGACCTTTCCATGCAGGCGCAGCGAAAGGGAATCGTGACATTCAGCGACTTTTTATCCTTGAACGAACAGTCGATTCTACAACAGAATAGAGACCAGCTGGCGTCTGATTATGAGATGTCTGGCGGATACGAATATGCAGAGCGTCAGATGGTAGCATTTATCCCTGATGCTCTCTTTTATGAATGGGATTATCCGATGAAATGTGTGCGTATCCGTCCCGCATATCCTAAATTTGCAGAGAAGCTCTCGCACAGGGATGTCTTAGGCGCACTCATGAGTCTTGGTATTGAACGAAGCAAGATCGGAGATTTGATCGTCAATGATCAGGAGATGTTTTTCTTTGCGCAAGCGGGGATCACACCCTATATTCTGGACATGCTCACATCAATCCGTCACACCGTCGTGACATTAGAGATTCTGGATGATTACAGGATCAATTATGTTCCGCATTTTCAGGAGAAGGACGCGATTGTCAGTTCTAACCGGTTGGATGCTGTGATTGCAGCAATCTGTAAAATATCGAGATCCGCTGCACTGCGGCTGATTCAGGAAGGCAAAGTCTTTGTAAACGGGGCAGAAAGTTTACATAATACATATTATTGTAAACAAGGCGATGTATTATCTATCCGGGGATTTGGAAAAGTCCGTTTTGGTGAGACACTCGGAGTGACCAAAAAGGATCGGATACGTTTTTCGTATCAGCTTTTTGATTAGTACCGATATAAAATAAACAGCAGAAAGGAACTACTTATGCGAAAAGAAATTGATGTCCATTATGAGGGAGCTCATTGCTATTTTATCACGTTGAACCGTACCTTTGAGGCTTTGAATTCGGATCTTGCAGCCTGTATTGGTACAGACAAAAGCAAGAAAGTCTGCATCGTATCAGATTCAAACGTGGCAAAAATATACTTAAACAAAATTGAACATATTTTATCCGAACAATATCCACAGGTGTTTTCGTTCGTATTTGATGCTGGTGAACAGAGCAAAAACATAGCAACTGTTCAAAAATTATATGAATACTTAATAATTAACAAGTTTGACCGCCATGATTTTATGATTGCGCTCGGTGGTGGGGTGGTTGGTGACCTGACCGGATTCACAGCTGCCACCTATTTACGCGGCATTGACTTTGTGCAGATCCCGACTTCATTGCTCGCTCAGGTTGATTCGAGTATCGGTGGAAAGACTGGCGTGGATTTTGAACAGTATAAGAACATGGTCGGTGCCTTCTACCAGCCCAGACTCGTGTATATGAGCATGGAAGTATTTGATTCCCTGCCGGATCAGCAATTTGCAAATGGCATGGCAGAAGAGATCAAACACGGCCTCATTAAGGATGGTGCATATTATGCCTGGATGCGGGATCATCGCGAGGAGCTCCTGCAAAAGAAGCCAGAGACACTGATCGGCATGCTTGAGATCGGATGCAATATCAAACGTGTTGTCGTAGAGAACGATCCCAAGGAAAAGGGCGAACGGGCCCTGCTCAATTTTGGACATACGATCGGTCATGCAGTAGAAAAATTGTCTGACTTTAAGTTATATCACGGAGAATGTGTGGCAATCGGCATGGTAGCTGCTGCGTATCTATCTGTAAAGAAGGGATGTCTGTCAGAAGCTGAACTACACGAGTTAGAGCAGGTACTGCGTGACTATCAGCTGCCGACCCGTATTCACGGTTACGATGCCGCTGCGATTCTGGAAACAACAAAATCAGACAAAAAGATGATTGGCGGAAAAGTAAAATTCACATTACTGCGCGCCATTGGAGATGCCTATTCGGATCTATCCCTGACAGATGCGGATCTGTTAGATGCGATTCATTATATATTGGAGTGATAGACAATGGAACAAATAAAAAATAACAACCACAGACGGCTTACTGTGACCGGGGCGCTGTTTGCAGCCCTTCTGATCTGTCTGGATCAGGCAACCAAATGGTTAGCCGTCACAAAACTCAAAGGTCAGGATGCACTGGTAATCATAAAGGGTGTATTCGAACTGCATTACCTGGAAAACCGTGGAGCAGCATTCGGTGTGATGCAGGGCAAGAAGGTATTCTTTATCATCATTACGATTGTGATGGTATTGTTTTTGATCTATGCATTTGGCAGGATTCCTGCGGAGAAACGGTTTTATCCGCTGCATGCGATCTGTATCACTTTATTTGCAGGGGCAGTCGGAAACTTTATTGACCGGGTGGCTCATAATTATGTCATTGATTTTTTCTACTTTTCATTGATCGATTTTCCGATTTTTAATGTGGCAGATATCTATGTGACATGTGCAGTCGCTTTGTTCGTAATACTGTTTTTATTTTATTATAAAGAAGCAGAACTGGATCGGCTGTCTGCATTGATTTTTCATCGAAGCAGGCACACGGATGGGGTGGAGAAGTAACAGTAGGAGATCACGATGAATGAATCTGTAATCGCTAATTTTGAAGTAACCTATGAATATGAAAATGAACGTCTGGATAAGTTCCTGGCCGCGATATTTCCTGAGCGGTCAAGAACTTATTTTTCAAAACTGATCAAAGACGGGCATGTAACGATGGATCAGAAGGTATTAAAGGCCAACTACAGGCTGCATACCGATGACCTGATTACTGTTGAGACGCCTCCTGCGGAGCATGTGGAGATTCTTCCTGAGAATATTCCGCTCGATATTTTATATGAGGATGATGCACTATTGGTCGTCAACAAGCCAAAGGGGATGGTGGTGCATCCATCTGCCGGACATTACAGCGGTACATTGGTCAATGCCGTGATGTATCACTGCCAGGATGAGCTCAGCGGTTTCAACGGTGTGATCCGACCCGGCATCGTACACCGCATCGATAAGGATACGACCGGATCACTGATTGTGTGCAAGACAGATGCAGCGCATATCCATATTGCGGAGCAGATCAAAAACCATTCCTGCAATCGCAGATACCGTGGGATCGTCCTCGGTAATATCACAGAGGATACCGGTACCGTGACAGGGGCGATCGGAAGAGATCCCAAAGACCGCAAAAAGATGGCAATTAATGAGAAAAATGGCAAACCTGCAGTCACACATTATCAGGTGCTGGAGCGTTTTGGCAATTACACTTATATGGAATTTGCGTTGGAAACAGGCCGTACACACCAGATCCGCGTTCACATGGCCAGCATCGGACATCCGTTGCTGGGCGATGATGTATATGGCGGTCGTCATGTGAGCGGCAAATGGCATCTGCAGGGGCAGACGCTGCATGCCATGCATTTAGGATTTATTCACCCGGTCACTGGTGAATTTTTAGAAATCAATGCAGAATTGCCAGAATATTTTGAAAAAATATTAGCGGAATTGCGTCGAAAGTGATATACTAAGAAGTATAAAAATGTACTTCGAAAGGACGTGATTCTATGGCAAAAATCATTTATACGATTGGACGTGAATTTGGAAGCGGTGGAAAGGATGTTGGCCAGAAACTGGCAGAGAAGTTAGGCATTCCATTTTACGATAAAGAGCTTTTGACACGCGCAGCAGCAGAAAGCGGTTTATGCGAGGAGATTTTCCATATGCAGGATGAAAAGCCGACCAGCAGCTTTTTATATTCGCTGGTAACGGATACATATTCCTTCAGCAATTATCATGGAAATACCTATATGGATATGCCACTCAGCCAGAAAGTATTTTTAGCACAGTTTGATACGATCAAACGCATTGCAAAGGAAGGCTCCTGTGTGATTGTTGGGCGCTGTGCCGATTATGCCTTATCAGAGGAACCGAATTGCATTAATGCATTTATCTATGCGGATAAAAACTATCGGATCAAACGTGTTGCACATGATCTGGGTGTGTCCGAGTCCAAAGCAAAGGATATGGTGAACCGCACAGACAAAGAGCGTGCCAGCTATTATAATTTCTATACCAATAAAAAATGGGGCGATTCCCGCAGTTATGATCTGGCATTAAACAGTGAAAAACTGGGAATCGATGGATGCGTGGATATGCTGATTCGTTACGCAGATATCAATCATCAATAATCGGCCGATCCGATAGATGAGCACTCGTGATTGCGTGAAAAAATCTTTTTTTCACACCTGGATTTTCCTGATTGATCTGACGGATGAGCTGCTTGACATATTCGCGTCTGGTTGATCCATCTACAGGACAGGCATTCTTTTTAACCGGTAATTCATAACGGTTTTTGAAGCCAATGACGTCAGCTTCCGATACATACATCATCGGACGGATCACTGTAAGTCCAGACCTTTCAAGCAGAGTGACAGGCGGAAACGAATAAAACTTTCCTTCATATATCATAGATAAGAACATTGTCTCGATGATATCATCCATATGATGCGCATAGGCGACTTTATTGCAGCCAAGTTCCATTGCAGCAGTATTTAAAGCGCCTTTGCGCATTTTTGCGCACAAAGAGCACGGCGAATGTTCCTTGCGTGCTTCAAATACAATATTTCCAATCTGCGTATGTACAATATGCAGCGGCACATCCAAATCCCGGCAAAGCACCCGGATCTGCAAATCATCGTTTGCGTTGGCGTCATCCGATGTAAATCCGAGGTCAACAGATATGGCAACCAGATCAAACGCATGCGGATAAAAACTGCGCAAACCTGCCAGCGCATATAATAATGTCAGTGAATCTTTGCCACCAGAGACACCGATAGCTATTTTATCACCAGTATCAATCATATGATAATCATCGATCGCCTGACGCACCTGACTATAAAGTTGTTGGAGTTTCATAGGGCAGTTCCTTTCTAACTATTCGCAAAA
>JBNMKT010000164.1:0-5196 GCA_050874485.1 bacterium
ATATCATAGATCACTGCGGAGTTCACTCCGGCATTGACCACATACAGATGTTTTCCATCCGGTGAGATCGTCATAGCGGTCGCACTGCAGATATCGTCATCCTTCTTATCTGTGGTCGTGATCTCCTGTAAAAATTCAAATTCAGGCTCACCGTCACACTCCCCATAACGATAGACATTCACACAGTTGAGCAGCTCACACAATACATATGCAAAACGTCCGTCATCTGAAAAACGCATACTCTTGGGCGCAGAATCGATCTGACAACGCAGGATGTCTGTATTATGGATCTTTCCGGTCTCCTCTTCGATATGATACAGTTTTACCTGATCAAGGCCACCATCTATTGCACACACGTATTTCTGGTCGGGGGTAAAACGCACACAGTTCACATGCGGGCGGGAACTTCTCTCCGCAATACAACGTCCCATACCCTTGTGGAACACACCGTCTGCAATACCAACGATCGTACCCTCTACCGGGTCGAGCTGCATCACAGATACACGTCCGTCATGATAACCGCCAACTAACAGATACCGGTCATCATTTGATATATCAAGGAAGCAGCCTCTCATGCCACCGATCCATGATTTGTTGATCGGTTCGAGATCTCCGTCCGGAAGGATCTTAAATGACTGCACACCTTCATCTGCGATCGAATACAAAAACTTGCCACTATGGGAGACAACCAGATAGGACGCATTATTGATCGGAACGACTTTACGCTCTACCATTGTGCCTTTTCCTTCATCCAAATCATACAGATGAATACCAATACTGTTCTCGTGGGTATATGTTCCCACATATGCTACATACTTGTCCTTACTCATGACCCTCTTCTTCCTTTCTTCGTAAGATATCATAGGTATCAAGCGGGCATCCCAGATCGATCCAGAGCTTTTGCTTCGGATGCGGTGCGCTCGTCTGATCTTTTCCATCCTCATCTACGATCCTTTGTACCACGACTTCCAGATTGTCGCCGTTTGGCTTCATGACCTCAATCTGCTCTCCGACCGAGAATTTATTTCTCTGCTCGATCGCATAGAGACCTGCCTCATTCACTCCTCCGACCGTTCCGAGATAGGTGTATTCCCTGACATAAGTATTACTGTCATAGATCTGGGCATCCTCGGAAGGCTTGCCGAAAAAGAATCCGGTCGTAAATTGCCGATAGGTACAGTTGGATATCTGATCCAGATACCACGGCATATGCTCGCGGTACAGTTCAGGTGACTGCAGATAGTCATCGATCGCACGGCGGTACGTGCGGGCAACGGTGGCTACATACAATGCTGTTTTCATTCTACCCTCTATTTTGAAACTGTCAATACCCGCATCGATTAATTCAGGAATATATTCGATCATACACAGATCTTTCGAGTTAAAAATATACGTGCCTCGTTCATTTTCATATACCGGCAGATACTCTCCCGGCCGGCTCTCCTCCATCACCGCGTATTTCCAGCGGCACGGATGCGTACACGCACCCTGATTGGCATCGCGTCCGGTAAAATAATTCGACAGCAGACATCGTCCGGAATAGGAGATGCACATGGCTCCATGAACAAATGTCTCGATCTCCAGATCATCCGATATATGCTCCCTGATCTCACGAATCTCTTTTAACGATAATTCCCTCGCCGATACCACGCGTTTTGCGCCCTGCTGCTGCCAGAAACGATACGTGCCATAATTGGTATTATTCGCCTGTGTACTCACATGCAGCTCCATATCAGGCAATACTTCCTTCGCAATCATAAATACACCGGGATCAGATATAATCAGCGCATCCGGCCCGACACTTTTCAATTCTTCAAAATACTGGCGCACACCTTCCAGATCATCGTTGTGTGCCAGAATATTTGCTGTCACATATACCTTGACGCCGTGTGCGTGTGCAAATTCTACACCTTCCCGCATCTCCTCCAGTGTAAAATTCTTTGCCTTTGCACGCAGACCAAATACTTCGCCGCCAATATACACAGCATCCGCACCAAAGACCACTGCCACCTTTAATACTTCCAGACTACTCGCCGGAACGAGAAGCTCAGGTACTCTCATGTCTCATTTCTCCTACTTTTTCACGCTGACCGCTGCGCCGTCACCGACTGGCAGCACGGCAGTCGTCAGTTGCTCATGATGTTTTAATGTATATAAATATTCCCGCATACGCTTGTGGATCGTGCGGTTTCGCCGCGTCACCGCATAGCGGGATTCTATGATCTCTCCGTCAAATAACACGTTGTCGGTCACAAGTATGCCACCAGACTCTAATAATCCAACCGCTGTCGGAAGCAGAACCGGGTATTGCCCCTTCGCAGCATCCATAAAGATCCAGTCATAATGTCTGCCTTCTGCCAGCAGCTCCGGCAGTATCTCCCCGGCATCTCCTTCAAGCAGTGTGATCTGCTCCTGTCTGCCCGCGCGTGCAAAATTATCACGTGCAACGGGTATCCGCGGCGGCCAGTTTTCGATCGTCGTGATCTCACAATCCACCGGGTTCCACTGTGCCATCAGAAGGGCAGAAAATCCAACCGCACATCCTACCTCTAATATCCGTTTGGGCTGTCTGACCGCCAGCAGAAACCGCAAAAATCCCTGCATATCCTTGCGGATAATCGGCACCTCGGCAGCCAACGCTTCCTGCTCAATCGTATCGAGCAGTTCTCCATTGCTGCTCTCGAGAGAATTCAGGTAAGTCAATAACCGTTCATCCAATATCATGACTGTGCTTCCTCTCCCTCCGGTTGTTCGGCCGGTGTCATGCCCGCCATCAGCTCCGCCGGTGTCATGGACGGATTTAATGTATACACACCCGGTACCGGCTTATATCCGGACAGCTTTTCCTGCAGGAAAAATAATCTGCTGTCACGCACAAGATGCTTTTCTTCTAAAATATCTGCCAGATCCTTCGCATCCATGTCCTCCGTGATCTGTACGAGCACATCCGTATGGTCGCTTTCTGACACTGCCGGCTCCGTATACACACGGTAACCGAAATCATAACACTGGATACCGATGCGGTACAGACCACATACGACCAGTACTCCCAGCAATATGGTAATGCTGATACTGAGCATTCGCAATACTACTTTGGTCATAACAACCTCCTGTCTGTCACGACTGCAGAAATTCCGTATCAAAATCCAGATTCTGCATGATCGTCCAGTTTACTTGCTGAAACATCCGGCAGAGCGCGAGTTCTGCTGCCAGAAATTCCTGGACATAAGGATTTTCCCTGAGATCCGCATAGCGTTCCTCCACACTGTCAATCTGTTCAAACAACTGCGGTGAACCACTGCTCTGCAATGCATACCAGCTGCTCCGGAATTCATCAATCCGCTGCTGCAGACCGGAAAATTCCGCCACCTTTGCCTCTGCCCGCTTAAAACGGACATATTCGTCACTGTTTTTCATCTCTGTAACGAGCTGCCCGAGGGCAGCTGTCATTCGCGCATTTTTCTCATCTGTCAGCATGAAGCCCCTAGACCTCCATGATAATCGGAATGATCATCGGCCGGCGCTTGGTTTCCTTCCATACGAATCCACCGAGCGCATCCTTGATCTCCTGCTTGATCTTGCCCCAGTCTGTCACACCCTTGTCCATCAGGTGATCCATCGTTGTATTCAATACTGCCTGTGCATCATCCATCAGATCGCCTGCATCACGCACATAGACAAATCCGCGGGATACGATATCCGGTCCCGCCAGCACCTGTCCGGAGCCTCCGTCCAGCGTCAGTACCACGATAATAATACCTTCCTCTGCGAGAATATGACGGTCGCGGAGTACGATATTTCCGACATCACCCACTCCAAGACCATCGACCATGACATCGCCTACGTGTACTTTTCCATTCACACGGGCACTGTTTTCATCGAGTTCGAGCACATCACCGGAATTGATCAGGAAAATATTGTCCTTATCGATACCCAGCTCCTGCGCGATCTTTGCCTGTGCCTTTCTGTGCTTATACTCACCGTGGATCGGAATCGCATATTTCGGCCGGACGAGTGAATAGATCAGCTTGATATCTTCCTGACAGGCATGTCCGGAAACATGCACATCCTGGAAGATGACTTCTGCACCTTTTCGTGACAGGTCATTGATGACCTTCGATACCGCTTTCTCGTTTCCAGGGATCGGATTCGAACTAAATACGATCGTATCATTCGGCCGGATGCTGACCTTGCGGTGCGTGCCGTTTGCCATACGGGACAGGGCTGCCATGGACTCACCCTGGCTGCCGGTCGTGATCAGCACAGTCTTTTCCGGCGGATAATTCTTCAGATGTTCGATATCAATCAGGGTGTTATCCGGAATACTGATGTAGCCGAGCTCCGTCGCGGTAGAAATGATATTGACCATACTGCGTCCCTCTACGACTACTTTTCTGCCGTTTTTGTATGCCTGGTTGATAATCTGCTGTACACGGTCTACGTTCGATGCAAACGTAGCTACGATAATACGGCTGTTCTGATGTTCCTCAAATATATTCTCCAGAGCCCGTCCGACCGTCTTTTCAGACATTGTAAAGCCGGGGCGCTCAGCATTCGTGCTGTCGCACATCAGGGCAAGTACACCCTTTTTACCGATCTCTCCGAATCGCTGCAGATCGATCGTATCACCAAATACCGGTGTATAATCCACCTTAAAATCTCCAGTGTGCACGATGATACCGGCAGGTGAATAGATTGCCAGTGCCGCTGCATCCTGAATACTGTGGTTTGTCTTGATAAACTCAATGCGGAAACATCCGGCATTGATGTGCTGACCATATTTGACGATCTTTCTCTTGACCTTTTTGAGCAGCTCATGCTCCTCTAACTTGTGATCAATGATACCCATCGTCAGCTTGGTTGCATAGATCGGTACGTTTACCTCACGCAAAATATACGGCAGCGCACCGATATGATCCTCATGTCCGTGCGTGATAAAGAAACCTTTGACTTTATCAAGGTTTTCTTTCAGATAAGTCACATCCGGAATGACCAGATCAATACCGAACATATCATCCTCCGGGAATGACAGTCCGCAATCCACGACAATAATACTGTCCTCGTATTCGAAGGCAGTAATATTCATTCCGATCTGCTCTAAACCGCCTAACGGAATGACTTTCAACTTATTATTCTGTTTTTCTTTCTTCAAATGAAACCTCCTCATTTTTGTCCGGATACAAGACCCACAGAAGG
>JBNMKT010000165.1:0-5169 GCA_050874485.1 bacterium
GCGCTGACATCTCCGGCCAATCCTTGATGTTGGGTCCGGGCTTGATCGGCTCCTCAGGATGTGCCACGCCCTTGCTGTCATAGACACGGTTCTCATAGATTGTCTTGTCAAAGAAATATCTCGGTTTCGTGTATTTTACATCAAAGTCCGTCGCTGCGGTCAGATAGCCCTTATTTGCAGCAGTCGCTGCGATGGAGCGTGCATCCATGAGTGCCACAGACGCGATCTGGCCGTTCTGAACCTTAGAACCCTCTCGGTTCGGGAAGTTTCTCGTAGAATGACGGATCGAGAAGCCATTATTGGACGGTGTATCTCCGGCTCCAAAGCAGGGACCACAGAATGCCGTCTTTAAAATCGCACCTGTCTCCATGATCTTCGCAGCTGCTCCGTTCTTCACGAGTTCCATATAGATCGGCATACTTGCAGGATATACGCTCAGCGTAAACTCATCTGGTCCGATGCTCGCACCATTTAAAATATCTGCTGCATCGCAGATGTTCTCAAATCCGCCACCTGCGCAGCCTGCGATGATTCCCTGATCGACATATAATCTGCCGTTTCGTACTTTTTCCTTGAGATTGAGGTCTACGGCTCCATTGAAGCTGACCTGCGCACGCTTCTCACAGTCATCCAGAATATCCATCAGATTCTCGTTCAATTCACGGATTTTATAGGCATTGCTCGGGTGGAACGGCATAGCGATCATCGGCTCGATCTCATCCAGATCGATCTCGATACAGCCATCATAATAGGTGACTGCCGCTGGATGCAGTTCCTTGTAGTCCTCACTTCTGCCATGGATATCGTACCATTCCTTTACCTTTGTATCGGTGCTCCAGATGGAGGACAGGCAGGTCGTCTCTGTCGTCATGACATCGATTCCAATACGTGTATCAACACTTAAGGTTGCCACGCCGGGGCCTACGAACTCCATGACCTTATTTTTTACATAACCTTTATCAAATACTTCTCCGATGATCGCGATCGCTACGTCCTGCGGTCCGACACCGGGCTTTAAGCTGCCCTTTAAATATACGGCTACTACACCGGGCATCTTGATATCATAAGTCTGCGACAGCAGCTGCTTGACGAGTTCCGGTCCACCCTCGCCCATTGCCATCGTTCCGAGCGCTCCGTAACGGGTATGTGAGTCTGATCCGAGGATCATCTTGCCACCACCGGCGAGCATCTCACGCGCGTACTGGTGAATGACTGCCTGATGAGGCGGTACATAGACACCGCCATACTTTTTCGCGCAGCTCAGGCCAAACATATGGTCATCTTCGTTGATCGTTCCACCGACTGCACAGAGAGAATTGTGGCAGTTTGTCAATACATAAGGGATCGGGAAACGCTCCAGTCCTGACGCACGCGCAGTCTGAATAATACCGACAAATGTAATATCGTGGCTCGTGAGCTTATCAAATTTGATCTGCAGCTCATTCATATTTCCGGATGTATTATGATCCTTTAAGATATTGTAAGCCAGTGTTCCTTTTTTTGCTTCTTCCTTTGCAGGTGCACTGCCTGTCTTGCTCTGCAGGAGTGCCGCTGCCTCACCGGTGTCTGCAATAATCTCGTTTTCATTTACCAGATAGACACCACCATCATATAATTTCATCGTTCATCCTCCCATGTGTTTTATATATGCTTGAAAAAATGCCGCTTGCGCCGGTCATTTGTCTCCGATGAGCTCTCTTTTTCAGAAGCCGGTTCATTCAGACCTTCTACATCCCAGGTCACACCAGACAGATCGATCTGTTCCTCTTTGACTGGGAATTCTTCATCCCCGCCTGTATGTCCTTCTTCACTCACAACCGATGGGTTTGTTTTTTCGTCTGTGGCAGATATGTCTGCCTGTGTATCTGTCGACTCGTCCTCTTCTTCTTCGATATCGATACCTGCATTTTTGAAATATTCCTTATTGATACGGATCTCCGTCTTGACATCCGCGAACTGGCTCTTCTCCTTCTGTCCAAAGCGTCTGCCATGCTTTTCCTTTTCGCGCTCGATCTCCTTATTGCGCTCCTCGATGAGTGACAGATACTTTTCTGTATCGAGCAGATCCTGTAACTGGGACTTCAGTTCGAGCTGATTCGTCCGCACGATCTGTTTTTTCTCCTCAAGTCCCTTGAGC
The DNA here is from genome assembly GCA_050874485.1 of bacterium. Classification (GTDB taxonomy): domain Bacteria; phylum Bacillota; class Clostridia; order Lachnospirales; family Lachnospiraceae; genus W0P33-017. The sequence goes on from JBNMKT010000165.1 coordinate 2,138, forward strand.
ATCTCGTTTTGTACCTGACGGATCTGCTCTGTAGACTCGTCCATGATCGCCTGTATATGATTCAACGCTTCATCTGTGTACATGACAGATGCCGCATAGATGTCCTCTGCCTTACGGCTGGCATCCCAGATGATCTTGTCTCCCTGCTTTTTATGTTCCCGTTCTGCCTTGTCTCTGCTCTGCTTCGTGAGTTCATATTCCTCCATGATCTCATAAATGCTGGCATTGAGACGGTCAATCAGACCAAACATCTCCTGTTTATTGACGATGATCCGATCCTGGCTATAGGACTCACTGCGCGAGATCAGCACATGTATGTCACGCAGTACTTTTTCCAATTTATCCTGTGAACTCATAGTTGTCTCATGACCTCTCTGATTATATATAACGAATCTGCGTACTGCCGGTCTCCACCAGTCCAATCGGCAACGGCCGCTCACCTGTCTCCTCGAGCAGCTCTATCACACGCGCCACATCCTCTTCTGCCACAATAAAGAGCATGCCGATACCCATATTACAGGTTGTCCGCATCTGCTCCAGCGGCATATTGCCATCTTGATGCAATACCTGATAGAGCGGCGGGATATTCTGTCTCGGCTGCTTGATCACCGCGCCCAGATTCTTCGGCAGCAGCTTATGAAGTGCAGTATCTAATCCGCCATGTGCCACCTGTATACATCCACCCAGTGCGATATCTGCTCCCCGGATCGCTTCGAGTGCGCTCTGATAACAGCGCGTAGGCTGCATCAACAGCTCACCGAGTGTACTCTGTAAATTCTCGTAATAGACTTCCATACTGGTTTTTGTCAAAAACAGTTTCTTCTTTGCCACAACATATCCGTTGTTATGTAAACCATCCGAAGCAAGTCCAACGATCACATCCGCATTTTTCACCGGCCTCGTACTGCCTCCCGCACTGCGATCCATGATGCCGACCGCAAAGCCAACCATATCATACTGATCGTAATGGAAAATGTCCGGCAGCTCCATGATCTCACTCCCCGCATATGCGACTCCAAGCTGTTCGCACAGCTCCTGCGCACCCTTTTCCAGATCTTCGATCTTGTCCTTTTTGGGTCTGGCACAGGATATCGTATCGTAGAAAAATAATGGTTTTGCACCCATTGCAACCAGATCATTGACACAGACTGCCACGCAATCTTTTCCTATCGTATTGTATCTTTCCAGTTCTGCTGCTATGGATAATTTTCCACTCACTCCGTGTGTCTTTGATACCAGTACCGGATCAATCATGTCCCGATAGATACTGATTGGTATTTCATTTGTAAGTGTCTGCAATCCCAGTCTCTCTCTCACAAGCTAAACCCCTTACTTTAATAAATTTACGCAGTAAAATACCACTAATGAATATTCTATCATTTTTCTTTTGTTTTTCCTACACTTTTTTCCGGGTTTTTGTGTTTGTTGTTTTATTAAGTCAATCCATATCTTTAGTTTCGAGTCTGTTCAACACGTGGAGCCTGCCCGCACAGCGGCTTCGCGTGTATTGAACACCGGGGGACTGTTCAATACATGGATGGTCCCCTTGATAGAAGAATTTTTGACCAATACAGGAGTACATCGCATGGAAAACAACATCTTTCTCACAACTGATCTGTCTGTGATCCTTCCGGAGTCTGTGACCCCGGACATCTCTTTTGCTGACTTTTACCGCATCTACATCTCCGACATGGAGGGCAGGCTGAAACCGACTACGCTCGCGCGCAAGGATGCCATGATCCGCGACAAAATACTTCCCACCTTTGCGTCCATCCCGATGAACGCGATCTCGCCGCAGCTCATCCGCACCTGGCAGACCTCCCTCATCGAGCAGGGCTACCGCCCGACATACTTAAAAACCATCGACATGCACCTGTTCGCGGTGTTTAAATACGCCGCAAAATACTACGATTTCGAGAATCCATACGACAAAGCCGACCACATGGGCTCGGGCACGACGAGCGCGATGCGCTTCTGGACTCTGGAGCAGTACTGGGCATTCATCCGGGAGTTTTCGGATCAGCCCCGTGTCTTTCTCGCATTTGAGCTGCTCTACTGGTGCGGCATCCGCGTCGGCGAGCTGCTCGCACTGACTCCGTCGGACATCGACGAGAAAAAGCATCTGCTCAAAATCACGAAAACCTATGTCCGCCATGACCACCGCGACATCATCTCCCCGCCAAAGACGGAAAACAGTGTCCGGAACGTGGCGATGCCGGAGTTTCTGTACCGCGAAGTCATGGACTACATCCACGCAGAGGATATCAAGAAGAACGAGCGGATCATCCCACGGTCCGTGGATTTTCTGAAACACCATCTGCGCGCCGGCTGCAAGCACAGCGGTGTCCCGCAGATCCGCATCCATGACATCCGGCATTCCCACGTGTCATTGCTGATCGACCAGGGCTTTACAGCTGCGGCGATCGCAGAGCGTGTCGGGCACAAGCATATCTCGACCACGATGAACGTGTATGCACATCTGTTTCCGAACCGGCAGGCGATGCTGGTGGAGGCACTGGAGCAGATGCATGAGGGGACGTTTGTGTGGCGGTAAAAAGGAGGTTCCCATGCCAAGACTCAACCCCAAGGAGCACGCCCCGGTGATCCCGGCGCCTGTCTCCGATGACATCACATTTGCTGAATTTTATCAGATCTATTACAACGACATGGAGGTGCGGCTCAAGCCCGCCTCCCTTTCATCCAAACAGCACGTCTTTTCCGACAAGATCCTGCCGTTTTTCGGTCCGCTGCCGATGCGCGCCATCACGACGCAGCACGTCCGCAAGTGGCAGTCCGTCATCCTGCGCCAGAACTACAGCAGCACCTATCAGCAGCTCATCGATTTCCAGTTGTCCGCATTCATGAACTATGCGTCCCGCTACTACGATTTCCCGAATCCGTGCATCAAAGCCGGTCACATCGGAAGCAGCCAGACAAAAAAACTCAGCTTCTGGACACTCGAGGAATATGAGTGCTTTATCAGCCATTTTTCGGGTGACCCCGAGGCGTTCACCGCCTTTGAGATCCTCTAC